>JAAOYC010000002.1 GCA_018221125.1 Candidatus Woesearchaeota archaeon
GTATAGGAGCATACCTGCCGCAGGATCATAAGTTATCTGTTATAGACAGAATTCAAATAGATCTGCCTGAAAACTCAAATCTGTTATATTTGGATGATATCTATTTTGAAAATCATGGGGAGTCAATATCAGTTACCAGGACACTCCCTACAGAAGATTTAGGAAATAAAAAAGCATCAAAGAGAATCTCTCCAAGATATAGAACATCCTCTCTTGATGAGCAGATAAAAAAACTTACTAAATCAGAATATGATTTAGTAGATATAGGTATTTTTGAAGGTGAAACCTTAGAAAATATTTCTTGTAGACTTAAAAAAAATGGAATATCAGTTAATAAATTTAGAGTAGGCATATGCAATAAGAACACAGTCAACAGAGCAGGCGACAAAATTTACTTCAAGGACACTGATATAGAAGTGATTGTTCCTGAAGAAGGATTATTTGATTTTGGGGAATGGATAGAACTTAGAGACCTGATAGGATTTGATGGCAGATCAGTCATTTCAGAAGGAAGAACTTACAAATGTTATGCTTCCCATCTTAGCAAGCACGCAACAATACCAGAAGAAAATTGCGACGACGTAAGAGCCATTGCAGATTCTTATTTTAATAAATTAGTCAATGTTGTTAGAAGGAATAATCCTGGCTTTTCTTACCTTGATCGCACGGTAGTTCAAGATGGAGAAGAGTACATATTAAAAACAATTCAATTAGGAGGTAATGAAAATGAATGAACAAGTACAAGAATTTACTTCAAAAAATGGAATCGAAAAAATAATTGCTTTTTCAGGAGGTGCTGATGAAGAAAAAGAAGCAGTCGAAAGAATAATCCAAGATAGCATGATTTATTTCAAAGACTGTCCTGTGGCAATACTAACAGGAGGCACTTCATGGGGCATCCCAAAATTCGCAACAGAAGTAGCTAAAGATTATGGACTAAAAACTATCGGAGTAATGCCTGCAAGAGGAGAAAAATATGCATTAAACTCTTTGGACTTAAAACTAGTTGTAGCTCCTGAATACGGACAAAGTGAATATGGAGATGAATCAGGAGTTTTTGCAAAATTATCAGATGGTGTAGAAATAATTGGAGGCTCAGCAGGAACTGCAATTGAATTTTATCATGTGATGAAGATCAATAGTAGAATAAAAGATTATCAGGATAAGGGAACATCAGAAGAAGCTTTCAAAGTCGTAGCCCCAATCGCAGGAGTGGGAGGATTCTCTGACACAATTTACTCTCTTGAAATAGCCAGAGCCATACCAGAAGCAGTACCAAGAGACAGATTACATTTTGGAGGAGACGCTGCAAAATATATATTAAACAAATTAGGATTATATCAGGAGGGATAAAAAATGGCAAAACCAAAATTTGATGTTGCAAAAGGTATGAAAGACTGGTATGGTAAAGATGCCATCATAAGGAACCAAATAAGAAATACTCTAAGAAATATATTTGAAAAATATGGGTTTGTCCCTATTGAAACTCCTATGGTAGAAACCAGGAAAGCTTTGGGATTCAAAGGAGGAGGGGAAATCCAAAAAGAAGTATTTCTGTTAAAAGACCAGGGAGGCAGAGAGATAGCCTTGAGATTTGACCAGACAGTTCCTCTGGCAAGATTTACAGCGTCTCATAAAGACATCAAGTTTCCATTTAAAAGATATGTTATAGGAGAAGTATTTAGAGACGGCCCAACACAGCCAGAACAAGGAAGATACAGAAGTTTTACACAATGCGATGTAGATATTCTTGGAGTTAAAGAGATGGCTGCTGAAGCAGAGTTATTTGCATTAGCACAGGATGCATTTAGAGAACTGGGCCTGGGAAATGTAGAGGTAAAGATAAACAACCGTAAACTCCTGGAAGGCCTGCTTGATTATGCAGGAGTGCCTGATTATGCAAAACTAAGGACAATCTCAACATTAGATAGAGCAGATAAGATAGGATTAGATGGTGTTAGAGAAGAACTTCTTGAATTAACTGCTTTTAGTGAAGAGATGTCTCTATCAAATGAAATACTGGGAGAATTATTTGATAAGTATAAGGAAAGAGGAATATCTGTAGTTAAATCTCCTGAAATCAAAAGTAAGATTGTAGCTGAGGTTGATAATCAGGGCTATCAGGATATTTTATCTTTTTTTGAGACTGAAGAAGACCAATCAGAATTATACGCAAAAGTTGAGGGATATAAAACACAAGGGCAAAAACTCCTTAATCCTAAGATAGTAGAAGAGATCATGGAAGCAATTCAACTAGGGGGAGGTAATGAAGAGACTTATCAAAGATTAAGCAAGATCATATCCTCGCCAAAAGGTAGGGAGGGATTAACAGAGATAAGACAGCTATTAGACTACTCAGCAAAGATGGGGCTGGATTTTATTCAATTTGACCCTTGCTTGGCAAGAGGACTAGATTATTACACAGGAACAACAATTGAAGTATATCTCCAGGACAGGAATATAGTGAGATCTGCAATTCTTGCAGGCGGCAGATTTGATGATATGGTTGGAGATTTTAGAGGAGGAGAAGAAATCCCTGCTGTAGGCTTCTCATTTGGATTAGAAAGGCTTGTAATGGTTCTAAAAGACTATAAAAAAGATTCTAAAAAAACAAATACTGAGATCTATCTGATACCAATCGGAAAAACAACAGATGAATGCCTGGGAATAGCCCATAGATTAAGAAATCAGGGCTTGAATGTAGATATGGAGCTTCAGCATAGAAAAAAAGTAGGGCAAAGCATCAATTATGCAGAGTCTTTAGGAATACCATATGTGGCTTTAGTTGGAGAAGATGAAATAAAAGAAGACACAATCACATTGAAGAATCTTGAAGCAAGAACCCAGGAAAAAGTAAAGACAGCAGCTGTTTACAATTGTCTAAGAGGAAATGAATAGAATGTATACATCTAGAATAGTGGGAGTAGGAGTATATCATCAAAAGCCTTTAGTTAGTTTTACATTAGCTAGCAAAAGCATTCCTTACAGAGAATTAAGAGCAAATGCAAAAAAAGGTAAAATAAATGTATTTCCTAGAAAAGGATATGAAAGCCATTCTACAAATCAAGATCCTGAAGTAGATAACTATTCATGTATTAGATCTGGAAAAGTAGAAGATCTAGGAAGTATCTATATGGTTACTTTTAATGGGCACATGTGCAAAAGGACAGCAAAAAATATTCAGGATAATATGAGGCCAGAGATTGCTCTTGATTTAACACTTTTAGAATTCAGAGGATTACCAAATGATGCACGAATAGGGGGAGTAAGTTCTTTAGATAGGGAAGGAAATATTAATTTATATCTTGGAACAAATGACATAGAAAAAAAAGAAAAAAGAATCTGTGCATATCCCAACAAGCGTAGAGAAAACCTTGAAGATCGATTATTTTTTATATATGATAAAGATACAGATTTAGAAAAAGAATTCAAACTTAATACATCTGTAGATGATCCAGAAAATATTGCAGAATATATCCATAAAAACATCATTGGCGAAGAAATGCTCTTTGGCATAGGAACAGGGGTAGCTTTGTTTGATGAAGGAGAATTCAGATTAGGAGTATATAATGCAGAAGTTAATGAAGATATTGTAGAGCAAGGGATGGGGAAATATAAAAATGTTAATAATTCCAGCAATAGACCTTCAAGATAAAAGATGTGTTCAGCTTATTGGAGGCAATTTCAGCTCAGAAGAGATAAGCATATCAGACGTGAATGCAGTAGTAAGAAAATTTGAATCTCAAGGAGCAAAAAGACTGCATATTATAGACTTAAATGCTGCTAAAAACAGAGGAGATAATCTAGATTCTATAAAAGACATCATTAAAAATACCTCTGTCAAAACTGAAGTTGGAGGAGGGATAAGAGATATCAGGAAAGCATTTGAATTGATTAAACTTGGTGCAGATTTCATTATAGTTGGAACATCGGCTATTTCAGATATGAATTTCTTAAAAGAATTATCCAGTTCAATAGGCAGGGACAGGATAATTGTAGCGCTTGATTACAAAGATAAAAAGATTTTAACTCATGGATGGCTTAAATCCACTCAACTAGATCCAATAGAGCTTGGAAAAAAACTTCAGAATTATTGCAGTCAATTCTTGCTAACATGTGTAGACAAAGAAGGCAGACTGCAGGGACCTGATTTGGATTATATAAAAACAGTTAAAAAAGAAATTGATATCCCTCTGATTGTTTCTGGAGGTATCAGTTCTTTGGAAGATATCAAGGCACTTCATGATATTGGAATTGATGGAGCAGTTATAGGAATGGCTCTTTATAAGGATAGAATAGATTTAAAACAGGCCATAGAAATTGTTAAATGAAAATCCAATCATCTCAAAACAAGGATTTAAGTATATTCTTTCGGTTTTAGACAGCAGATATTATAAAAACACGCTTGAACAGTTGCTAGACTCTATAATAACAGAATTTCCTGGCAAAGAGTTTACATCTGTATCAATGCAGGAAAATCATAATAAAAAAAGGCACAAAAGAATAAAATCATTAAGAAAGCAGGCTCAGATAGAGGGAATTGTCTCTATTGTTGATTTCTTTAATCCATTTGAAACAGTGCTTGAAATCGGTTCTGGCAGTGGTCTACTTGCCCATAACCTGGCTTTGCAGTATCCTTCTGCAAAAATTCACTGCATAGACTCAAATAATAATCTGGTAGAAAAACTAAAGCAAAACAATCTGCTTTCAAATCTATCTTTTAGTGCAGAAGACGCATTCACTTATCTGCCTGAAACCAGGCCAGATATTGTTCTGTCTCTTCACGCCTGTGGGAATCTGACAGACAGGGTCATAGATATTGCAGTTTCTTCTTCAGCAAATATCATCTGTGTTCCTTGCTGCTATGGAAAGATAAAAAGAAGATCAGAACAGCCTGGAATATATTTTCTTCCAAGAAGCCGTTCTTTATCTGGCTGTGAAGATTTATTCAGGAAAAGAATAGTAAGAACAGCAAAAAAAATGGAAGGAGGCGTAGCAGAAAGAAAAGAATGTCGTCAGACAATCCTAAGAGATATCTACCGCTCGCTTTTAAATTATGACCGGCTTCTTTATCTTAGGGAAAAAGGTTATCAAATCCATTTAGCAAGAATAACTCCCCTGAAATCTGAAAAAGGAGACAGATTCCACAACAGTTCCTTAAGATACGCATTGGTTGGAATCATCAATCCTTTAGGATCCCAATAAAATCCTTCTTGAATATTTCGCAGGATATTTTTTCAATAACAATTGTATCTCTTGGACCATCTCTTGAATCTCTTTTTTCAGCAATCAGTTTGCCTCTTGTTTTATCTCCGCCAATATCAACCCTTATGCTGTATACGCCAGATTCACATGCTTCTGGATTTAAGATAGCATAGACTGTAAGTGGATCATACATCAGGGCGCCGTCAATACCCTCTTCCTTGATAGCATTCTTTATGTAAGGCTTGACCATGCTCATCAATGGTCTATACAGCATAGAACCCTCCAGCTTCTTGAAATCCTCCAATTGCAGCACAATAGGATTGCATGCATCAAGCGGCACCAGTATTTTTTTTACATTAAATCCAAATACAATATCTGCAGCTTCAGGATCTACAAA
>JAAOYC010000025.1 GCA_018221125.1 Candidatus Woesearchaeota archaeon
CAGCGTCAGATGTGTATAAGAGACAGCTCCTCTTCTGCCTTTGGAACTTCTTCAGGTTTAACTTCCTCAACATTTATTTCTTCTTTCTTTTCCTCTGGCTTAGCTTCTTCAACAGGTTTCTCCTCTTCTGCCTTTTCCTCAACTTTAGGAACCTCTGCAGGAACTTCATCCTTTTTTTCAACAACAGGAGTTTCTTTTTTCTCTACTACTGGTGTTTCTTTCTTTTCCTCAACTGCTTTTTCTTCAGCAGGTTTTTGTTCTGGTTCAGGAGCTTTTTCTTCTTCTTTTGGTTTCTCTTCCTTTGGCTCTTCTTTCTTTTCTTCAGCAGGAGCTTCAGGTTTTGCCTCTTTTTGAGGTCCTACTTCAATCTTTGCTTCTGTTTTCAAAGCACTAGCCTGTCTTTCAGCTTTTGCTAAGACTTCTTCAAGAACAGCATCAGCCATTATGTTTCCTTCTAATGCAACTGCTTTTGCTTCTCTGAATGCTTTTGGTACTAACACATTAACAGTCTCTTTAGTATAATAACCGACTTCAACAGCCAAATTAAGTGCCCATCTTCCTGCATCAGATAAGCTCTGCAGGAATGCATCTTCATCAATATCTAGAACCTTTTTATCATAAATAACTCCATCTTCATAAACAGCAACCAAATCCAAGCCAATCTCCATTGGCTCAATTCCTAGTCTCTGCAATAATCCGGAAGCAGCTAAATTTACTTCTTCTCCTTCTTTAACAACAACTGCATCTTCTTTAACATGAATCTTTCCTTCCTTGACTTCTGTCTTGATTCCTACTGCTCCTAATTCTCCAATAACAGGTCCTGGAACAAATGGTGTTGGTCCAGCTTTGACAACTATGTCCTTTGGAGCAATCTGTCCTGGCTTTGCTGCAGCAGGACTTTTATTTTTCTTTATAGTCTTGAACAATGAAAAAGGATTTTCTTTTGTAAACAATAAAGCAGGCATTCCTTTTAGATGAGGAATCAGCTTTTCAATGCCTTTTTTCTCTGCTTTTACTTCATCAAAAACATACTTCATAATCCTCCTTTTTGCCATCCTCATGACAACCTTCTCTCTCAGCTGGGCTCTCATCCTCTGCAAAGAAGCAGCAGGCATATTTTCCATGTCAATAGCTCCGACAATAGGATATTCTTTCATTAATTTAACAAGTTCTTTTACAACTTTAGTCTTATATTTAGAAACATGAGCTTCTGGTTTTTCAGATTCTTTTGGCTTAGGAGTTTCTTCTACTTTTTTCTCTCCCACCTCCGTTTTCTGTTCTTCTTCTGCCATCGTTAAAACCTTATTTTAACCTTGTTGGGCTTTGCCCAACTTTGTTTATTCAAGCTTTACAGGCTTGCTCATTGTTAATTTAAGCAAAACCCTCTTGATATTGTTTTTTCCGCCAGGAAGACGGTGAACTAGATCATTATATGTTGTGAGGATATTATCAATAACTTCCTCTTCTTTAGAATCCTCTTTTCCAACAGCTAATTGGATCATCGGAATTGTTTTCGCAGCAATTCTTACTGTTTTCTTTAATTTCTCAACCAAGGGCTTTAAGTTAGCATTTGGCGGAACTACACAGCCAGCTTTTGGGTTTGGCATCTTTCCTTTTGGCCCTAAAATTTTACCAAAAGTTGTAGCAACCTGTGGCATAATTGTAGCCTGTGCAACAAAGAAATCATGCTCAGCTCCAGCCTTTTTCAATAATTTCTTGTCTTTTGCATACTTAGGAAAATCATCAATATGGATTGTAGTATCAAATAACTCTTTTGCCTGCCCAGCAAGCTCAGGACCAACCAAAGCACATATCTTGATCTGCTTTCCAACACTGTAGTGCATCTGGTGATAGAATTCAATCTGGTCTTCAGGCTTCTTAAGATTAAGACTCTTTAGAACAATGATTAAGTCAAAAGTCTGTTTAAAATTTCTTTTATTAGATTTCTTCAGTTCTTCAATAGATTTTTTTACAGTTTCTTTGTCCATTTACGCTACCCTCCTACCGAAGTAGTATGTACGGGAATACTAGTAGCATTCAGAAGTTTGAGATGATTTATAAAGGTTGCGAAAATAAAATATTAAAAAGATAGTAATCTTTGAAAGTTTAATTAAAAATATTCCGATAAAAACAAACAAACCTTTATAAACAAAGTTTGCTTAAAATAAAAAATGAAAAATAAATATAAGTTTCATTTATGGACATTATATGTTTTTTTGATTTCTCTTGGTTTACTTGTAATAGGAATCATTGCTGCTTCAAATGGTGCTGAGGAAGCCATCATATTAGTAGTTTTAGCAGGCATATCTACTTTTTCGTTTGGAATAACGCACTTACTTCAAACTGGACTTAAATATTCTATTGAACTAAATGATAGCCATATAGCTCTAAAAAGACTTATAGGAAAAAAAGAAATCCCTCTGTCTGATATTAATGAAATTCTAAGCATAACTAAATTCGCACATCATACACATAGAAGTGGAGCTAGAAATACAATACTATCTAAAAAAATAACATTTCTTAACAACAATCTTAAACCTTTATTAAAAATAAATGCAGAAGCTATCAAGGACAAATATAATTTCTATAAAAATATAAAGGAATTAGCTAAAAAGAACAAAAAACCAATTAGATTTTCAATAGTTGATAAAAAAGGCATAAGGCTAAGT
This sequence comes from Candidatus Woesearchaeota archaeon, assembly GCA_018221125.1. Lineage (GTDB taxonomy): Archaea > Nanobdellota > Nanobdellia > Woesearchaeales > WJKL01 > JAAOYC01. Next base: position 2,670 of record JAAOYC010000025.1, read on the forward strand.
TTTGTTTCAATCAATTTTGCAGGATTATTCTCAGGAGGCTTGAAGGATATTATGGAAAAAAACCTAAGGGAAAAAGACCCCTTTATGGTTCATCTTAAGAAAGCACTTGAATCTGGGAAAATAAGTAAAGACTCATGGATACTTATGATGGGCCAGTATAAACGATTTGTAGAAAAAGAAGAAAACCTTAAATTAAAGCAGCAAAAATCTCAAGAAATGACAGGATACATTTTCTCTTAACCAACAACCCTAGTTTCTTTCCCAGCACTTTTCCAGGAAATCTCTCCAAAGTCACAGCTTTTGCAGGCAGGATCAAGATTTACCATATCTCCATCTTGCTTATACCGGTTCAAAACATCTGGCAGATAAGCCTGGACATAGACATGGCCTGGAATAAACACAAATCTTATCCTCACTCCAATTGCATCTAATAGATTAGCCAATAAAACAGAACTATCATCACAATCCCCCCCACCTGAAACTAAACTTTCTTTTGCTGTCTTGACATACTCATAAGCAGTAGGGTCATTGATATATTCAAAATTATCCCTTACAAAATAAAACAATGCTTTTGCATGGCACACCCTTCCTCTGTTCCCGCAAGCCTTGACAACAATCTTGTCAGCAACTCCTTTAATAACTTCATCATTTCCATTGACCATTGCCATTGAGATATCATTAAAATGAGTCTCTTCAACAGAAATATCAGAAGGAACAACTTCTGCAATAGAAGGGATTTCTAAAGGCTCTGGATCAAGCTTGACAGAATAGATTGGAATAAGCCATAACACAATCATCAAAATCAAAAACACTCCAAGAATATATTTGATTGGACCTTTATACCAAGGCTCCTGACCTTCAACAAGCTCATCTAAATCATTTCCCATAGATTAGAAATAAAGAAAGGGTTATATAAATCTTACTTTCTGCCGTTTCCGTTTCCATTACCATTCCTTAATATATAATGCCCATCTTCCATCAATGGATTGCCATCAACCCAAACATAAGGATTCAACATCATTATATCTGTATGCATATCAGATCTCCATTTTTCTCCACAATCAGGCATAGAAGACCCTATTCCAATATGCACCCCTGGAAATTTTTCATCCTGAAGTATATTTCCTATCAATCTATCTAATCCAAAGTTCGTCCCAAATCCAATCTCGCCTACATAATTTGCAACATTGTCTGAATTAAATAACTCATCTCCCCATGAACTTATAAGATGCGTTGACCTTCTACATGTAACTTCTGTAACTTCACCTTTTTTAATCTTCACAGTTATTGGATATCTTCTAAGAAAACCAAATCCATAATCTGCTTCAAATCCCCCTCCCACCATGCAATCAATAACAATCTTTCCATTGCAGTCAATAGGGGATGTATAGACCTCTCCAAGAGGAAGATTTTCCCAAATCCCGTAATCAAGATGATCTTCTTTACACCATCCTATTTTTTTAGGGTCAAGGATGATTTCAAGCTCTGTCCCTCCAGGAGATTCGATAATTATCTCTTTTGCATCCTTTATCCTGCGATATATCAAACTACTATATTTCATTAACAATTCTTTAGGGACGCATACTCCTTGCTGCATTATTTTTTTGGAAATCCCTCCCATGCTGGCATGTTTTATATGAGATAAATTTTCTTTATCTAGCAAATCAGCAACAGGATCCCCCATTCTTAATAATGTAAATCTGTCGTCATAAGAAATATTAGATAAATAAAAACTAACTACTTTTTTCTCTGGATCCTCAAAAAGCGACATAATTTCTCTTGGAAATTCTCTTTTCTTAGTTCCATAATCTTCCATGACAAATACATGTGTTTCAGGAGTTCTCTTTTCAGCAGCATTTATTATAGCCTTGGATAATCTAGCAGATTTCCTGTCAGTTATAACAACAACCCTTTGGCTAGGATTAATCTTAAGATATTCATCAACTGCATATCTGGCCCCTAATTTAACGCTTCCCATCTTTATCTAGCTTTTAAACTTATATAGAATCAAATTTTGGGGCACTAACCAAACAACAATCCACCCACCGAGAAAACTATAACTATATGCATTATATATAAAGGTTATCCTTTATATTTACTTCCCAAATCGTCTTTCTCTATTGGAAAAATCTTCAATACATTTCATCAAATCTTCTTTTTCAAACTCAGGCCACATCTTCTCCAAAAAAAACCATTCAGCATACACTCCCTGCCATGCTAAAAAATTAGAAGTCCTGTGGTCTCCGCCAGTCCTGATGATCAGGTCAGGCTCAGAATTCATATAAAGGAATTTCTCAAACACTTCTTCATTCAACTCTGAAGCATTAATCTTTCCATCTTCAATATTTCTTCCTAATTTCTTGATTCCATCAATAATCTCTTCTCTGCCGCCATAAGCCATTGCAAAATTAATAGTATAATCATCATAATCCTTTGTAGCTTCCTCAAGTTCTTTCATCTTTTCATAAACATCCTTTGGAAACAGATGAATCCTTCCAATAAATTTGATCTTTATCTTATTGCTGTGTATCTTATTATTATATTCTTCATTATCAAAAAATTCTTTAAATATCTTCATCAGATAATTAAATTCAATCTTAGGTCTGTTAAAGTTCTGCATAGAAAACGCATAAAGAGTCATTTCTTTAATACCCACTTCTTGACACCAATCTAATAACTTCCCTATTTTCTTTGCTCCATATTCATGACCTTTCCAAGGCTCTTTCATCAACCTCTTTGCAAACCTTCTGTTCCCGTCAAGGATTATCCCTATATGTCTTGGTTTTTCTGCCATCTTTAAATAAAATCTCCTAAATTATTTATAAACTTTGCTAAAAACACCAACAAAAACATCTTTTGGAACAGCAATTCCTGCTTCAATAAACATTTTTGCAAAATCATAACCTTCTTCTTCAACATCCGCACTAAAATTAATTAATTTTCTCAAAGCATAAGTTGTCAAAAACCCGTCATTCAATGCTAAAGCAATATTATTACCTTTTTCATTATAAACTTTTTTCTTCTTCAAATCAAGAAAACATCCCTCTTTGCTCCAAACTCCTTTCTCTTCTTTAAACCCAAAATTAAACATCTCCAGCTTCAATAAATCATCAATAATATCTTTCTTGCCCTTATAATCCAGATATTTCTTAACATCATCAATATCATGATACTCATAGAAATCCATCATATTTACTCTTCCAGGCCTGTATACTCTTCCCAGATATTTCTTAGACTTTTGCTTTGTCTTCTTCCTCTTCCACTTATTCTCTACAATGTAAGCATACTCAGCCCCTTTAATCTTCTTTGTTCTGATAAATGCCATCTATTCATCTCTTATTTCACTATAATTTAATTTAACAACTAAGGAACTAAATACAAGCTTTGCAAATTTTCCATTATTACTTTCTTTATCGCTTAGTTCCTCAAATTCTCTATAAAGTCCAAAATAAGATCTCATAAATTTATCAACGAAATTTTTGCTAACTACTCTCTTCTTTTTTAAGATATTATAATATTGATAATCAAAACTAAGTAATTCTAGAGCTAATCTTGGAATATCTCCACTTGCCGATTTTAATATTTTATCAACTTCTTCCTCACTTAATTCACTTTTTATTTTTAAAGGAACTTTTCTAGTCATTGTTTCATAAGCATGGAAAGCTTCATTATCTAATAAAGATTTTAATTCATCTTCACAAGAAACAATATCTTTTCTAAATCCTAAATGACAGAAATAAACAGGGGGTTTTTTACCTTTCTCTTCAACATAAGTTTTTGCAATAGGAACAGAAATCTTGCCTTTAGAAACCTTTATTCTTCCATAGGCTTCATTATTCCCCATATTAGTATTTCTGCCAGTCTCTTCATCATGGATTTTAAAATTAGGATCATATACTATTCTTCCAAAACCTGTCCAAAATTCTTCAACTTTAGCTTCTTCTTCAACCAACTGCTCAAGATAGCTCTGCCTCCAATGTTCATTTCTAACAGCCTGCTCAAAACTAATCTCAGATGGGATTTCAACAGGAACATCTACAACCTCTGCAGCTTGAGCCTCAACAGGCGTACTATAACTAGAAGAATCAGAATCATATTCACTTCTACTGCGCCTATAACACTCAACACCTCCAATTGCACTAAAGACAAGAGCAGCTAATCCAAAAATCATAAAATTTCTTTTCCTACCTCTTGGATGTTCTACCGATATATAACTTGTAGAAGGAACTGTTCTTGGCCCTTGCTGTCCTTGATTTTGTTTTTTCCTTGCTTTCTTCTGCTTGCTTAATTCTCTCTGCCTTTTCTTATTTCTTCCTTTAGCCATCCTAACATAGTTAGGCACCAGTAGCTTATAAACCTTATGCTTATTCAGAAGCTCTCTACTACCAGAATTCGTCAATTTAAGCTAAATCTTTTTCTCAATAATCTTCCCATTTTGCTCAGTAAATATCTGAGCCTGGAACTTATATACATTCCTCTTCATATTGTTCCAGCAATCAGGCGATAATCCTGCTTTTTTGCAGGTATTATCCAAAAATTCTTTAGCATCCCAATTCCATTCAGTAGCAACCTGAGGCAATAATAAGCCAGCCCCAAAATCATCTCTTATGATAAGCCCGTCTACTCCAATCTTGACTTTAGAAGGGTATTCAGAAGGGTTCTTAACCTTGATTACTTCAGGCTCAGTAAGCACAGAAAGCTCAACTCTTAGATCCTTCATCTGCTCTCTTTTAAGAGGTGGAAATCTGACATCCTCAAAAGCAGCACTCTTTGCAGCCTTTGCAACACTTTCTGCTAGCCCCATGATAGGCTCAGGAAAGCCTATACATCCAATTAGCTGCTCTTTAACATACAAGCTTACAAAAACTCCCCTTTCCATGCTAAATTCCTTTTTAACACTCTCAGAAACTTCATATTCTTTATCTTCAAAAAAAGCAGAAATAGACTCTCTAGCAACATTAATAAGCTTCTCAGCTTGCTTAACAGTTAGCTTCATTTTATTATTTTATTCCTTTTAGAAAAGCTGTTTTGAACTTATCAGAGACATTCTTAATCCTTTTAGCAGCATCTATAAGCGCTTTTTTAGAGCTTTCATTGCCGTCGGTCTCAACAATAAACTTAGGAACTCCTATCAGAGGATGTGCAATATTATAACCGGCAATCTTCACATGCTTGTCATTCCACAGCTCTTGCTTCAATGCATTGCAGAAAGTATGACTCTCACCTTTCAGCTCAAAAACCATCTTGTTTTTCTTTTCCTCGAGAACCTTTAGTTTCATTTCAATTAGAATTAGCTAGTCATTTAAAAACCTTTCTGTGAAGCCTGCCCTATTCTGGCACTTTCCTTCTTCCCTTCAGTATTCCTTTGCCTTTTCCTTTTGACATAAGCTCCTGCCTTTGAATTTGTAAATGCATTCTTGATATTCAGGAAAGTAAAGGGAAATTTGTTCAAAAATAGATACAATTTCGTTGCCTTTTGGCCTTTTTTATCTTTTCTAACATACCTTTCTCCTACCTTATCCAGCCGAGGATTATCATCTAATAAAGGCACATACATATCCTTAAGAACGTCAATAGAAGCATTCACAATATGATTTACTTTATTGGGATTCTCAAGTCCTGGCCTGAAATCAGCCATATAGCTAAGCCCTACAAGATAGGTGGCAAATTCATTGAAATTAAAGCCTTTATCACAAAGATTTATAGCCTTTTCCATACCTCTTCTCCTCGCTACATCAACAGCTTTTTTTACTTTATCTTCGATATCTTCGTTCCTGAAATAAGCAAAATCAACAGCTTTTTGCATCCTTCCGGCAGTATACATTGTAAACTTGTTGCAGAACCTAACAAAAGAATTCAGGCTTATCACGCCTTCTTTTATATCATGCCCATCTTCATTTATCTGGTAGAAATTAGGTCCTAGATGATTCAGAACAATATGGAATAAAGGCCTTTTCATGAAGAATCTCAAACCCCCATATTCTTCACTGTAACGCTCTCTATTGCCTTTATGGAACTTTCTTACACTGTCCACAACAACAAAAAAATCAGACAAGCTGTCTGCAGTGGGCTTTCCATAGACAGTAGAACCATACTTGATCAGGGCATCAATACTACCCTCATGCCTGTTAAGCAAGAATTCACAATTCTCGTCGAATCCATCTCCCCTTATTTCCTTTTCTCTAATCTCCAACACCCTACTGGAACATACTGTATTCTCTTCTTATGGTATCTCATCGTCTGTTTCAAAGGCCAATTAAACTCCCAATAACCAGTAATCTCAAAGCCGTTATCCTTGGCAACAGCGTCGATAAACTGCTTGCTTTCAGCCTTGTGAAACGAGTAGATCACCTTAGAAACACTAAAAGCCTTTTCTATAAATATTTTGTCAATATGCCTCCTCCCTTTGATTCCAAAAGGAGGATTCTCAACAACAACATCAACTTTTTCATCAAAATCAACCACATCTTTTGCCAAAAATATGCATTTGTCGTCTAGCTTCTCTCCTATTTTCTCTGAAAGCATTTTCATGTTTTCCCTGGCAATCTGCAGTGCATCTTCATCAATGTCAACAAAATAAACTTTCTTAGCGCCCATCAACAGCGTCGAGAATCCTAATATTCCAGTTCCGCAGCCAAGATCAGCAATAACTTTATTTTCAATCTCTCGTCTATAAAATGCATTCCAGACTATCTCAGCAGCAAAATCAGCCTCTGTTGGATACTGCTCAAGCCTGATTTTAGGCTGTTCAAAGCCCTTCAGTTGGCTTAAAATTATAGCCAGTTGCCTTTTTGTACTAATTTCCATACCACTACCTCACTTTTCCGATTTTTCTGATTTCATATTTTCTAAATCATCCCCAATATCTCACTTTTCTCAGTTTTATTTAATTCTTACTCTTTTTAGCCAAAATCTACTCACTTTTCTCACCTTTTATCCTACCTTTTGATCCAACCTTATTTTTATCTATTTTTCAGCCATTATCCTCACTTATTTAACTCTCACTTTTCATTTTGCTTAAACCGCTCAGACCATCAAATTCATCCTTCTCAGCCCTTCTAACCCCAAAATAGCCTGTTTTTAGCCATTCCAATCATGCTGTTTAAACACACTAAAACCTCGAATTCAGCCTTCTCAGCCTCTCTAATGCCTAATTCAAGCATCAAAGACCCCTGAAAAACCTTTATTTTACCCTCACTTTCTCATTAACTATGCTAATTCAAGCAAAATTTGCCTATTTTTCAGCTCTCACTTTCCACTAGTCTGCCCAGATTCTCACTTTCTATCCAACAACATCAGTAAAAATAGTTCAATTTTTGCCCATTTTTCAGCTAAAATTTTAATAAGATTCAGCAAAAAAATTTTATTTTTTTCCAAAATTATTTTCAGATCTTTCAATAAATTCTCAATTATTTTTTCATTGATCTTTTATCAATTATCTTTCAAATGTTTTCCTTAAATTATTTTCCAAAATTTTATCAATAATCCCAGTCCTGCTTAGGACTCCAAAAACCGCTCAGACCATCAAATTCAGCCTTCTCAGCCATTTTATTGTCCTAGGACTGTCTTAGGACTGTCCTACAATTGTCCCAGCTAATTTCATTAAAACGCCCCTATTATTTAAATTTAACCATCTAAGCTATTTCTCATTCCCATTTATTGTCCCAGCATTGTCCCACATTAGTCCTTTGGGACAAACGAAAGATTTATTAATTTGCTAGTATTCATAGTTGATATGGGTTTATTCACTACGCAAAAACATGATATTGGAAGACTGCATTACATTCTAAAGCTGGCTTTTGAGAGAATAAAAAGTGATATGCACAACATCTTCCAGTGGGTAACCTATTTCCATCAAAAACACCAGGAACACGACGAGAGATTGGCAAAGATAGAGCAGAGATTAGCATATGCTCCTCAGAGGGATGAGATCAAGCAGATAGTGGATTATCATGCTCCTAAAGAAAAGATAGAGCAATTATACAGTAAAATAATGGATATCCATGAGAGGATAGACCATCTGGAAGCCCAAAAACCAGCCCCAAGAGCAGCTCTCAAAGAAAGACTGATGCGTAAAATATCAAAAAACTCAAAAGAATACATAAAATCAGTCATTCTGGGCACAATAAAGAAGTATGGGCGCATCTCAGGCCCTCAATTAAAGGAAATTGTCGTCGAGGAACAAGGAATTTGCTCAAAATCCTCATTCTACAGGCTGCTGCAGGAGATTGAAGAGGAGCAGGATATAGCAAGCTTTACAGAAGGCAAGGAAAAGACATATTTCCTTAAAACACAGGTTTTGAAATAGCTTTTGCAGAATAGAAATCTATATAAATGACATGTTTCTAAAACATACTACATATGGGGGTGTGTAGATGACAGAATTGATCAGTAAGAGGATAGAATCTAATTCTTTAGACGTTGTAAAGCAAAAAATAAGCAGTGTTGTATCAGAGATACAGGAGGAATTTGAAGATCATCTTCAATCAATCAATGAAAACACAGCTGAAATCCAGTCAAATTATGAATTTTCATGCGAACTAGACAATAAGATAACAAAGCTAAATGAGCGAATAGATGAAGTATACACTATCCTTAGCAAGTTAACAGGCAAAAAGATAAGAAAAACATCCAAATATGAAGATATAGATCCATTGACAACAATGGAAAAAAACGTGTTCCTAAACCTATACACAGAAGAGCAGCCAATGACATATTCAGAGCTTGCAAAAAAGATGAATATGCCTATTTCATTGGCAAGGCAATATATTACAAATCTGCTTGAAAAAGGCATCCCGATTCAAAAGAAATATATCAAGACAAAACCTTTTATTTGCCTTGATCCAAAATTCAAGAATCTGCAGGCAAAGAAAAACATCCTAAAAATTGAGCAAAGAATACTAGCATAGGATTTAATCTTTGCTTAAATCTTTTATTCTATACATATTTTAATCTTTGCTTAAAGGTTTTAGATTAAATTTTCCATCATAATTTTTTGATCAAAAAATTCCCAAAAATACAAAATCCTTAATTTTCATAAAAAACCTCAAAAATCCGAAACCTCTATCCCAACTTAATTTAGCCAAAAATACCCCTTTTAGGCCAGTTTAGCCTCTTATATAGGAAAAATTACGTGTAATGTACGTTAGGCGTCCTTTTTTCCAAAAATCCCAAAAATCAAGAAATTTCCAAACATCCAGCATTTACTTAAAACATTTAAGCGCAAATTTTTCCAAAATTTTTCCAAAAAAATTCAAAATTGGATAAATTTAAATACCTGCTTATCTATTTTAAAAAAATGAAAGAAAAAAAAAGGCCTTTTGTCATAGCAATCTTAGTAATGCTTTCTTTTGCAATCATTGCTGTGTTTAATTCAGGCATAACAGGATATACTGTTTATGAAAAATTGAGCTCAATCTTTTCTGGAAACACATTATCTGCAGTTGGAGGCCCAATAATTATCTTAACTGTAATCATCACTATTTCTGTAATTGCCTTGAAAAAAATAACCAAAGATTAAAATTTTTAAGCATAGAAAAGTTTTTATAAAAGTACGTCTAATATCTAAAAAGAGGTTTTTAAAATTCTGCAAAAATTAGAAACAGAACTCAAGATTCGAGGATTTTCAGAAAAAACAGTAAAATCCTATGTTTTCCACAATCAAAAATTTCTGGATTTCATAAAAAAACAGCCAGAAGACATAGAAGAAGATGATATTAAATCATATTTAGCCCATATCATATCAGATAAGCAGCTAAAACCAGCATCAGTAAACTTAGCATTATGCAGTTTAAGATTTTTCTACCAGGAAATACTTGAAAAAGAGATCTTCAAAAAAGTAAAATCTCCGAAAAGTGAGAAAAAGCTTCCAACAGTCCTATCAAAAGATGAGATAAAAGCATTATTAGCTGCAACAAAAAATAAAAAACACACTTTATTGATAGAATTCCTTTATTCATCTGGATTGAGAGTATCAGAAGCAGTAAGCATCAAGGTAAATGATTTGGATTTAAATGAGCGTATTGGCAGAGTTATCGCAGGAAAAGGAAAAAAAGATAGATTAATCATTCTCTCAAACAACATTATAGAGCATATTGAAAAATTTCTAAAGAAAAGAGAAAAAAAAGGCTATAAAAGTGAGTATTTGTTCCATGTTAAGAATCCAGAAAAACATCTCAGCATAAGACAAGCCCAGAAAATAATCCAGAAAACAGCAAACAAAGCAGGCATTAAAAAAAGAGTCTTCTGCCATGCATTAAGAAGTTCGTTCGCAACACATCTGCTTGAATCTGGAGTAGATATCCGTGTAATACAAGAGCTTTTAGGACATTCTAATCTGCAGACAACACAGCGTTATACAAAGGTTTCAACAGAACAGATCAAAAAAGTGAGAAGTCCTTTAGATAATCTTTAAGCAGC
>JAAOYC010000026.1 GCA_018221125.1 Candidatus Woesearchaeota archaeon
ATATCAAAGTTTACGGGGGTTGCTAAAACGCAACCCAGCGTAATCTTTTCAATTACTGGGGTTGCTAAAACGCAACCCAGCGTAATCTTTTCAATTACTGGGGTTGCTAAAACGCAACCTTTATAAATAAAATATTATTGCTAATTTATAGGCGGCCATAGGGGCTTGGTTCACCTGTTCCCATTCGAACACAGCAGTTAAGCAAGCTTCCGTATCATGCGGTACTGCACTACGCGGGAAACATGATAAGCTGCCACCTTTTATAATTCTACAACAATACTTTTGTCTTTAGAAATAACTTCTTTGATTAGCTTATGAGATTTTAATTTCTCTTTGATCTCTTTCCAGGAATGTTTTTTAGATATTTGTTTCAGTTCTGATAAAAGAGGGGAGATAAGTTGATAGTTGTTGTATAGCAATTCTGCTTTTTGTTTATTGATTTTTTCTTGTTTTTCTAGTTTAGGTATGTCTTGTTTTTGTTTTTTAATGATATCCTGGATTTTTTTTATTTGAGTCTGCTGTTTTTCCTTTTCCTGTATATCTGATATGTTGGAGAAATAATTGTTTAAGATTTCGCTGTAAGAGTTTGCTTTTTCTTGTTTTAGATCAGAATAAAGCTTGAGTTCAAAAGGAGTTAAGTCAAAAATTATTTTGTTTTTATATATGATTCTAGGGAACGGCTGTTTTGTTTTTAGTTTTTCCAATATCAGGAATAATTTTTTGATTTCTGGTTCTGTAAGCTGCGGTGTTTTTTTGTTTTTATCAATTCCAGCAAGCAGACAGGCTTCTTCTGAATATGTGCCTCCAAGGCCCAGGTCAATTGCCAGAGATTTTACAATGTTTTCTTTATTTGTTTTTGCCAAAAGAGAGTTCAGTTCTGTTTGGCTTAAAGTTAAGAAATTGTATTCTTTTTTTGGATGCTTGTATTGGATGTTTGGGCGGATTGTACGGTCTTTCCAGTTCTGATATTCTGCTGCAATGAGGATTTTATTGTTTTTTATCAACAGAATGTTTCCTTTGCTGAATAGTTCAGCGATTATCTGGAAAGTTCCTGCTTTTGATTCAAAGTCAATTGCTATTATTCTTTCAAAGCCTAGCTGCTGTATCTTTCTTAGTCTTGCATTGTTTAGTTTTTTTCTCAAGAACATGCAGAAATCAGAAGGTGTTGCTGAAGAAGGCTTGTGTTCTGTCAGATAGAATGATTTTTCATCTATTTTTATCATAAACTTTCCTTTGCTTGGAACAAAGAGCTGGATGAGTATCTCTTTTTTTCTTGGGACATATATCTTGTCTATCCTTGCATTTACCAGGAACTGGAGTTCTTTTATTAAGTAATGCAGATCCAGTGCGCTTATGGTTTTTGTCATTTTTTAATTTGTTTTTTGAATTCTTTTATTTTAGATTCTTTTACTTCTGGAAACATTCCCCAAAATCCACAATCTGTGCAGTAATCCTGCTGAGTCATCTTTATATCCATTCCTGCTGGAGGGATTTTTATATTGGTGCTTCCGCATTGCGGGCAGATTTTAACATATTTTTCTTTTTCAGTCATTTTATTTTCTTTAATACTTTCTTCATATTAATACCTTTTGTTGTGTCAACAGTGATAGTTTTATGGCCTTTTTCTTTTGCTTCATTAAGGCAGATGTCAAATATTTCGCAATCAAGGTTTTCTCTTATCTTTGCTTTAGAATATCTTCTCTTTTTTAATCTTTTTTCCAGTGTCTTGAGTCCTGTTTTTGTGATTACAGCTAAATCAACATATTTTTTTGGAAGATAATGAGAAAGATGGGAGTCAATAATAATGCCTTCTGGAGAATGCTGTTTTTTTATTGTTTTAATTTCTTCTATCAATGCTTTGTTAAGTTTTTTTATGTCTATGATGTCTGATTTTCTTTTTTTATCATACGATTCTGCAAGTTTTTTTTCTTTGATAAATCTTTTTACATCTAAAAGAGGGTAGCTGAGAGAATTCATCAGCTTTTTTGCTAGTGTTGTTTTTCCTGTTCCTGGTGTGCCTGAAATAATTATTATCATAGTGATTTAGAAGAAGAAAGGCTATAAAAAAGTTACTTCTTTTTCTTTGTTTTTGTTTTAGCCACTTTTTTCTTTTTTAGTTTCTTGAATTTTTGATATTTCATGTAAGCAATCTTGTGGCCGAGATGTTTTCTTACTGCTTTTTGTGAAAGCCAGATTATCAGGAATAGCACTGCTGAATAGGCAAAGAGGATGAGCAATTCTTTTGATAATGAAGAGAATTTTGCCTGGAATATTATCGCTTTTCTTAACAAGGATTCTCCCAATATAAATGGATTGAATTGGGCAATGTTCTTTACATAAGAGGGCATTGATTCCAATGGAAGGATTACATTAGAGAGGAACAAAAATATGCTTCCTATAGATATTGCTGCTAATGTAGATGTTTCTTCTGAAGTAAAGATATAACCGATTATCATGCCTACAAAAGTGAAGAAGGTTATGGATAATAACAGGATCAGGATTGTGGCAGGTATTGCAGAGAGTACCTGGGCTTTGAAAAAGACTGCAGAGATTGCCAGTATTATTATTAACTGAAGGAATACCAGGAGAACATTTGTCAGATAGGTTGCCAGTATAAAGATTATATCTCTTGTAGGAGTTATGAAATTCCTGAAGTAAGCAGGGGAGTGTTTTTCCATCATAACCAGTGTATTGGACAGCAAGATGGAGATGAACATTATCACCAGAATTACAAGAGAAGGGAACAGATAGTTGAGATTGCTTTTTTCTGTTGCAACTGGCTTTATCCTTGTTGAGATGGGATTTACAATTGTTGCTGCATCAGTAATCTGGATGCTTGATACTTCATTATAGATCTTATCTATAGCTGCCTGTATTTCAGTGATTTTTGTGCCAGATGAAGAGAGGGTTGATTTTATTGCATTGATATTTGATCCAGCTTCATTTAAGAGATTTGTAATTTGAGTTATTTCACTTACAGAAACAGTGCTTTGTTCTTCGAATTTTCCCCTTATGTTGTAAAGATATGTTTCTATTTCGGATAATCTTGTCCTAAAACTGCTTTTCTCATCAGAGGTTATGTTGGATTTGTTTATTTTTGTATGGAGTTCTGAGACGACTTTTTCTATTCCCTGCACTTTCAGCAGCATATTTGACTTTAAGCCAGATATTTTTGTCTGCGCATCCCCTAATGAGATAGAAGAGATTCCCACTCTATCTGCCAGCTGCTGATTTTCTGTTTTAAGATTAGTTATTGTTGGGCGTGCCCTGTATAATTCGTTTTTGGTCAGGTCTACTTTATCCAGCAAATCTGTTGTCAAGCCCATGCTAAGTTCTGAGGAACGCTCTTCAAGCTTTCCTGATATTGTTTCCAATACCATCCAGACCAGATTGATTTTGGAATTGTCAACATGGAAGACAATCTCATTGATTTTATTTGAGTTTATAGTCAGGTCTTTTGGATAGACTATGCAAGTGTTTAATTTTCCTTGCTTTATCAAATCCACGCATTCTTCTTCTGAGTCTATTCTTTGAACTTGAAAATTATTTTCTTCCAACTTTAAGGTGAATGATTCTGTTAATTGAGAATAGCTCTCAGAATAGGTCCCTATATTCAGGCTGAATTTGTTTATATTGTCAAATGCTATTCCTACAAGAAAGATGACGAGCAAAGGCCCAAGGATTATAATTAAAGCAGAGCTTTTGCTTCTTATCAACAGCTTAAAGTTCTTTTTAATTATCTTGAATAATGTATGCATTTTTACTGCTTTGGTATTTTAAAGCAGCCACCTCTTTTTTTATTTTTGATAAATTGATTCAAATATCTCTTTTAGTGAAGGCTTGCTTACTTCCAGGCCTATTATTTTTTCATTCAAATCATCTACTAAATGTAATAATCGGTAAAGTGTTTTAACTGGCTGCGGCGTATAAAATATCAAGGTATTATCCTGTTTTTTAATTCTCTTGACATATCTTTCCTGTTTCATCTGCTTTTGAATCTGATCATGCTTTCCAGATGTGATTAATCTGATTTCCTCATTTTTAGAGTATCTTCCTTTTAACTGATCTGGTGTTCCTACTTCTATCAAAGAGCTGTTGTGAAGTATGCCTATTCTTTGACAAACAGGCTCCAGTTCCTCTAATAAATGGGACGCTACAATTACAGTTGTGCCGGACTTATGGATGTTTTTTATTAGTTTCCATGTTTCCTCCCTCAAAACTGGGTCCAAGTTGGCTGTTGGTTCGTCCAGGATTAAAACATCAGGGCTGTGGACTAAGGAGCAGGCTATTCCTAATCTTTTTTCCATGCCTCCAGAGAGTTCCTGAGCAAGCTTGTCTTTTTCTGACTCCAGTCCAATCATTTTTAGAAGCTTTGCTATGTTCTTTTTTCTTGCTGATTCCTTCAAGTTGTAAAGAGAACCAAAATGATCAAGATTTTCTGCTATTGTCAGTCTAGGATAAAAAGAAGGGACTTGTGTTGCAAAGCCAAATCTGTTTCTTACTTTTAGCGAGTTCTTGAAAATTGAGGTGTATTTTTTTTGTTTCTTGTTTTTGTAAAGAACATCTCCTTCTTCTGGCTCTAAAAATCCAATTAATGTATTTAGCAGTGTTGTTTTGCCTGAGCCTGACATTCCAATTATCCCCAAGATTTCTCCCTGATTTATGTCCAGGTTGATTTTTTTTAAAACTATTTTTTTCCCGTATTGTTTAGTGAGATTTTTCAATTGAATTAGGGCAGACATAGTGAAAAATATTGATTTGAGGTATATAAACTTTTTGGAAAGAAACTTTTCCAAAAAGAGGGTTAAAGTGAAAAATTTTATATAGATATATGCATGATAAGTTATTATGGTGGGGAAATTTAAGGTTAATACGAGCAAGAGAAATGAACTGATAGATATAACTAATGATATTAATGCAATTGTCAAAGAAAGTGATGTGAAAGAAGGTTTTTGCCTGGTGTATTGCCCTCATACAACTGCAGGGATAACTATAAATGAAGGAGCTGACCCTGATGTTAAATCTGATATTTTAATGCAGCTAAGCAAGGTTGTTCCTGAAGACAAGGGATTTAAGCATAGTGAAGGGAATTCTGATGCCCATATTAAATCTTCAATTATTGGAGCTTCTGAGATTGTTGTTGTTAATGATGGAAAATTAGTATTAGGAACATGGCAAAAGATATTTTTTGCTGAATTTGATGGGCCAAGAAATAGGAAGGTTGTTGTAAAAGTCATAGGAGATTAATAATGAGATGTGATTTATGCGGAAATGAAGGAAAGCTGTATAAGACTAAGATAGAAGGAACAGAGCTGAATGTCTGCAGTGGCTGTGCATCTCATGGAATGGTCTTGGAAGAAGTAAAGGAACCTGTTATTGAAGAGAGAATGACAGGAGTTGAAATTAAAGAAGAAGTTGAAGAAGAGGCTATAGAACTTATTGTTTCTGATTTTTCTGAAAAGATAAGAAAGAACAGAGAGGAGCTTGGACTAAATCAAGAGGATTTTGCAAAAAGGATTTCTGAGAAGGAATCTGTTATCCATAAATTAGAAAATGGAAGCTTAGAGCCATCTCTTGATTTAGCAAGAAAGCTGGAGAGGCTTTTTGGGATTAAGCTGGTTGAAGAATATAAAGAATCTCATGAAAATACTGGGACAACTGAAACAGGAGCAATGACTATTGCTGATATGATCAAGATAAAGAAGAAAGCTAGATGATTATAGGAGATGGGTCATCAAAGGTTGTTTGGTCTGGAAATTCTTTAAAGAGCTTATAGCCATATGGATAGGAAGCTGAATGGAATAGGATTGCTTTGTGTTGTTTTGAAAAAGCTAACCATTCGCTTACTTTGTTGTAATCATCGGAATTAAAAACCCTTACTGCAATGATATTTGCATGGTCTGAATTTGCTGCTTGGATTATCTTGTCCATCTGGTTGAAATCTGTTATCTGAATGTGTTTTACATTTAAGTCTATGGCTTTTTTAAGTTCTTTGAAATATCTTGAAGGAGTGTCATAGTACTGCAGCCCATAGATTTCTGATTTTGGGGAAAGATACATTACAATTATCTTTTCATACCTGCTTATTGTCAATGGATGGTCTCCTATAATAAATGAGAATGGTCTTTTTCTGATTGGTGGAGAGCCAAGGATGTTGTTAGCCTGGAACAAAGCTTGTGGAAGGAATCTATCTGTAAGGCAAATTACATTTATCCCTTTTTCTGAGAGATATTGCGCTGCTGATATTTTTGCGGGATAATCACAGCAGCCAATAACAGTTGTTGCATTGTAACGGATTGCTTGTTCTACAATGCTTGAGATGCCGTGGGTATCTATGATTACAGCTATATCTGGCTTTAGGAATCTTGTTGTTGGGTAAAGGATTTTGTCTTCCAGGATTTCAAATCTGAAGATTCCATTTTCATCTGGAGCATACCATTTATCTTTTATTTTGATTGCAATTGTTCCTGATGCTGTTTTGTGAGTTAAATTAACAGAAGAGAGTTCTTTTATTCTTGCTCCTTCATGCCATCCAATTTCTGGGAGAAGCTCTTCTTCTGGCAAAGTAAATTTTTCTGAGAATACTGTCAGCAAATCTTTTCCATATGGAGATTGATTCAATTGAGCTGATAGCCAGTCTCTTGTTACTCTATCTGTCTGAGATACAAGGATGTCATCTTTTGTCAAAGTGATTTTTGATTTGCCTATTACTACTTTGTTTTGTCTTTTTATTTCATTTGTTGCTGCTTTGGTTATGTTAGAGATGTTGTATACAAAAGAGGATTGCTGATTGTTTGCTAAGGCAAGAGTTAATTCTGCTCTGAATTTGTTGTTAAGGGATTGCCAGATAGTTGATGCTTTTTCGTAATATTCTTTGCTGTTGCTATTGCAGTTTAAAGAAGCTATTGTTTCATATGCTAATGCAAGTTCTTCTGGGTTTGAACTGCCTGTTTGGTTGTAATAGTAAACAGAAGAGCAGAGCACTGTATTATTGTTTGTTAGGCGTCCAAGTATTAGGAGGATATCTGCTTTTGCAAAGTTTGAGATGTTTTGATTTTTTGATTCTTCTAAAAGCGAGATGTATGTTGTTTTGTTTATGTTTGCTGTATCAAGGACATAATTGAAGTCATAATCTTTTGCAGCAGGGTCTATTCCTCTACCGAAAATGAATGGCTCCATAATAGGGTAAACAATGATAATCAGAACAATTGAGATTATGTATTTCAGCAGTTTTTTGAAAAATTTCTTTTTATTTTTTATTGTGTAAAATGAAGACAGTAATGAAGCAAAGACTGCTCCGCTGGTGTTGCAGATTAAATCCCAGCTTACATTATTCCATTCTCCAAAATCCCCTGTTCCATAGAATAAAAGCCCTTCTCCTTGTCCTAAGATTGAATAGCCTATGAATTCAATGATTTCAATCATTGAGGATATTCCTGCTGCTATGCAGACTGAGAGAAAGAAGATTTTTATCTTGTTTGGCTGTTTTTTTTGTTCCAGGGATAATAAATATTGGTAAAAGACTAAGGCGATTGCAAAGCCTGCTGTAAAATGCATGATCCTGTCAAAAGGAATTCCTAAGTATACGTTGCCATAAAGCTTTAGATGATGGAGGACTAAAGTAAATAATCCTATAATGATCACTGGAAGCTTAAGATTCATCTTTTTGTAGAGAAATAATGCTGCTAACACTATCGCTGCTGAGAACAGCCTGTCAAATATGAACTCAACATTTCCTGTTGATATTGTATAAATACCCCAAGCGACGAAAAAGAGCAGCGTGGCGATAATAATCCATTTTATTGTTTTGGCTTCTGTAGATTTTTTCATGTAGATCAATACCTTTTAATCTTAAGGATTTTTTCTACCGCCTCTTTATCTTTAAAACCATAAAAAGTATAATCATTTATAATCAAAGCTGGAATTGTCTGATTTTTCAGGAACATCTCTTTTAGTGTGTTTACAGCAGGATTCTCTATATTAATATCATAAGCATAGATTCTTGTTTGAGGATATGTTTCTCTTATGAAACTCAAAACATAGCCTTGCTCTTCGCATGTGGCGCAATCTCCTTTGTTGGAATAAAAATAAAGGATCAGATCTTGCTCTGTGCTGCATTCTGATTTTACTCTTTTAAGGAAAAGCCAGTGCCTTATCTGGAGCAGGGAAAAGTATTCTTTTGATCTTATTACAGCAAGGTCATTGACCCCCCTTGTTTTTTCCATGTAGTCTAATTTTGAGCCTAACTGATATAATTCTTCTGACAAGAGTGTAGAGTTAGAGGCTTTGCATGGATTTTCTGCAAGCAAGAGGTATTGCAGTTCCATTGCCATTGAGTCAATCCTTAGGGCATTTTCTATGTCTTCTAAACTAGTCAGCTTGTTATCTGCCATTCTCTGGCCCAGCATCAGTCCGATAACAAATATCAAAGTTGTTGTTGCAAACACTGCAAGATATTTTGTTTTAGACAACTGCTTTTTTGACATAGTCCTTTCTCTGCCCCCATTCTACTTTTTTTCCCAGAACTGTGTAGGCCCCAGCTATAAGCCACCAAAAACCAAAAAGCATCCAATAAACCAGCATGTATGCTATGTAAAAGAACTTGATTTTTGTTTTTTCTTTTGACAGCTTTTTTGCTATATAGATAGTTGTTATTCCAATCATGATGGTCAGTATTGAGATAAATAATTTTGAGCTTAGGTTTACATAGAAAATATCTGGCTTGAAATGAAAGAATCTGCTTAAATCAAATCCAATTGCTCTTAGGTTTATGAAATTCTGTATCAGTATTCTTGTTATGAATTTATATGAGGCATAAAACAGAGTAATGATGACTAATCCTACTGATATGAAAGATCCTGGAAGGATGAATGCCCCCAGATTTCCATATTTTACAGGGTTAAACAGTTCTTTATATCTTATGACATTCTCAGTAAAGCCAGTATACCATCTAATTCTTTGTTTTAGCAGCGGGAGGAATTTTGCAGGAGATACTGTATAGACACTTGCATCAACAGAGTTTTCTATTTCATATCCCTTTGTCTGTATTCTTAATGCTATCTCTATGTCTTCTGTCAGGTTGTACTCATCATAGCCACCATATTTCTGGAAAAATGATTTTCTATAGATAGTGAACGGGCCAGGGGTTACGTGGATGCTGCCTAAAAATGCAAAGATTTTTCTTAGAAAGATTCCCATCAGGTATTCTGTGTATTGTATTTTTTGCAGAAATGTTTTTGGCTCGTATACTTTTAAGGAAGGGGTTACTGCCATTATATTCTTGTCCTGAAAATGGCCTATTATTTTTTTTAAAGCCTTTTTGTCTACAAAGGAATCTGCATCTAATGCGCCGAAGAACTCTCCTTTTGATTTTTTTAATGCGAGATTTAAAGCAGCTGCTTTTCCTTCATTCTCTTTTGTAAAGACCTCTACACCATATTTTCTGAATCCTTTTGCAACTTTATATGTGTTATCTGTACTTCCATCATCAACTATCATTATCTGGAGCCTGTCTTTAGGGTAATCCAGATTTAATAGTGATCTTATTGTCTTTGCTATTGTTTTTTCTTCATTATATGCTGGAACTACAACTGAGACTTTTGAGAAGTATCTTGGCTTAGGATTGCTCAGATTATCTTTATTTTCAATAAGAGTCAGTATAAAGAATATTCCTGTAAATAAACCAAAATAAGCTACAACATAAACCAGTATCGTTCCAAAGTCAAACATTTTTTAACCTAGATATTCCCATATCTCTATATCATCTTTGCTATAGAGTTTTTTAAATGTTTCGCTATTCCTGAATAAAAATAGGATTCCCTGCTCTTCCCTTGTCCATACCTGCCCTTGCTTCATTTTTGGGTCTATCCAGATATATCTTATATTGTATTTGTCTAGTATTGATCTTGTAGTTTTTAGATTTCTTGAATAGAATGTGGTATTTGAGTCATTGAATTTCGTATTTAATGATTTGATAAGGTATATCTCTGAATCTAACAGGACTTGCCTGTTGCTGAACTC
>JAAOYC010000003.1 GCA_018221125.1 Candidatus Woesearchaeota archaeon
CTTTGCAGTTAATTCAGCAACAGGGATTATAACAAATAATACAGCTCTCTCGCTTGGCGCTTATAGCTTAAATATAAGTGTAAATGATAGCTTTAATCAGATTAACAGTTCAGTAATCATAGTGACTGTTTCTGATACAACAGCCCCTACATGGGACCAGGCATTAACAAATCAAGTAGTAGATGAAACATCATCCTTCTCCTATGATGTCAATGGTTCAGATGCAGATACTGTTTCATACTACATTAATGATACTACTAATTTTGCAATAAATTTAGGAACTGGAGTCATAACAAATGCAACTGCTTTAATAGCTGGTGCAGTCTATTCTTTGAATGTTACACTTAATGATACAAGTAATAACCCTGCATCTTCAACCATGACAGTGACAGTCAACGATATTACAGCTCCAACATGGGATACAGCATTAGCCAACCAATCAATAACTGAAGGAAACAGTTTTAGTTATGATGTTGATGCAAGTGATAATGTTGATGTTGATACATATTTTATCAACGATACAACGAATTTTGCCATTAATGCTGCAAACGGAACAATAACTAACAACACAGTTCTTTCTGTTGGAACTTATTGGTTAAACGTCTCTGTCAACGACACCAGCAACAATATTCTCTCAACCTTAATTACTGTAACAGTAAATACAACTCCAACTCCCTCATCTTCAGGAGGAAGCAGCTCAACACAAGAATGTAGAGACAATAGAGATAATGATGGAGATGGATTAATTGATTATCCTGATGATCCAGGGTGCTCAAGCAAATATGATGATGATGAAACAGATGAAGCATGCACAGAAAATTGGTACTGTATTTCATGGACTTCTTGCGTAGACAATCAACAAACAAGAATATGTGAAGATTGGAATGCCTGCAGAACAGAAATCCTAAAACCAGCAGAAATAAGAGAATGCACTCCAGAAGAACCAATAGAAGAAATAGCACCACCACCAATTGAAGAAATCCCAGAACCTTCTCCAATAACAGGCGCAGCAGTAGCTGAAGAAGAATCATCAGGAAAAGCAGGTGTTATTGTATTTTTGATGTTAATAGCAATGATGACAGCTATAATATATCTGATCTACTTTAAACCAAAAAATAAATTCTAAAATTCTATTTTTTCTTTTATTTTATGATTACTAGGCAGACCTTCAGAAATCTCTACAATATACTTTACCTTATTCTTTGGCTTGTAATAAGTAAAAGGCTTGAAATTCTTCTTTATCTCAACAATCTTCTTATCTTTATCTAGAAACAACACATCAATTGGAAAAAACACAAAAAACATATGCAAGTTTCTTCTTTTTTCATCATCAAAAACAAAAACTAAATTCTTTTTCCTGGAAAACATCAATCCTCTTGCTTTACTCCAGGCACTTCTACACACTTTATATTCCATAAGAACTAATTTACCCTTCTATTATATAAAATTATTCCACAACTATACTTATTTTTAATTTATTAAAAATAAGTCTGTTGTTGATTTACTCAACAACTATAGAAGCGTATCCCACAGCATTAGTCCAGTCTTCAGTTACATCTCCAGAACTGTAATACTGCTCAACCCTTACTTTCTTTGCTCCCATTGATTTGCAGGCTTCAATAAATGCAGCAATTGCATAACACCCGCATATTGTAGCTCCGGTCTCTTCAACATAATTAATAAAACTCCAGCTATCCAGCTCTTTAATCCATTTTATTGCAGCCATGTCAAATTCCTTTAGCTTGTCCTTGATATTCATCCCTCTAAATGGAACATAGCCATAATGAACACCATAATGTGTAAAATCACTAGAGCAGATCAACATTACTTTCCTTCCTAGTTCTTTTGCAACACTGGCAATAGCTCTCCCTAGTTTTTCATAATTAGCATCCTTTCCAACAACAATAGGAACAATCTTTATCTTGTCCAGATTTTCTTTGTTTACAAACTGCAAAAATGGCAGCTGCACTTCAATAGAATGCTCGTTCTGATGAGCCATCTTATCCTCTACAACAACTCCTTTTTCAATCAAGCTCTTTGCAAACTTCTCATCTACATTAACTGTTCCAAGAGGAGTTTCAAAATCATCAATAACAGTAGCTGCCTCTGGAAAACCAACATGTGTTGTTCCCATTATCACATAGACATCTGCAAACTCTGCTTCTCCAATCTCCTTGTAACACCAAGCCTGCCCTGCTCCTGAAAACTGATAACCTGCATGAGGAGCTATAACTCCAATAATCTTCTTGTCCCTTCTCTCAATAGGTAATGCTCCTGGCCCTTTTTCATTCTCAGTAAAGCATTTATGGATCTGCTTGTCTAATTCTTCAAAATTATCAGGATAAAACATCCCAGCTGCAATAGGTTTTCTTGTCATGATAAAAACATAGACTTTGAATTATATAAATATTTTTAAAAAATAAACTTTTACTAACAAATAGGATGCTAAAAGCATTTGATGCTAGGGATAGCAGGGGGCGAAGAGACGAGTATGATGAAGATTTGCTAGTCCATGACTTGGATATATTTACAGCAGACGAGCTTAAAATACTGCAGTCAAAAGCATATCGGAGATTAGCTTCTAAAACACAGGTATTATGCTTTCCTTCAAATCCTCATATAAGGACAAGGAGTGTCCACACAAATGAAGTCATTGCAATATCCACAACTATCTCAGAATTATTAGGCCTCAACACACCTCTTTGCAGAGCTATTGCAGCAGGCCATGATATAGGGCATACACCTTATGGCCATGTTGGAGAAAAAATACTTTCTGAATTAGGAAATAAAGATAAAAAATTCGAGCATCAGGTATACAGCGTAGTTGTTGCCCAGGATATTGAAAGAAAAGGGCTTGGCCTTAACCTGACTTATGAAACATTAGAAGGAATCCTGCTTCATTCAAGAGGAGACAAAGAATTAAAAACAGAAGATAACAAGCCTCAGGAATATGCTGTTGTGATGTATTCTGATAAAATAGCATACACTTTTTCTGATTTGAATGACGCAATAAGATGGGGATTCTTAACAGAAAAGGACATACCCTCTGCTGTAAATAGATTAGGAAAAACACAAAGAAGAAGAAACGACAACTGTATAAAGGCATTAATCAGGGAAAGCCGGGAAAAAGGATATGTTTCATTTTCAGAAGGAAAAGAATTTGAGATATTCAATGAATTAAAGGCATTTATGTATGACAAGGTCTATTACAAAGTAAATTGGGATGTGCACAAGGCAGTATTAAAACAGGCATATAATATTTTCTCAGAAGAATTTCAAGATATAGACCCCATTATAATCCTCTCTTTGTTGACAGACAGAGAAGTGAATAAATTAGGAATCCTCTTGTTAGGAACAAAAATAGAGTTAAGAGAACAAATAAAAAATTTTGGAGTTTTTGAGATAACTCCCTATCTAAAAGGCAAAAAAATAGATTATTCTAATTCTGATTTGAGTTGGGGAAAATAAATCAGTATCTGTAATGCTCAGATTTATACGGCCCTTCTACTTTAACTCCAATATAATTAGCCTGCTCTTCACTTAACTTTGTTAATTTAACACCTAACTTAGCCAAATGCAGCCTGGCAACTTCTTCATCCAATTCTTTAGACAGCATGTAAACGCCAATTTCATGCTTCTTTTCCCATAATCTTATCTGGGCAAGAACTTGATTTGTAAAACTATTGCTCATCACAAAGCTTGGATGCCCTGTTGCACAGCCTAGATTGATCAATCTTCCTTCTGCAAGCAAATAGATTGAATGCCCATCTGGAAATGTATACCTGTGCACTGGGCATTCGCTTCCCTTTATCTCTTCTTTCTTGATTCCATGCCACTCTTCCAGCTCTTTCATCTGAATCTCATTATCAAAATGTCCGATATTGCAGACAATTGCCTGGTCTTTCATCTTGCTCATATGCTTTGCTGTAATGATATCCTTGTTCCCAGTTGCAGTAACATAGATATCTGCTTCAGCCAATGCATCCTCTACTGTGCAGACTTTATAACCAGCCATGCAGGCCTGCAAAGCGCAGATTGGGTCAACTTCTGAAATCATTACTTTTGCTTTCTCATTGCTCAAGGATTCAGCACTTCCTTTTCCAACATCTCCATAACCGCAGACCATTGCACTTTTGCCAGATATCAGCACATCCATGGCTCTCTTAATCCCGTCAACCAATGAATGCCTGCATCCATAGATATTGTCAAATTTAGATTTTGTAACAGAATCATTAACATTTATTGCTGGAAATAGCAGCTTGCCATCTTCCATCATCTGATAAAGCCTATGAACTCCAGTTGTAGTCTCTTCTGAAACTCCATTAACTTCTTTAGCAACCTTTGTCCATCTTTCATTGTCTTTTGCATATTCCTCCTTCAATGCAGCCATCAATTCTTGAAAATCTTCTCCTTCTGAACTGTAATCTTTTTCTAAAATGCTTGGATCTTTTTCAATTTCAACACCTTTATGTATCATCATAGTGGCATCTCCACCATCATCTACAATTAAGTTTGGCCCTTTTCCATTAAAATCCAATGCCCTTTTAGTACATTCCCAATAATCTTTCAATGTTTCCCCTTTCCATGCAAATACAGAAACTCCTGATTTTGCAATTACAGCAGCAGCATGGTCTTGAGTAGAAAATATGTTGCAGCTTGCCCATCTGACAGAAGCACCTAATTCAACAAGAGTCTCGATAAGAACGGCAGTCTGTATTGTCATATGCAAACTGCCCATAATCCTTGCCCCTTTCAATGGCTTTTTGCTTCCATATTTCTGTCTAACAGTCATCAATCCAGGCATCTCTTTTTCAGCAATCTCAATCTCTTTTCTGCCAAACTCAGCCAGTGTTATATCCTTTATTTTGTAATCTGTAGTTTCATCCATTTTATTTCACCTTTATTCATGTTTTTCTAATAACAAACATAGACATTTTATATACTTTATGCAATAAAATACTCAATTTGTCCAATATTTATTAGAATATCTGGACAGATATAGAAATATTTATATATTAATTGGACATAACTCCTATCTGAGATGTTAAAATTAGACGACAAAGACCATAAAATAATCAACATTCTTAAACAAAATTCTCGTCTTCCTATAAGGGACATAGCAAAAAAAGCCCAGCTAAGGCCTTCTACAGTCCATCTAAGAATCCAAAAATTAGTCAAAAACAACATCATTGAGAAATTTACATTAAAACTCAACAACAAAGCAGTAGAAGAAGATTTTATTGTCTTCATGTTCCTCTCAACATCAGAAGACCTCCCACTTTCATTCTTCAAAAACCAGCATGTCAAAGAATCTTTTGGAGTGACAGGAGAATTTGACCTGCTTCTCAAGCTGAAATTCAAAGATATTTCAGAATTCAACAATTATATCATTGCTTTGCGAAAAAACAAAGCCATAACCAAGACAATAACCAATGTGGTTACTGTCAACATAAAGGAGGTACTTAACTGAGATTTTTAGGCCTGGGTATTTGAACCGCCCCCAAACGCAATTTCTCCAAATATCTGGGCCTTTATTTTCATCAAAAACACAAAAAATGCCACTAGCTGTAACCCACATCCTGACAACAATTATTTTAGTAGGACTTTATAGAGACCATGTTGCAAAACACAAAAGATATTTCACTCTGCACACTCTTTTTATTGCAGGGTTTGCCGGACTGCTTCCAGATATAGATTTTGCATTAAGAATGGTTGCAGAATTCTTTAATTTCAATATTCCAATTTTGCTTCAGCATGGAGGCCTAGCCCACACCCCAATCTTTGGATTGATCTTCTTAATCCCTGCTTTTATCTTTCTAAAACAGGAAAAACACAAAAAAGCAATGTATTTTTTTGTGATAACATTCGGGATATTATTCCATATATTTTTGGATTATTTTCTTGGTGGAGGGGCAGGAGAAGGAGTTATGTGGTTATGGCCAATATCAACAGCTTCTTTTAAGATCCATCTGATATCAAGATTTGGCATGAAAGACATACCAATAGCCTTGGACGCTATCCTGCTTCTTGGCTGGCTTTGGTACATAGAAGTAAAACACAGAATCTCTGATTTTATTTAATTCTTCTTGTATCCTAGAAGAATTTCTTTCATCCTTTTCCTGATAGGATTCAGATACTTCATCAATCCTCCAGGAAGAACTCCAAGTTTTTCAAGTCTTTTAACCTCAAATTCTTCATACTGATTTTTAATTCCTTCAGAAGGCTCATACTCATCTTTGATTTTTGGCTTGCTATCTTCTTCTGAATAACCTTCTGCCATCTCTTTAACATTTGCTGCTATTTTATTTGTTGGATGCTCTTTATCCTTGTAAGCATATTCTTGGGGAATCTCATATTCTTCAGCTAAATCTTCAGAACTATCATCTCCCTGAATTCTTTCATCTTTAACATCTGGTTTAGGCTTTTCTTTTTCTTCTTTCATTTCTTCAACATGCTCTTTAATATCCTGCTCAACTTCAGGATGTATAAGTTCTTCATATTCTGTTTTAATCGTATCTAATGGATGCTGCACAAATGATTTTACAATGTTCTTTAGATTTTTCTTTTTCTTGACTTTCTTCTTCTTTTTACTAAGAATATTAAGTTTAGACATTTTCTATATCCACATCTCCTTTCTTCAGCCTTGCTCCTACTTGACTGACAACCTTTCCAGCAGCATAGCTTCCAACCTTTCCAGCTTTTTCCATATCCCATCCATTTGCAATACCATAAAGAACTCCAGCAGCATACATATCTCCTGCTCCGTTTGTATTGACAACTTTGGATTCATAGATAGGAATCCTGTAAATCATATCATTTGCCTTGATCAAGCTTCCTTCTTTTCCTAGTTTAACAACAGCTATCTCACACATATCATAGATAGCATGCAGCGCTTCTTCATTCTTTTTCCCAGTAAAAGCCTCTGCTTCCATTTCATTTACAAAAACAATATCAGCATATTCTTTAACTATCATTTCTAAATCTTTTAAATTTCTATCAACCAATCCAGGATCACTTAAGTCAATTGAAACCTTTACATTATTTTCCTTTGCAACTTTCATCGCATAAACAGTGGCTGCTCTTAATTCAGGATCCTCTAGCTGATAACCCTCAACATGCAGTATCTTGCTTGCTTTAATCTCTTCTTCAAAAACATCCTCTTTCCTAAAATGCAAACTCGCCCCAAGATGAGTTGCAAAACTCCTCTCGGCATCAGGAGTTATAAAAGTGATGCAATGCCCAGTAATCTTGCTGTCATGTCTTGACAATCTCACATTAACTCCGCATTCATTTGTCTTCTGCTCGTAAATATCTCCATGCTTGTCATTTCCAATCTTTCCAAGCAGCATAGCACTCCCGCCAAACACACTTACTCCAGCCAATGTATTTGCAGCACTCCCTCCAGGAGCTGTCTTGACTTCATATTTCTCCAGCTTCTTCAGGATCTCTTTGCTTTTCTCTTCTTCAATCAACTTGAATCGCCCTTTCTCTACATCCATCTCAGCCAATATTCCATCTTCTACTTCAACAATAAAGTCTAGCAAAACATTCCCAATTCCAATCACATCATATTTTTTCATTTTTCCATGAAGAAATAGTTTCCAAGGTGAGATAAAGCTATTTTTCCTCCGCCACTCATTTTAATAATTTTAGTTTCTATTATCTGAAAATATGGCTTAAACAATTCTTTTAATTCTTCTTGCGAAGAATAATATAATTTATTCCCTGTTGTTCCTGCTATTCTATATTTTTCTCCTGCTTTTCCAAACTCAGGACTTTGCTCATTAAAACAGACTGATAGATATTTCCCACCATCATCTAATAAATTATTTACATCTTCTACATATTTTTGCCTTTGTGGAGGCATTATATGATGTAAAACCCCCCATTCAAAAACAAAATCAAATTTTTCTTTTAATTCAGATAAATCAGCTATATCCATTACTATAAATCTTACATTGACTCCTTGTTTTTTTGCATTTTCTTTTGCATATTCAATTGCTTTTTCTGAAAAATCTATTCCTGTAACATCAAATCCTTTTGAAGCAAGATAAATAGAATAAAATCCTTCACCGCAACCTATATCAATAGCCTTGCATGGTTTTATCTTTCCAATTTCAACTAATTCTTTTAACTCTGCAGGAGGACTCTCTTTAGTCCAAACAGCTCCTGGCTTTTCATATATTTTTTCAAAATTTTCTTTCATTCTTCACTAAAACTCTCCCATATAAATTTGAATTCATTTAAAAATATTTCAGCAACTTCTTTGTCATGAATAATCAGGATATTCTCATCATTCCTAGTATCAGCATTCTTTGAAGGATTAAAACTTCCAGTAATTACAGTTTTATTATCAATAATAAAAACCTTGTGGTGCATCACTCCACTGTTGTTATCCTTCCTGACATCAGCTCCCTGAAAATCCATTAATCTGTATCTTGAATATTGGCTTCCAGTTCCTCTTTTTTCAAAAACCCCTTTAACATCAACTTTGGCATACATCCTCATGACAATCTCATTTGCAATCCCAGTATGGGTAAAACTAAACACAAGAAAATGAATGCTCTTTTTAGCTTCCTCTAAAGCTTCTTCAATTCTTTCCCCGCACTCATCCTCGGGGCAGAAATAATTCTCTATCTTGCTTCCATTCAGATAAACAATTGGATTTTCCACTTTCTTTCCTTTTCCAAATTCTCCATTCCACAGCTCATCAAATTCATCCTCATAATTCCCAGCCAAGACCTTGCTTTTAATGACAATCATATTATTGTTATTTTTCTCAGCTCCATTAAAAGTTGGATTAAAGCTTCCTGAAATGATCTTATCATCAATAATGCAGAACTTGTTATGCATAAATGCGCTTCTGTTATCCTGCTTTGCAAAATCCAGCTCTTCAACAAATTCATAATTATCTGTATCAACAACTAACCTAACATCAGCTTCTGATTTGCTTAAAGCAGAAATCACTTCTTCCAGATCCAGATCAAAAAAAGCGCAATATGCCTTTGTCTTTGCCTCTGAAATCAATTCAGCTAACCTTCCACTGCAGTCATCTCTTGGGCAAAAATACACTGCTTCTATTCTCCCATCATCATCTTTTACAACTGTTGTAATCTTTTGTCCAACTATGCTGCCGCTAATATTGCAGCCGCTGACTAAAACTAACAGGATTACTAGTGTTAACCTATTTAACAGATAAGCATTTTTAATCATTTTATCTAATTGTTAACCTATTTAACAAAACATTAAATAAACTTAAATAATGCTCTATTAAAACTGATAACATCCCCCTATGTTAACCTATTTAACACATTAATATTCTTCAATAAATTATACTTGATATTAGGATGTTTTTTCTCAACATTATCTAAAAACTTCTGCACATCCTTGTCCCTTTTATTCACTTTGAACTTCAATTTCTTGATCTTAGCAAATTTCTTAACTTCATCATCAGTCAGCACTTTTAACAGCTTAATTTCATTCTTCTTTGCTTTCTTCATCTTTTTTCCTAAAAACAAAGCTTTCATAAACTCATTGACCTCATCATCCATAGTCCATTCAACAACAACTTTATTCACATTATTCTTCCTAAAAAACAACTTTACAGGTAGCCCTTTAAGCATACTTTCTAAGAAATATCTACTAACATTTCCTAACACCAAAATCCTGTCATTTTTCTTAAACAACTTGTTAATTCTAGAATACTTTCTAACTCTTTTTTCAATAAGTTTGCAAAAACATCTATTGCAGATACTTCTTCCTTTCTGCTGTTTTATACTAGCTTTGCCTTTGCACAAATAACACTTCATAACTATAAGATATAGATAATATTATTTAAAGGTTTATTAATTAAAATTGACGAAGGTTTATAAATTACATATTATTCTCAGCAATATGGGAAAGAAATTTAAATTAGTACCATTTGAAAAACAAGACAAATTAGAAGAAAATCTCCTAAAAGCAGAAAATGGCAGTTACATTAAATTAAGCACAGCTACTTACTGGATTGATGGGGAAGTAGAATGTTTTATAGCTTCAAAACAAGATAAATTAAAAGATGGTTTTATAAAAATTCCAAATGGAACTTATCATCGTTTTGACTCTATTGATATGGTAGAAGAAAGTGATTGTTTTGTAGCAACCGCAGTTTATGGAGATATTAATGCACCCCAGGTTCAAAAATTGAGAGAATTTAGAAATGAAGTTCTTATACCAAGTAGATTTGGAAGAGCTTTTGTTGATTTTTATTACAGCGGTGCAGGAAAAAGAACTGCTGATTTCATCAAAGAACATTTACCATCTACAATCCCTATAATTCGTACAGGTCTTGACGTTCTGGTTGAGAGATATTCTGCACAGAAGAAGTAATATATTTCTTAATTTTCCCCAAAAAAACAAAAACTTTTTATATAACAACTACCACTCTAGAGTAGAAATAAGACAATCCTATTATAAAGTGGGGGCGAAAATAGGGTTCAAATATCACAATCTATCACCTCTTTTTCCTGCGCAAACGTTCTTTCGGGCGTTTGCGTAGGTTTAATGCTTCTTTTTAGAATAAGGATGTTTTTTCTTTCTTTTTCCCTTTTTCCTGCGTTTAAGCCGGTTCTTAATCAAAAGCACAGCAAGAATGCCAAAAACAACTCCTCCAGCAAACAGCACCATCTGTTCAGGATCCATTATATCCATCAGATTAAATCTTTTCTTTTTATTGAAATACATATCAAGATTGCTCAATTCCAGGGCATACTCAGCATAAAGCATAGCACCAATCTCATTATCTTCTTTTAATCTAGTGGCATATTCATAGTAAGAATAGCCCAATATAGGGACTATCTTGTTTTGATGCTGCTCAGCTATTACTCTTTTAACAGCTTCAAGCTTGTTCTCAAGAACAACACTCATCTGAGTCTCGTCAACTCCAATGACACTCAGGATAACATCAGCTTCTGCCTTTACTTTGCTTGCTTTGAACAGGCAAAGCTCAAAATTCCCTCTATCATAATCTTCATAAGCAAAATCCAATTCCTCTTTTGTAGTATCTAATGTCTTTGGGAAATACATCTTGGCATAGTGATACCTCTCTTTTGCTTCTGAAAGCTTGTTAACACAGGACTGCATCAAGCTCTCCCTGTCAAACTTGAATTCCCTCCCATCAATATCAAAAAACTTGCTCCAGGAGTTAGCAGAATAAATCCTCTCAATAGCATATCCTAATTCATATGCATGCTCTTCTCCTTCTTCATAAGAATCTACTGCAAGCTCAACAGAAACAGCTGCATCATTTAATCTTTCCTTGACAACCATATATGTCTGCAAGTCAGTTATTGTTTCAATAGGTATATCATCTACAATCAATTCAAAATCATTTATTTCTTTGTTAACAGCATTAAAATCCTTATATCCATTCAGCTTTAACACCATCCCTTTATATCTCACATTTGCTCCAAAGCAGAAGCTAGCAGCACTGTAATACATCTTGTCTTCAAAAGCATTTTTCCCTTTTTCACTGAGCTCAACAGCCAGCTCTTCAACAGAAATAAACTTATCATCAATCAATCCAAGATAATCCAGATTAAAGCCAGAAAACTTCTGCTGCAGTTCACTTGTCCTTTGGCATAAATCTTCAGCCAAGGACTTCATTGTATCTATATAGACTCTGCTTACCTCAACCTTTGGAACCCTGTCTTTGAACCTTTTTCCTGTAAAATAATACAAAGCCTCTGTTAAATCCCCTGCTTCTACAACAGCAATATTATATTTTCTTCCATAATCAGCCAAATCAAGAGTCAGATTAAACTCTTTCAAAAATCTCTCTCCTTTGGGTATAAGCACTGTCTTGATATTGATATTAGAGGCAGCTTCTATCTTTGCTGTCAATCCCCCAACAGGACCTATAACACCTCCTGAATTGATTGTTCCGGTGATTGAAACATCTTCATCTATATCAACCCCTGCCAGAACAGCTGCAGTCAGGATAGCAATAGCAGCTCCTGCACTAGGACCTCCAATAATAGGGGAATCAGCTTTTATTGTATAGAAAAAATCATATTTGCTGCAGTCCCTATCAAGATAATCACATGCAATGTCCTTTGCAAACCTTGTAGAGATCTGAGTATCAAACTTTGTCAATGGAATCGTCTCGATAAAAACTCTTCCTTGTCCTGACTTGATCTCAAGATGAAGATTAGCAGCACTTCCTTCATTAGTAGATTCCCTTACTGCAAGCAAAGGCATGCTCCCTTCCCTAGCCATAACAACTGGCATCATCAGTAAAACTGTAGCTATCACCCAGAATAACTTTTTCATATTCTTTAGAAATTTTTTTATACTATTAAAGTTTTGCGATTAATGGTGATTATAATGGATACAATATCATTTGAAGATTGGCAAAAAATAGATATAAGGGTTGGAACAGTCAAAGAAGCAGCTCTTCATCCAGATGCAGACAAATTATTGATCTTAAAGATAGATGAAGGCAAAGATGAATTAAGACAATTAGTTGCAGGATTAAAAGAATACTATAAACCAGAAGAACTTGTTGGAAAAAAAATAGTTTTCCTTGCTAACCTAGAACCCAAGCCATTAAGAGGAGAAATGTCTAATGGAATGATTCTTGCAGCTGTTGAAGGAGATTCATTAGCCTTGGTAACAGTAGACAAAGAAATCCCAAACAACGCAAAAATCCAATAAGCTTTATAAATGTTCTTTACTTTACTATTTTATTAATATAGTGGGGCGAATAAGATGGAATTAACAGATAAAGTTAACAATCCTAAAAACATAGGTTTTATCAGGAAAGCTTTGATAGCAGGCACACTTTTTGCAGCTGCAATTCTCACTCCAGGATGCTTAGGTAAACCTGCAGTAAATGATATTCCTTATAGCGATAGGAAAGTGCAAAGCACAGCAATTGGTTATCGTGGAAGAAAAGAGCACTGTGAAATGAGATACTGGCAGTCTGATAAATTTCCAGGAGTAACAGGAACTGACGTAATTTATAATGATGGAAACTCAGCAACATTTTCAGGACATACAAATCCAAGAAGTGTTGATTATACACTCCCAGTAAAAACAACTTCTTCAGACAGACAACCTAAACCAAAAAAACTAATTCCAGCAACACCACCACCTCCTCTATGCTTAAATGAGCATAGTGATGGCAAACATGCTCTGCCAACCAGGCAGTATCACCGTACTCCAGGTGGCGATAGAATTGGAGGTACTGTTAGCATTCCTGTTTATAGATCTGCTCAAAAAAAACCAGATACCCAAGCATTCTTTGAGCTTGAACCTCAGCCAAAATATTAATCAACTTTGCTGTAATCAAAACTAACTTTTTTGTTTTTTTCTATATCTATTCCATACACTTTATTCTCTAATCTAATGACTTTAATCTCTCTTCCCCTAACTCTTACTATCTCTCCAACTTTAAATTTAGGCAATTTAAAAAGTACAGTGACTCTATAGACTCTTTTGCTTGTAAGCCTTTTGACAGTGAACAATTTTCTTGTTATCCTCAGCTCTCCACCAAACCGCTTCTGCAGCTTCTTTCCTAAAATCTGCATAAATTTCTGAGAGCTTAAATACCAGTCAATGCCATTTTTGATTTTTATTTCTTTTGCTATAAACACAGATTTTTCATTTTCAATTATCTGCTTAGCAAATTTAATTACCTCTTTAGTTGGATTTCTGAGCTGCATTGTCCCTTCAAAATAATTATTAGCTGTCTGTTCCATATTCTCTTAAAAAATCGATAAGTTTATATTACTTTTGCCTTATTTCAAGATAAATGGATCAAAAAGAAATTAAGAAATTTCTAAAGAAAGTATGGCATTTTATCTGGGAAGATGACTCAGTCTGGAGCTGGATAGTAAATATAATCCTTGCATTCATCTTGATAAAATTTGTAGTTTATCCTGGATTAGGGTTTATATTATCAACTTCCTATCCAATTGTAGCTGTTGTTTCAGGAAGCATGGAGCACAATGGAAATTTTGACACATGGTGGGATTCCTATGCCCTGTGCAATAACAAGGAATGCACTCAGTCTGTTTCCTACCAGGCATTTAACATAACAAAACAGGATTTCCTTGAATTTAGATTCAAGAATGGATTTAACAAAGGAGATATAATGATATTAAGAGGAACATCTCCTGAAAAGATCAATGTTGGAGACATAATTGTTTTCCAAAGCACACGCCCAGACCCGATAATCCACAGGATAGTTATGAAGTGGGAGCAGGACAGCACTGTATATTTCCAGACAAAAGGAGACCATAACCCTACATCATATCCTTCTTTGAAAGAAGATGAAATAAATGAAAACAGGGTTATTGGCAAAGCAGTTGCAAAAGTGCCTTTCCTGGGATGGATTAAGATTGCAGCAGTTAATATGTGGACAATTGCAAGACCAAGGTGAAATTATGCTATTCTGCCCAAAATGCGGCTCACTGATGAAGCCAGAAACAAAAGGAAAAAAGAAGATGATGACATGCAGCTGCGGCTATAAGACAACAGAAGTAGAAGATACAACAATAAAAGAAAAAATTGAAAAGCAGAAAGACATTGCAATCATTGAAAAAGAAGACACAGCATATCCTTTAGTAGACAAGGAATGCCCAAAATGTGGGCATGACAAAGCATACTTCTGGGAAATCCAGACAAGAGCTTCTGACGAGCCAGCAACACAATTCTTTAAATGTGAGAAGTGTAAGCACACATGGAGACACTATGATTGATTCTTACATCAAAAATAACACATTAAAGATTCTTGTTAAGCCAAATTCCCCAAAAAATGAAATTATTGCCTGGGATAATGAAAAGCAGGCATTAAAAGTTTCAATAAAAGCACCTCCAGAAAAAGGCAAAGCAAACACAGAAGTAATCAAGTTCTTTTCAAAATTATTAAAAAAGAAGATTCTAATCCATTCTGGCAAGACTTCCAGGACAAAAGTTTTGAGAATTCAATAAATTTATTCCAAGAAACTAATCTCCATCTCAGGCTTTTTTATCTTTCTGAACTTGATTCCAGCCTCTTTAAACAGTTCCTTGAAACTCTGATCAGCATACTCGCTAAAAGTAACAACTTCTTTTATCTTTGCATTGGCAAGTATCTTTGCGCATAATATGCAAGGACTATGTGTGCAGTAAATTGTAGCATCCTTTATGCTTATACCATGTATAGCAGCCTGCACAACAACATTCTGCTCAGCGTGTATTGCTCTGCATATTTCATGCCTTGTCCCAGAAGCAATTCCCAATTCATTTCTCAAACAACCTAATTCTAAACAATCCTTTGTTCCAGCAACAGCTCCATTATATCCTGTTGCCAGCACTCTTTTCCCCTTTACAGCAATTGCTCCAACATGATGTCTTACACAAGTGCTTCTCTCTCCAACAAGAGTTGCAATCTTCATAAAATATTCATCCCAGCTAGGTCTTGGCTTTAATTCTTTCTTAACAATCTTTTTCTTCAAATCATTAACCATCTTGTCCACCTTTTCTTTCAAAACATCAAAACTAGAATCATTAACCAGGATTATTTTGGCCATTTCATTACATTCTCTAATTCTCTGCCCGCTTCCGCTTCCTTCCATCTCCATTCCTTCTAATTTCAAGAACTTTTCAAATGTTTCTGGATCTTCTTCTCTCTTCCTAGCAGCCATCCTTTCAAATCTGACTCTGACAGGTGCATCAACCTTAACTAAAAAGAAATTTTTATCCTTCATCAATGCCTTGACTTCATCAGGATGCCTTATTGATGTAATGATATAATCTTTTCCATCTCCTGCTTTTTTCAAAGCCCTTTCAGCTAATACAGTATCTCCAAACTTCTCTCTCAACTCAATGCCAATCTTCTGCAGATTAGTTCTTGTTAATTTCTTCTTCTTTTTCCTGCACTCATCTCTAATAATATCTGATAAAGAAAAATGTTTAAACCCCTTCTCCCCTAAATATTCAGCAGCAGAATCTTTGCCCCCGCAAAAACTGCCTGTCAATCCTATAATCATAAAAATAAAAATCCATCTGTTACTTAAATATTTTACTATTTTAGAATAGTTATATTTAGATAGCCATATATAATAAAAAAGTATTTAAACATATAATTTTTGATTTAGTATAGGGGGTTTAGATGAAAGCATATTTAGATATAATTCAAAAGATATTAGATCAAGGAGTTGTAAAAAAGAACAGGACTGGAGTAGATGCTATTTCTATTCCCGGAGCTATGTTTGAGCATGATATGTCAAAAGGTTTTCCTCTTCTTACGACAAAATCAGTCCCATTTAGGCTTGTATCATCTGAATTAGAATTCTTCATAAAAGGTGTAACAGACAAGGAATGGTTAAGATCCAAAGACAATCATATCTGGGATGAGTGGTGCAGTCCAGATAAAGTCCCTTATGGCCATGATGAAGAGACAAAAAAGAAGATGTCTGAAGAGCGTGAATTAGGGCCTATCTATGGATGGCAATGGAGAAACTTCGGAGCAAAATACATTGCCCATGACAAACCTTCAGAAGGAAAAGGATTTGACCAGCTGAAAAAGATAGTAGAAACACTAAAGACAGACCCTAATGATAGAAGGATGATAGTGTCAGCATGGAATCCTGTTGATTTTCACAGGATGGCTTTGCCTCCCTGTCATTATTCTTTTCAGGTAACAGTCATAAACAATAAGTTAAATCTTTTATGGAATCAGAGATCAATAGACTCCGCATTGGGGCTTCCATTCAATATAGCAAGCTATGCATTACTTCTCCACTTATTAGCAAAAGAATCAGGATTCAAAGAAGGAAGATTGGTTGGATTCCTGGCAGACACTCACGTGTATGTAAATCATGTTGATGGATTGAAAGAACAGCTTGCAAGAGAACCATTCCCTCTTCCAAAAATCAAAACAGAAAACTTCACTTCAATATTTGACTGGAAATATGAAGATTCAAAGATTGAAGATTACAAAAAGCATCCGAGAATCAAATTTGAGATAGCTGTATAAGGAAGTAAAACCCATTTCATGGGTGCCGAACTTACGAGGTAAAAAATGAATAATGAGGAAGATCGAGCATGACTGAAATAATTGTAATTGTTGCTGTTGCAAAAGATGGAACAATTGGAAAGAATAATGATATTCCATGGAGAATTTCAGAAGATTTCCAGCATTTCAAAGACCAGACAACAGGACATCCCTGCATAATGGGGGACAAAACCTATGAATCTCTTCCAGATAGTGCAAAGCCTTTGCCAGGAAGAGAAAACATAGTTCTTACATTTGATAAAAACTACAAGCCAGAAGGCACTACAATTTTCCATGATTTTAATCAAGCTATTGAATACTGCAAAAAAAATAATGAAGAAAAAATATTTATCACAGGAGGAGCTACCATTTACAAATTAGGGATGAGAATTGCTGATACATTTGAATTGACAAGAATTCAAAAAGATTATAACGGAGATGTTTTTTTCCCGGAAATAAGATGGAGTGAATGGAAACTGTTTAAACAGGAAGACCATGAAGGAATTGATAAAAATTCAAGTGAAGAAGTAAAATTTTCTTTTATGACCTATAAAAGAGCAAAGAAATCAGCTTTAGAAAAAGAAGACATTGTTGTCCACAAGATTATCCAGGATGAATTAAAAAGGCAGAAGAACGAATTAAACATGATTCCTTCTGAAAACTACAGCAGCAAAGCTGTCTTAGAAGCAGCAGGCTCTGTCTTGATGAACAAATATGCAGAAGGATATCCTAAAAAAAGATATTATCAGGGAAACAAGTTTGTAGATGATGCTGAGCTTGTTGCAATTGAAAGAGCAAAAAGACTGTTCAATGCAGAGCATGCAAATGTCCAGCCAAATTCAGGCTCTCCAGCTAACATGGCTGTTTATTTTGCTCTCCTTAACCTCAATGATAAGATTCTTGGAATGAACTTATCTCATGGAGGCCATTTGACTCATGGCTCTCCTGTAAACTTCTCAGGAAAATACTATGATTTTATTGCATATGGAGTTGATGAAGAAACAGGAATGCTTGACATGGATAAGATAAGAAAATTAGCTGAAAAAGAAAATCCAAGAATAATCATAAGCGGATTTACAGCTTATCCAAGAAAGATTGATTTCAAGGAATTCCATGATATTGCAGAATCAGTTGGAGCTTACTCAATGGCTGATATATCCCATATTGCTGGATTAATAGTGGGAGGAGCTCATCCATCTCCGCTTCCATTTACAGATATTGTAACAACAACAACTCACAAAACTCTGAGAGGACCAAGAAGCGCAATCATCCTCTGCAAAAAACAAGACAGGCTGGCAAAAACAGAAGGTCTGGATGAAAAAGCAGCTAAAAAAGCAAAAAACTTGGCTGGAAAGATAGACAGAGCAGTTTTCCCAGGACTGCAGGGAGGACCTCATGAACATACAATTGCAGCAAAAGCAGTTTCTTTCCAGGAGGCAATGAAGCCGGAATTCAAGGATTATGCAAAACAGATTGTAAAAAATGCAAAAGCTCTTGCAGATAAGCTGATGTCAGAAGGAATTAATCTAGTATCTGGAGGAACAGACACTCATCTGATATTGATAGACTTAATCAAGACAAAAAGAGTTGGACAGCCTGGCATGGGCAGGGAAGCAGCAGTTGCATTAGAAGAAGCTGGAATCATTACAAACTGCAACACAATACCATTTGACCCTTCTACTCCTTTTAAGCCATCAGGTGTAAGGCTTGGAACTCCTGTATTGACAACAAGAGGAATGAAAGAGCCAGAGATGGAACTTATCGGAAAATACATGGCCGATATACTCAATAACTTAAAAGACACAGACTTGCAAAAACAAACAAAGCAGAAAGTTCTCGAGCTTTGCAACCAGTTTGTTTACTATTAAAATGGAATGGCCAATCTACAAGACAGAATTGCTGACACTTGGAAATCCAGAAAGCAGCACTGGATTATGCACTCTATGGACTGAAAAAGAAAAAGTCCTGAAGCACATTTCTCCTGAAAATTACCTTATTGCAGGAAACTGCTACAGCAAAAGCGAAGGCATTTCTCTCATAATAAGACATGCTCTTGCAAATAAAAGATTAAGCCAGATAGTTCTTTGCGGTGCTGACTTAAACAACACAGGAGAGGCTTTATTGACTTTAGTAGAATCAAAAAAAGGAATAGATTCTAATAGAAAAATATATGGATTTGATGATTCAGAAATAGAATCTGAAATCCCATTAGAAGCAATAGATAGATTCAGAGAAAATGTAGATATAATAGACTGGAGAGATAGACAAAATAGAAAAGATTACTCCTCTTTAGACGACTTTCTTAGTTCATTGCCTCAAAAAGAACCTTGGGGACCTCCAGAAATCTTTGATCGTCCTGCCCCTAAACCATCCAAAACATATCCTTCAGAAGAGACAGGATTTATTGTAAGAGAAAAAAAAGTTGGAGATGCATGGCTTAAGATATTAGCTACAATATTGAGATTTGGACACTTGAAGAAAAGCCAGTACTCTGATGATCAAAAAGAAATAACTTGTTTAACTAGTGTAATTTCTGATGAAGATCCTGATGATATTGACTGGAAACCTTATTTTACATTCACAAGAGAACATTTTGAAGATTATCTGCCTCAATTGATGAGTTCAGCTGTAGTTGGAGATGTAAGCTATACATATGGCTCAAGATTAAGAAACTTTAAAGGAATAAATCAGATTGATTCAATGGTAGATCAATTAAAACAAGCAATACATTCAAGAAGAGCTGTTGGTGTTACCTGGGATGTTGAGCAAGACCATAATAACTCTCATTCTCCATGTTTAGATTTAATCCAGGCTTTAGCTCAAGACAAGCTTCACATGACTGCTTACATCAGAAGCAATGATATGTTTAGAGCTTGGCCTGAAAATGCTCTAGCATTAAGAAAAGTCCATTATGAAATAGCAGATAAAGTAGATGTTGAGCCAGGACACTTGATAATTATTTCAAACAGTGCACACTTATATGCTCCTACATGGAAATTTGCAGAAAAAATCCTTGAAAATTATCCTGTTAAACTAAAAAG
Organism: Candidatus Woesearchaeota archaeon; assembly: GCA_018221125.1. Classification (GTDB taxonomy): domain Archaea; phylum Nanobdellota; class Nanobdellia; order Woesearchaeales; family WJKL01; genus JAAOYC01. Next base: position 20,062 of record JAAOYC010000003.1, read on the forward strand.
AGAACCAGACCCAAGAGGCAATATTGTTATTGAATTAGAAAAAAGCCAGATTAAAATAACTCATCTAACCCCTGAAGGTAGTAGGATAGGAGAGTTTCATGCTGAAACAGCAAAACAAGCTTACAAGCAGATAGTAGAAACTCAGATGATATCCCAGGTCAGCCATGCTTTGGATATTGGAGTTGAGCTTGGAAAAGCTGAAATAGCTTTAAATCAAGGAATTAATTATATACAAGATAAGCCATTGATGATAAAATGACACAAGGAAAATTTATAGTAATTGAAGGGACTGACTGCTCTGGAAAAGAGACTCAGACAAAAAAGCTTATTGAAAAGATAGAAGCTAAAGGCCTGAAATGCCGCCATATGACCTTTCCGAGATACAATAAGCCAACTGGAAGGATAATAGGCAGCTGCTATCTTGGAAAAGACTGCGAGTCCTGGTTTGGAGAGGCAAATTCTGTTGATCCAAGAGTGGCTTCTTTGTATTATGCAGCAGACAGGCTGGATGCTCAAAAAGAAATAAAAGAATACTTGAATAGGGGAGAAACCATAATCTGCGACAGGTATGTTGAATCTAATCTAGGACATCAAGGGGGAAAGATAACAGACCCTGAAAAAAGAAATGAGCTTATAGGATGGATATATAATCTTGAATACATCCACAACAAGCTTGTAAAGCCAGACAAAGTCATATTCCTCTATATGCCTTATGAGATTGGCATAGAATTGAAAAAAACAAGGCAAGGAAAAGCAGACGGTCATGAATCAAATCCAGAGCATCTGAAAAATGCAGAAACATCATATCTTGAACTTGCTCAAAAATTCAATTGGGATAAGATTGATTGTGCTCCTGATGGGCAATTAAAGACTATAGAAGAAATACATAATATTATTTGGAATAAAATAAAATATTTGTTTTAATTATTCAGCTTCTTTCTCTTCTTCAAAGAAACTTCTTAAAGACTTGCAGTCCTTTGCTGCATTAAAACTGATCAATGGTTTGTCCATGTTAATAATCACCTCTTTTTTTCTTAAATTAAGATACCCAGGATAAAAGACCACCTCCTGCCCTCTCCCAAATATCTAAACACCTAATGAGTTCCGGTAGAACCGAAACCCCCTTCTCCCCGCGAAGTACCATCAAGTTCATTAACTTCTTCAATATCAGCATTCTCTATCTTGTTGATAACCATCTGGGCAATTTTCATATCTTTCTCAACAGCAAAATCCTCATTGCCGTGATTGATAAGTATAACTCCAACAACGCCTCTGTATCCCGCATCAATTGTTCCAGGAGTATTGACAATACTTATTCCATGCTTTGCAGCCAAGCCTGATTTTGGCCTGATTTGAGATTCATAGCCTTCAGGAATAGCCATCTTGATTCCAGTTGATACGACTTTCCTTTCTCCTGGCTTCAAAACAAGGCTTTCAGCAGAAAACAAGTCCATTCCAGCATCACCAGGATGAGCATAAGAAGGTAGTTTTACATCCTCAACCTTTTGCATCAGTATTTTCATTCTTCTCTATCAAGAGAAACAAAGACTCATATTTAAATAATATCAAGCTCAAAACTATATGTTCTAGTGCGATACCACTCCCAAACAAATAATTTTATAAATCTCCAATGAAAAATACACTTAATGCAGCTTACAAAACTATCAAACAAGTCAATCAATGAGATTTTTGAACTAGAGCGCTCAAAAAAGAAATTTGGACTGACTAATATTAAGAAATTCTTAAAACATTTAAGCAATCCAGAACAATCTCTTAAAGTAATTCATGTTGCAGGAACAAACGGCAAAGGCTCTGTATCAGCAATGCTGTCTTCCTGTCTGATTGAAGCAGGCTATAAAGTTGGAATGTTTACATCTCCTCATCTAAAAAAACTCAATGAAAGATTCAGGATAAACAACAAGCCAATTTCAGATAAAGAACTGGACAGGTTAACAAAAAAAATAAACCAGCTTCAAAAAAAATACAAAATTGACTTGTCTTTCTTTGAAACAATAACAACAATAGCTTTTCTTTATTTCAATGAAAAGAAAGTTGACTATGCTGTACTAGAGACAGGAATGGGCGGAAGACTGGATGCAACAAATACTACTTCTCCGGTTTTATCTGTAATCACAAATGTAAGCTTGGATCATAAAGAGATTCTCGGAAACACAGTAAGAAAAATAGCAAAAGAAAAAGCAGGAATAATAAAAACAGTTCCAGTAATAACAAGCGCAGCCAATCCAGCATTGGATGTAATCAGGCAGACATGCAAAAAAAATCATGCAAAACTCATAATAGCTAAAAAAAGAACACTTAAGACAAATCTCAAAGGAGCATACCAGCAGATAAATGCATCAACAGCCTATGCTGCATTAAAACAACTAAAAATCCCAGAATCAAAAATCAGATCAGGACTGAAAAAAGTTCAATGGCATGGAAGATTTGAATTCCTAAAAAACAATATCCTTATTGACGCTGCTCACAACCAAGATGGTATTGCAGCATTAGTCAAATCAATAAAACAGCTGAAATACAAAAACTTAATCTTAATCCTGGGCCTGATGCAGGACAAAGACGCAAAAGCAATCATAAAAACTCTAAAACCACTAAAACCAATCCCAATAATAACAAAAGCAAATGTTTCAAAAGCAGCTGCTCCAGATGACATTGCAAAACATCTCAAAGAATATATAATAATCCCAAATCTAAAGCAGGCAATCTCTTATGCTAAATCAATTGCAGCAAAAAAAGACTTGATTCTAATAACTGGTTCTATTTATCTGATTGGAGAAGTCAAAATAAAGAAATCCATATCTGTTTGATAATAAAGTTGAATAATTAATCCATATAGTCTTCATACCCTTCAAGGTAGTCATCATCAAGAACTACAGGTTTATATGATTTTATAACAACTTTAGCAAATTTATCAAATGAAAGTTTAAGTCTCCTGTCATTATATTTGCCTTTTACAATATGAATCCATACTTTACCATCTCTGCCTATTTTCATATCAGTCAAAACTGCCATAATTTCTAATAAGAATTTATTACTATATAAATTTTCTTTTTTTTACTCTTTCTTTAACTATCTAATCCTTATACAAAACTGAAAAGGCATGATTTCTATTTCTTTCTTCTTCAATATGCTTTCCAGCAGGCAGAAAACGAACTCCTTTTACAATCAAATCTATTGTTTTGCCTTCTTTTGGTGTGATTATATATCCACCATCATAATGGAAATTTATAGATTCTTCATCTGTCATATGAATATGAGTATATCTAATCACAGTTGGATGCCCATCAACTTCAACAAATCTTCCATTTAATTTTTCTCCCCATTCCAAAAAAACACCGTAAAATTCATTTCCTTGTTCTTGGTCAGCAACAATAACCTTTAAGTCAATATCATCAGGCCCTGCTGAATTATAATAATCTTCTCCTGAAGCAACTCCAGTAACAACACTCCCAACTGCAATCAGAGCAGATTTAATATCTTTCTCCAATAATGCTTGATGGATAGAATCTCTTAAATATTCTACATTGTCTCTATCAACAGGACTAAGCAATGATGACAAATATTCTTCTTTAGAAATTTCACCTTCTCTTTTTTTAACTTTAGGAGATTCTTCCACTTTTTGTGCAGCTCCTCTAAAATATTTCCTTATTGTATCTAACATTTTTATTTCCCCTCATCTAATCTTTCTTTAACCACCAAACTCCCAGATAAGCAAAAGGAGTATCAATCACAGCAAATCCAATCTTAAACAACCAATAAGGAATTATCAAGCTGATGATAAAAGGCACAGTAAACTTTGGATTAATCTTATAGAATGCAATAAACAAGAATAATGAAGAATCTATTAACTGGCTAATCATTGTAGATACATTATTCCTCATCCATAAATATTTTCCTTTTGTTTTTCTTCTAAGCAAATCAAAAGCCCAGACATCATGGAACTGCGAAACAATAAATGCAATAACACTTGCAATAGTCATCCTTAAACTAGCCCCAAACACAGAAGCAAACGCTGCCTGGTTTCCCCAAGTTGGATTTGCAGGCATCTTAATAGCAATATAAGCCATAACTAACAAAAACAACTGCGTAAATATTGCAATATAAACAAATGATTTAGCCTTCTGCTTTCCATGAACCTCTGCAATAATATCAGTAACTAAAAACATAATAGGAATCAGGAATATCCCAAAGCTAACCCTAACTCCAAAAAGAGAAGTTATCTTTGTTCCAAGTGTATTTGCCAGAACTAAACTTACAATAAAGAATCCTAATAACAAGTCTGTTTTCAAATCAATTGATTTCATCTTCCCCTAAACTAGAAAATAGTCTTCAATTTAAAAAGCTTTTATTTATCCATTCCAAATAACGGCTGCAGCTTCTTTTCAACAACTTCTCCTGTATCACTTCTTACTTTGATATTCAAAGTGCTGAATGACTGTGTTAAGAAAGTAATATTCCATATCTGCCCAATATCCAGTTTCTGCAGTATTACAATTATCTTCTTAGGGCTTTCAGCTGAAAACTCTTTCTTCTGCAGTTCAACAGCAATATTTATAGCATCAGCTAGCTTATATTTTATTTCTTTAATATCAATCCCTAACACTTCTTTTTTCTCTTTTCTGAAAACATCATCTTCAGGCTCAACAGTTATCTTGTCTCCAACATTAAAAGAAGTAACACCATCTCTTTTCTTGTGATAATAGCCTATTTTCCAGTCACTCCCTCCATCCTGTACAATCAGAAAACCATAGCTAAGATAAGCCTCTTTATTCTTTTTTTTCCAGTCTTTAAATTCTTTAGATTTTTCCAGTATTTTCAAAGCTTGTTCAAACTTCTGCATTAAAAATCCTGAATTAGCTAAGCTTTATATATTTTTTCCATATCTTCCTGTCTATGCCAAAACCAGAGCTAAAAAAACTGTTAGAAAAACAGCATTATGCCTTCATAGGCAGCCATAGCGCAGTAAAAATATGTTCATGGACAAAGAAATCTTTGCTAGATCAAGGAGTCTGCTACAAAGAGCAGTTCTATGGCATATCCTCACACAGATGCTGCCAAATCTCAAACACAATTGGCTATTGCCAAAATAGATGTATCTTCTGTTGGCGTCCTATTGAATACACTGAAGGCATTAAACTGCCAAAACCAATAGACAATCCTAAAGAACTGATAGAAAAAGCAATCAAAGCACAAAGAAAACTGCTCTCTGGCTTTGGTGGAAATGAAAAAATAAACAAAAATAAATTTCAACAAGCGCAAGATCCAGACCAATTTGCAATCTCTTTGTCAGGAGAACCTTTTATCTATCCAAAACTAGGACATTTAATC
>JAAOYC010000027.1 GCA_018221125.1 Candidatus Woesearchaeota archaeon
CCATTTTGAGTAAGAATCATACATTATTGTCTCTGATGTTGGCCTTATTGCTAAGCGTTCTTCATCTTCTTCTGTTCTTTCTATCCATGCCAGTTCAGGAGCAAAGCCTTTTGCATGCTCTGATTCTTTTTTAAAGAAAGATTCTGGGATTAGCAATGGGAAGTAAGCATTTCTAACTCCTTTAGCTTTTATGACTTTGTTGAAATAGTCCTGGATTTGCTCCCAGATTGCGTAAGCATTTGGCCTTATAATCATGAATCCTTTTATTGAAGAATTATCAGCTAGCTCAGCCTTTTGACAGACCTGAGAGTACCATTCTGGCATATCTTCTTCTTTCTTGATAGTTATTCCGATGTTTTTTTCTTTTGTCATATTCTTTGAAAATGATAAACCTTACTCATGAATTTGTAAGTTTTGGTATAGTCTTTAATTTGCAAGAATTAGTTTATAAAAGTTTTGGTTGAAATTATTTTTTTATCTCTTCAAGCCAGTAATGGTTGATAAAAGAGAAATCCTGAGTATCATCATTTACAGATAATATGCCGATAGAATTAGGAGCAAGATGTTTTCCTCTGAATTTTACTTCATTAAGATTATAAGATTCTGTATCTCCTATAAAAGATAGTTTTCCTTCTTTATGTACATGCCCTGAAAAATGGAATTTTGGCTGGGCATTTTCAATCAAAGAAACTATTTCAGCAGAGCCGCAAGGTCTTTGTTCATCTTTTAAATGTTGATGTGTAAGCAAGACATCAAATTCCTGAGCATATAATCTTTTAGCTTCTTTTGATGTAAAACCATCCTGTTCAATCCCGCCTAAAGAAGCGATCTTTATTCTTTTATTTTTCCTGCTTAATGTGATTATTTCATCATTTAAAACATAGATAAATCTGTGATAATGGTCAACTGAATCATTTTTATGCTGTGATAGAAAATCAAGATCTTCATGATTTCCTTTTATGAAATATAAAACCAGATCTTTGGAAAAACATGCGTTTTCTCCAAAAAAATAATCTCCTTCTGGAGTCTGATTATAGAATTTTTGAAATCCAAGTTCTTCTGGATGTTTTTTTGCAAAGTTTCTTGTTGTTTTGTCTAATCTTGTTATATCTGGAAAAGCTCCTAAGTCTCCTACCTGCAGGATGTAGTCTAACTGTCTTTTTGTCTTTTTTTGCCATCTGTCCAGGATGTTTAAAGCAAGCTCTATATTCCCGTGAAGGTCTCCCAGAACTGCGATGTTTAATGTTTCTGGAGAATATTCATAAGTTGGTCCAAACAATCCTCTTACTGTTTTAACATGAGTCAAAGAACTATCATAAAATTCTGCATTTAGTTTTTTTTCTTCATCTAACTGTGTTTCAATCCTTTCTGTAAGTTTTTTATCTGGAGAATATCTTTCTGAAATAAAGGTTTCAATCCCGTTATAGTGTTCTGTAACTCCTTCTTCGTTCTTCATAGGTAGTAATAGATTACAGGATTTATAAACCTGATGTTTTTAAATCCATAGTTCAAGAACTTTTATGTGAGGTTCATCCCTTAACTTTAATGCAAGAAAAAAGGATTTTTCTATAAAAACTATGCTTAATTTTCTGTTTGTTTTTCCAGCCATCTTTAATCCTTTGAGTGCGGCAAATAGATATCTGAATGGGCCGAGTTCCTTGCTTGCCATGTCCATCGGAACAGATCTTTTTGTTCCATGAACTACATCAAAAGCAGTGTGGATAAATGAATCAAAAAATTCCCTGTCAATAATGATCCCTAAATCAATATCGCTAATCCTTCCTTTATCACTTGGTTCTCCTGCATATTTGCTTTTTTGAGATGCAAATCCTGTGATCAAGCTTCCCATAAGATAGAATCTTATCTTATCTTTTTTCAAAGAAGGGTCTTTTTTGAAATAAGGAGAATAGATAAATTCATTTAATTTCTTTTTTAATACTTCTATATCTACTTTAGAAGCTGCTGGTCCTGGCTGAGGTTTTTCAGTATCTACTTCATACTCTAATTTTTTAATAAGTTTTTTCAGTTTTTTGTATGTTCTTCTGGGAGATGTTTCTTTTGCTTTAGCTAACAGAAATAATTCTTCATCCTTGTTTCTTGCTTTGGCTTTGCAAAGAATCTCAAATCTAACCAAAAGGTCTTTTCTGTCTTTTAGCAGTGCACTGGCCTGGTTATACAGTTCTTTATCCATTACTGATTATAATTTTTATCGGCTTAAATAATTTTCTAAAAGAGAAAACGGGCCTGCAGGGATTCGAACCCCGACATTCTGGTCCGAAGCCAGACAGTCTATCCATTAGCTTACAGGCCCATATCTTTTATAGAAATATTAGAGTTTAAAAAAGTATCTTAAAAATGAGTGCAACGAAGCGAGGAACAGAGAAGTTTTAGTTGAGACTTATAATCTAGAACAAAGTTCAATAAATCAAAAAATAAAGGGCAAGAATTATAATATTGTTTAGATGTTATCAATTATTCCTTCAAGATTAAAAGGTGTAACACAATCGAAACCTTTCTCTTTTAAATAATGCTTAGCATCTTGTAAAGCTGCTTCAGAGGTTTTATAATTACAACCTTCCCAACCTGCTTCTTCTGAAATAGGGATGAATCTTAGAACTTCCCACCTCGGTTCATACCCGTTATTAGAAAAAACGCTAAAAAAATAACCAAATTTAAAGTCTTTACTCTGTTTTACTATTTTATTTATACGACCTTTTTGATTTGATGCGCTGAGTTTTTTCCCTGGTTCTAATTTAAGATAATATTCTTCTATTGCCATGAGTAAGAAGAAAGATTGAATATTTAAAAACCTTCGGGAATTCTTGCCCTATTTGAATAACTAGCCCTTTTTCAATTGCGTATAATGATGTTAGTTTTTCTATTCTATAAAAATAAAAAAAAGAATTACTTCTTGAAAGGATTTTTTCCTTCTCCTACCCAGATGTATTCATGTTTCTGAGCTGGACTTGTTTTCTTGTTTTTTAATAGATAAACTGCAGATATTGCAATCCAAATCATTGCTAGTGCTGCTATCTCTTCTATCATAATAATCTCCTCTTGCAATTCTTACAGAGCTCCAAAAACTCCATTTTTGCAACAATCATATAACCTCGCCCCGAAGTTAATTGATCTGTTTCTTCTTTAAGGTGATCTCTATTGTGGATACTCTTACTGTCTTGCCTTCATTGTTCTGGAATTCTTCTGAATCAATCTTTATGTCTTTTATTTCAGATGTCCTTTCCAGGAATCTCTTTGCTGCAACTTCTGCTATGTCTACTGCTCTGCTTATGAATTTCCCTCGTGCTTTTATAACCACTTCATCTGCATCCTTTGTTGTGAACTGCATAACCACTCCTGTTACATAGTTCATAAATGGCTTTCCGCCAACAAAGATTGAGTTGCTGTCTTTGTCAAATTTCTTCTCTACTGGTTTTGTTTCTGCTGGCTTATCTTTTTGTGTTTCTTCTGGCATCTTTAATGCACCCCCATGTATTTACTCTTGTTTTTGTTTTGCTAGTCTAGTCACATATCCTGCTATGATATTCCTGATCTTCTTGCTGGGTATATCTGCAAACTTCTCTACTATCTCTTTGTTCCCTTCAAATTCCTGTTTAAACTCGTCTCTATGTTGTTTGAATATTTTCAATGATACTCTTTTGATCAATTTTGTCTTTATCCTTCCCATTAAATCACCTTTCTAATAGTGCGTAGGATGAAAAAGGGTTTTATAAACATTATGGTTTAAGATAACTACTTCTAAGTTAAAAAAAATAAAGGTTTATAAACCCAAAATTATTCCAGATTATATGGGAATAGTAAACATAGTAAAGAATATCTTAACTTTTGCATATGTCACTCCTATTGAACAAACAACTGCAATACTTTGTTCCAGATGGGCATTTTTGGCCAGTAAGTCTGAGGATATCAAAGATATGTTCTTTTTTGGTTCTTTAGCAGCAGCCAGTGAAACAGTTGCTGTTATAAGATATCATTGGAGTTACAAAAAACTAAATAACTCTTTTGAAGAGCAGGGATTTGATGAATCCCTGGTTAAAAAATATTTGAATACACCATGGGGGGCACATATAGCAAAAATTGTTGCTAAAAAACATGGTTGTAGAGATAGATTAGATGAAATAATCAATCCACCTAGTCAAAAAACAGAAATGGAATCATTAGAAAACATAGCTTGCAAAGAGGGAGATAAAATACAAAATCTCAGAACAGGAGAGGTTGGGACAGTGAAATATCCTGATTATACAAGTGATTCTAACAGATATATCAAAGCATTTCTTGAAAAACGTACAAGAAGAATCAGAAGAATCCTTAGAAGACCTGTGGATGCTGTTGGAAAAGGTTTTAGAGAGAACTGGCCTATAATAAGAGAGGATATAAAGAAATACTGGAAATATGCTGCAGTCAGTGTTGCTGCTAGTGCTGCATTATGTATTAGTCTTAAGTATGCTCAGGATTATCTAATCAACCCGTATATAAAATCAGATACAATCCATCTTGTTAATCCTGAAGAACAAGAACAAAAGCTGATTTCAGGATCTACACTAGAAAAAATTCTATATTCTTCAGAAGGGACTTATATCACAGAGGATGGATGTTTTGACCCTAAGGAAGGCATTGTCTATAAACTAAATATTCAACGTTCTTATATCTCAAATGACATAACTGTGATAGACAAAGAACCTTATTATATACCTGGCAGAGCAAAGATAGAAGAGATAGTGGAACAGGGTTATTTCAGGCTAGAAAAAGGATTTTATGACCCAAAAAGCAATGTTCTTTTTGATTCTGATGGGATGTTTGTCAGAATAGCTGAGGAAGATGACTTAAGATTTATCCGCAGCTTTAATCCTTTGAATAAAGGAGGTTATAAACCAATGCTTGGCAAGGATATAGCTGAAGTATTCCATAAAAAGCAAGAATAATCTTTTTCTTTTAAAATGCTTTTATAGGAGCTGTAGTGCCTGAATTCTGGGTTTTCAGATGCCTTATGCTGTTTTATATGTTCCGTTACTACTTCTAAGTAATGTAAATAGAAAGCTTTATATACTAGTAATATAATCACTATTAAGAGGTAACAATGGTAAAACATAGTGATAAATGGAGTGAGGAAGACATTGAATTATTTACAGAAGGTTTACGTGCTAGACAGACTTATCCTAATCAACCAAGAAAAAGAGGATTCTTATCAAGAACTCATGATTGGTTAGCTGAATCTTATGGTAGTTTTAAACCACTTAGAGACATTAAAGTAGCATTAGCTACAGCTGGAGCAACTGCCGGGTTATTGTATGTCATGGCAACACATGCAGAAGAAAGCGAAGCTGTTGAAATGCCTATTGATCATGATAATATTGAACTGCCTTTGCCTGATGAAGAAGGATTTTCACTTCCTGCTCCTGAAGAAGGATTAAAACTATTGAATCCTGAAAAGCATTCTGACAATGATTTAAGTTTAGAAAATTTTGTATATGAAGTCCAAAAAGGAGATTCTTTGTCAAGGATAGCCAGAAGAAAAGGCCTGACTTTGACTGAAATCAAGGCAGCTAATCCTGAAATTGATCATGATAATTTAGGTATAGGACAAAGAGTAAATATCTGGCAGGCAAGTTATGTTCCTGAAAAACCAGAAAAATTAGATAAGATAGTTAACTCAGATTATAAAACATTAAAATCATGGGTTGGAATTCCTTATGGGCCAGTATATCCAAAAGGAAAAGACAAGGATAAAAAACATTTGGATTGCATTTCAATATTGTATGAATTTGCCAGTCACAAAGGAATACAATTAACTGGAGATTTGGGAGATAAAATTTATAACAGACACACTAGCCATGTAGCTACATTAAATCAAGATAATAAGGATTTAAGCGGGATAAGAACAGGAGATTTAGTTTTTATTGGGCATCCATTTCCACCTGGAGAAGGAGGTATTTCAGCATGGCATAATGGGATTGTTGGAAAACCAGTCTACAAAGATAAGAGAATTGTTGACTTTACAATGATTCACGCATCTGGTGATTATGGTGAAGATAGAGCAACTCAATATTGGGGCAGAGGAGTAGTAGAAGAAAGTCTTTTAGGATATTTAAATAGATTTAGAGATAATGAACACAAAGATCATATGTTTGTTGGAAGATTAAAAGCAGCTGAAACTAATGTTGCTATGAGGTAAAAAATGACAAAAACAATAATAGTTGCAGATGATGATAAAGGTATTAGAGATTTAATCAGTGAAATGTTAGAAGATGAGGGCCATATAGTTATAACTGCATTTGATGGAAAAGAAGCATTAAATATCTATAATACAGAAAAAACAGATGCTTTGGTTACTGACGGAAATATGCCTTATATGAGTGGTTTTAGTCTAACAGAAGAGATAAGAAAAGTAGATCCAGAATATCCTATAGTCATGGCAAGTGCGAGGTTTAGTGAAGATGATGATGAGTATGAACAAATAGCATTTAAATCAGGAGTTAATGCTTGTGTTAGAAAACCAGACCAGATGATTGATATTCCAAAAACTCTTGAAAGAGTTTTAGCTGAAAGGTATGATTAAGATGACAAAAACAATGAATGAAATATTGGGAAATCTTTCTCCAGAAGAAAGAGAAGTTTTTGAAAAACAGATAGATGAATATAAGCTTCAAGGAGTTAGAGAGCTGGCTGGAGCTGTTTGTCATGAAGTTAATCAGCCGCTTCAAGGAGTTCTGGGATTTACTGATATTTTATTGTTAAATATGTCAAAAGAGAATCCTGTTTATAGGGATTTAAAAAAAATCAAAGAACAAGCAGAAAGAATTGCTGGGATAACTATGAAATTGCATGATATTAAAAGATATGCAACAAAGATTTATGAGCCTAGCAATAGGGCTATAATTGATATTGACAAAGCACATGCTTTTGAACCTGAAAAAGAAGAAGGACAGTTATATTTGTTTTAGATAAATCACATTGCTTCTGGCGCATCAATACCCTTAGGGTTTCACCCTAAAGGTCACCCGTGATGTATTAGTACTATCTCGCAAACTCGATAGTACGAACTCCTCTTCTTACATCGCATCTGGCGCTTTTATACCTAGAATATTTAACCCATTCTTTAGAACTTGCTGTACTGCAAGAATTAAGTTCAGTCTTGCATTCTTAGTATTATCATCTGACTGGATTATAGGGCAGGCATGATAGAATTCATTAAATGCCTGTGATAAGTCTAAGACGTATCTTGCAATCAGATGAGGTTTGTAGGATTTGGCTGCTTGTTCAACTACTTCTGGGAATTTGGATAATAATAAGATGACTTTTTCATCTTCATCTGTGTTTAATACTTCAGTCTTTATTGAGTTTTTAGGTTTTCCTGCCTTCTTTAGAATTGAAGATATTCTTGCATGTGCATACTGGCAGTAAGGGCCTGTCTCTCCTTCAAATGAGATTGCTTCTGCTGGGTCAAATATGAATTCTGTTGTGTTATCGAATTTAATCATGAGGAATTTGATTGCTGCAATACCAATCATATCTGCTCTTTTATTGACTTCTTTTTCTGACAAATCTTTATGACGTTTTTTTATCTCTTTTTTTGCCAGGTTGACTGTCTCTTCTATCAAGTCATCTGCATCAACAACTGTTCCTTCTCTTGATTTCATCCTTCCAGACGGCAAATGGACCAATCCATAGCTTAAGTGGAATAAATCTTTTGCAAACCTAAATTTTAATAATTCCAGGATCTTGAATAACTGCCTAAAATGATTGTCCTGCTCAGAGCCAACAACATATATTGACTTGTCTATCTTGAATTCATCATGTTTTAGCTTTGCCAAATAGATATCCTGGGTCATGTAAAGAGAAGTGTTGTCTGATTTTATCAATACTTTATCTGGAATCCTATATTTTTCTAATTTTGCAATGACTGCTCCTTCTTGTTTTTCAAAAATGCCTTTTTTTAATCCTTCCAAGACTATTTCTTTTCCTTTTGCATAGATATCTGATTCATAGTATTCCTTGTCAAATGAGATGCCCAGTCTTTTGTATGTCTCTTTATATCCCTGATATACCCATTTCATCAGTTTTTTCCATAAATCAATTGTTTCTTTGTCTTTTTGCTCCCATTTCAAAAGCATTTGTTTTACTTCTGAGTCTAAAGCAGGCTGTTCTTTGAGTGCTTTTTTCATAGCAACATAGCAATCAGAGACAAATTTGTCTGGCTTGCCTTTTGGGAATTTGTTTTTGAAGAATTTCTGATAACCAAGCATTGCTTCTGTCACACCTGTTCCTCTGTCATTGTTTATACTGGTCTTGATTATTTTATAGCCATTGAATTTTAATAAGCTGGATAATGATTCTCCTATTGCACTGTTCCTTATATGGCCTAAGTGCAATGCTTTGTTTGTATTTGGAGAGAGGAATTCAACCATAATCTTTTGTTTTTTATCTTTTCCTTTTCCATAATCCTGTTTTTGGGAATCTTTTATCAGTGATTCTGCTAATGCCTGTTTATTGATAGTGAAGTTTAGATAAGGGCCAACTTCTGTTATTTCTTTTATTAATTTTGTCGGCTTTAATGTTTTGGCCAGGTTCATGGCAATCTCAATAGGATTTTGCTTGTACTGCTTTGATAACTGGAAACAAGGAAAAGCATAATCTCCCAGGGCAGAATCTTTAGGAACTTCCAGGTTAATCTCTTTTAACTTGGTCTCTTTTTTTAGAATATTGGTAATTTCTTCTTTTGCTTTGTTCATCTTCAGAAATCACTTCTTCTTTTTTGGAAAGGATATCTTTTCATTCAGCATCTTCAGCTCATGTCTGATGCTTTTGAGGATCTTAACTGATTGCTTGTATTCTTTCCATCTCAATATGACTAAAACTAAATATACTCCAAATAATCCTCCAATCAATCCCTGCAATACTGCAAATATCTTAAATATAGGGCCAATCACAGGAGTTGCTAATAAAGCTGTTTCATTCAATACCATAGCGAGAATTAGAAAATTAGAATATATAAGCTTTTCTTTATTTTAAAGACTGCCAAATCAAACAAGCGCACTGTCCCCTATAGGAATCTAGAAATAGCAGCAGTCTTATTCAAGCTCTTCTTCTTCTGCTTCAGCTTTTCTGTCAACTGTCTTTGCTTCGTTATATCCACGCAAGAAGCCTTCTTCTTCTGCAGTCATCTCATCATCTTCTACAAGAGAGGATGAATCTTCTTCCTCTTCTGACGCATCTTCGTAGACAACTTCTTCGTAAAATTCTTCTTCTACCATTTTAAAGTCACTTTATATATTTGAAAGTGAAAGTATATGGTATATAAAGATTCTCTTTATACACTATATACCTTATTTGTTTACAGCTCTTTTCAGCTTTTCAGTGATTTCTGCTAATTTGCCTGATCCTTTGATAGATGCTTTCATCAGCATGGTGTTTTGGTGCTTTAGCTCGTCAATAACCTTGTCTTTTCTTGCCAGTTCTTCTTCATACCATCTCTTTAATTTTTCTATTTCTGGCTTTTTTGACTTTTTAATTGAAAATTTTGAAAATTTCATTTTTAAACCTTTCTCATTTCATTCGTAAGTTTCATTTTATGAAAAATCTGATAAATTGGCTTGTTTTTTCTTTATTTCTACTTTTGGCCGAGGCTTGTCTTTTCCATCAAAGATAGGAATTCCATATTCTCCATCATAGCCTGGCTGGACTTCAATCTTTCCCTGCCTGTTCTTAAGAATCGCTTCTGCTATCTTTTCATCTGTGACTTTTTTTAGTTCTTCTTCTGGAACATCTAACAGAATATTAAGTTCTGTTTTGAATGCTTTGATCAATTTATCAAATTCTTGCCAGACTGTTTTTGTTGCAACACCTTTTCCTACTAATTTGGAGATTATCTCTGAAATAGGAATCAGTCTTTTGAAGTCTTTTGCTCCTTCTGGCCTGAATCCCATTGGCCTGTCTGCCAGCTCTTCAACCCTGTATTCAACACCAATTGTTACTGGTTTTCCACAGTTTGGACATACACCATTTAATTTCTTTGTTTCTTTTGGACTTAAACAAACATTGCAGTTTCTATGGCCATCCCAGTGATATTTGCCGTAAGCAGGGTCTACTTCAATTGTTCCTGTCAAGCCTTCTTTTGTTCTTAATGCTTTGATTATATTGTTGTATGTCAGTTCTTTTAATTCAAACAACGTTGCTTCTCTTCCCATTCTCCATGGCCAAAAACTGTGAGAATCTGAATTTGAGATTAAAGAGAACTTATCTAATGAAGATATGCGCCACAACATACTTGGGTCTGCACTTAATCCTGTTTCTAATGCATGAATGTGTTTTGATTTGTCTTTGAATGCGTCTTCTACAGAAGTGTAATATGATTTCGCTCCTAGTAAACCAAACCAAGGAGTCATAATATGAGCAGGAATAATCTCTATTTTTTTATCTATTTCCATCAATGATTCTGTTAAGTCAACACAAGGGATTTTGAAGATAGGCCTTCCATCATAATCAACTCTTCCTTTTGATAGAAAATATTCAGTTATCTGCTCTGAAACTTCTATAGATGGAGCAAGGATTACATTATGGACTCTTCTTCCTTTGTCTCTGTCTGTGTATATTAAAGAGACTTCTGTCTGCATTATAAAAGGCATTCCTGTTTTGGTCTTTAGAATTCCTGTTTCGTCTTCTGTTAGATTAGCTTTTATTTCCTCTATCCATTTAGGATGTGTGAAATCAGAAGTTCCTAGGAGGTTTAATCCTTTTACTCTTGCCCATTTTTCCAGGTTAGGGATGTCTAATTGTTTAGAGGTTGCTCTAGAATATTTTGAATGTAAATGTAAGTCAGCTATATATTGCATCTAAACACCAAAATAAATTGAGAATAGGTTGTATAAATATGTTTTGTCTAAAAACTTAATTTATTTCTTTTCAAAAAACTTCCAGATTTCAAAAACATCCTTGCCAAACATTAATGAAGGCACTGGCAGGATAATTCTTCTTTCTTCAAATGTATCTGAACAGACATCTTCAATATCTTCCAAAGTCTGATAGCTTTGTATGCCACCAGTTTCACCAATTGGATTCTGGTCTTTCTTGCTTGCATAATAAAAACCGCTTACCAAACCAGAGCAGATAGTAGGAATTTCATCAAAGATCTTTTCATAAAGAAGATAATTATCTTCAAACCGAGCAGTGATCTCTGTTGAGAACAGACTTACAAATGCTGTTGGAGTTTCAGGCTGTATTAATTCAGCCAGATTCTCAGTATTTCTATAATCAGCATTGATATCCTGGGAAGCAGCATTGGCATCTATCCCCATATATCTTTCAGGTTTGCTGTGAACAAAGAATTCATTGAATGCTCCACAGCCAAAATCTATTACATCATTAAAATCAGGATCTAAAGATGCAATCCTAAATATCGCGTCGTGAGCTTTTCTTACAGTCGGTTCAGCTAAATAAGATTTATATGCTGTGTAAAAATCCTGGTCATATCCCATGATTATCCAGAATAAAATTTCTTATAAAAAGCTTCTGCATTATTTTGAAAAACCTTTTTAAAGCCATCAATGTTTTCTAGAAGCATGAGGGGGCTAGTGAAAGATATTCATGCTTTGAAGAAAAGCAAAGTCAAGAAGAAAGTAGACTCCCGGATGAAAGAGTTTAGAAGCCTGGGAAGAAAGTCAAGCAATGATATCTTTAAGGAATTGTGCTTCTGTATCCTTACTGCAAATTCAAATGCTGACAGATGCATTGCTGTGCAGAAAAATGTTGGAAATGGATTTCTTGATCTGAACAAAAGACAGCTGCAGAAAAAGCTGAAAGAAGTTGGAACCAGGTTTCACACAAAGAGAGGAGGATATATTTCAGAAGCAAGAAGATACAAAGATACTTTGAAGGATGTGATTATTCATTTTAAAGATGAGAGCAAGTTAAGAGAATGGCTTGTTAAGAATATCAAAGGTATTGGGTATAAGGAAGCTTCACATTTCCTAAGAAATATTGGTTACAGCAATTTTGCAATCCTTGATTTCCATGTTATTGATAATCTGACAAAGCACAGAGTTCTTAGAAGACCTAAGACAATGAACAGGAACAGATATATGAAGATTGAGGAAAAGCTTAGAAAAGTTGCTGATGAAGCTAAACTTAGTCTAGGAGAGCTTGACCTGTATATGTGGTATATGGAAACAGGAAAAGTTCTAAAATAATTATTTCTTGTATTTTCCTTTGCGATACATGTAAACGCTTAATACAGTTGCCCATAAAATGAATGATGCTGCTATTCCTATCTGTATCCAGTTAAATCTAAAAAAAGCTAAGATTCCTACTGTAACCACAAACTCAAAAAAGAAAAATTTAGCTTGCGGTTGTAGAAAGAGTTCTGTGATGTTTTTACATTTTTGTTCTTTTATTTTGCACTCATAGTAAGATAAAACCAGCATATAATACATCCAAGCTGCCAGTACAATTGCTATAATATATTTGTTTATTAAATACCCTCCTAAAGCAGCTATTATCACTATAGCTGTTGTATATATAATGGCTTTTTTTGGTTCGTTATCTGGGAGATATACCATAGTTTATGATAATTAATTTTCTATAAGTATATAAGAATTTTTGTTTATCTTTGAGAGAGATAATCAGATATCAAAGAAAAATCATTTCTTTTTTACTTTTTCTTCTTTCAGGATTTTCTTTGCAATAAAGAAAACAACTAATGCCAGTATTACAAAGTTGATCAATGCACTTAGGAATGAACCCCATCTCAGGATTATCGGACCTAATGTAAAGGTTGCTTCCTGCCATGCTTCTCCTGGAATGACTGGGACAAGCAAAGGCATGACCAGGTCATTTACCAATGATTTTACCAGGTCTTTTGTTGCAGCTCCCATGACAAATGCAATAGCCATCCCTACAATAGCATATTCTTTAATGAATTCCTTGAACTCCATAACATATTTTTTAACCATTTTTATTGTTGTTCTATTATATCTTATTTAAATATTGTTTTTTTGTTTTTTAATTACTGCGTCCCTTTTTGGTGGTAACAATACAGTAAGGTTTATAAATAATGTTTATCTTATTTTTGTATGAGTAAAAAAAGAAAACATAGAAAGAAGAAAAATGGGTCTCCTAAAAAGAAAAAGATAAATAATGTACAACCTGCACAGCCTAGATCAAACAGAAGACTTTGGATTGGTGCTGGTGTAGCAGCTTTGGCATTAGCAGGAGGTAGTTTATATTTTCTAAGAAATAATGAAGCATCTACATATACTTCAAACGAAACTTCAGTTTCAAGAGCTGATGAAATACCAAAAATTTCTGTAAAAGAGCTATGGGGCAAGGTATACAATGATGAAGGAGTTCATCTAGTTCCAGAGGTCTTAAATGAGTACAGCTTGCTAAAAGCAAAAAAAAGATCAGTTAGCCTGCCAAAAGAAGAAAGAGATGCTTTTGAATTAAAATTAATTGCTGACTCAAATAGAGACTATGAAATATTTAAAAAGAATACTATCCCTGAAAATTATACTCAAGCACTTTTTTTCAAATGGTTTGCGACATCTAAAATAAATGAAAAACTTTTGAGTCTTGACGGAGTTGCTAAAACTTTTGATTTGGACAGAAAACATCCATTATATAGAGAACTAAAAGATAATTCATCTGATGAAGATGGCTTAGTGGGAAAAATACTAACTGCTTCTATATTGATAACTCAAAAGAAAATGCGTCACAAAGAGATGAAATGTGATGATTTAGAAACTTTTATGAGAAATATAGAAAAAGGTGAAGGTGATTGCAGTGATTTTACTTATGCTATAGCAAATAATTATTATACGCTTTGTGCTATGTTAGAAAGGTATGAACTGTCTTCTGAAATAAGGATATGCCTTGGTGTGCTAGTAAATAAAGATGCAAAGATGGATCTAGAGGGTCATAGCTGGATTGAGTTTTATGCAAATGACAGATGGAACAAGGTTGAAACCACTAATGACAAGATAGATGAAAATACACCAATTAGTTTATCAACGCCTGCTTTGTATAGTTTTAAAAGCAGAACAGGTTATATTGCTAAATTTGTAAGCACAAGACTTTTTTATAAACCTAAAGACGGGCGTGCTTTGAAATGCTATGCACATATATTGCCTGCAAAAGATTAATTCTGACATATCTTTTTACTATCTTTATCCACTTTTTTTCCTGTATAAGATTTCAGTATGAGGGTAAGCAATCTCTACATCTTTTGCTTTCATGAAATTAGTGAATATCTCTTTTGATACATTGCTTGTGAATTCCTGTATCTGTTTTGCAGGAGTAAAGAACCTTACTCTTACATTCATTCCTTTGGCATCAAAATAAGTCCTGACATAAGGCTTTTTTTCATGCTCTTTATCAAGTTCTTTTGTGAATTTTTTTGTTGAGTCTAATGCAATCTTGATTGCTTTGTCTAGATTGCTTTCAAATGTGATGGTTACAGCTACTTGTGATAAGATATATTCATCTTCTAATGTATAGTTTATTATGTCCTGCTCAAATAACTTGGAGTTTGGGACCATGACAACTCTTCCTGAGTTTTCCTCTCCTCCCACTATTCCTCCTATCTCCTGTATATATACATGTGTTAAGGTTATATCAATAACATCTCCTCTTACTTTTCCTATTATGATCCTGTCTCCGATGTCAAAAGGCCTTTTGATAACAACCATCATCCAGCCTGCTATTCCTGTTATTGGCCTTTGCAAAGCCCATCCTAATGCTGCTGAGAACAGTCCTACAGACAATCCCAGACCTGTCCATGAGCCTGCATAAGTGAATATAGCAAAGATGACTAAAGTGAGGAATGCTCCGTATTTTGCAATCCTTGAGAATATCTTGATGTTTGATGTCTGATGCTTTGTCTTTGCTCTTCTTAATAATGCTCTTTTGATAGCATTCAGAGTAAGATTGAAGAGAACAAGAAAAATAATCAGTGTAATTAGTGTCCTAAAAAGAGGGATAAGCTTGTCAATAGAGGGTAAATAATCAAAAGGATTTGCCATATATATTTGATTTGAAATGGATATTTATATATGTTTTGATTCTTAAGAATTAGAGTTAAAAGAAGCTTTATAATTAGTCCCTGTGTCCTCTGCCAAATACCAACCATCTTTTTGGCTTGTCTTCTTGCTGCCACTTGTAAAGCCTGCCTTCCTTGTAGGCCTTATCCACCATACTCAAAGGAGGTTTATTTTGTCCCCATTGCGGGCTGTAAATGAATTTCTTGCAGCCAGGAGTTAGGATAGGATCCAGTTGCTTTCCTATGGTTCCATATTGTACACTTGGACCTTTAGAACTCACGTATACCTTTCTTGTTCCGTCAGGAAAATCGTCTATAACAATGTTTTGTGGAACATTGTTGTTAAGAACATTCAAAAGCTCACTTTCTAAATCTTCAGCAGCCCTTCTACTGCCCGATGTTAAAGCTAGTGTGCCTGCGATACCTGCAGCTGCACCTAAAATTAAAGTAGCACTTGCGATTGCAATTGTTTTGTTGTCTGACATTTTATATTTTCACCTTATACCTATTCCACTTATACGGGAATATGATGCAATATGCCCTAGTAAACCAGTTCCAACGTGGCTTTCTTCTAATTCAACTATGTCTGTTACACCAATAGCCTCATCATTGAATCTTCTTACAGCAACGCGCTTTGGTTCATTAAAAAGAGAAACCGCACTAACATCAATAGGTACAACATCTATTCCTTGTCTTAGTTCTTCTACTGATACCCCTTCTGCTGATGCTCTATGCTCTAAATAATCTACTAATGTAGTTTTTAATGCTGATTCATAATTTGCCATTTTATTTTTTACCTCAATTTTATTTAAAAATCATCTGGTCTGCGATATCTTAATTCTGGCTGAGCAGTTGCAAGAGCGATATTTAAAGCAGTTTCAGGTGAATATTGAGCAATTTTTTTCAAAAGTGCATCTTGAACAGGAACTCTATCCATAACTTTTCCACCACTACTATCAGTTGTCATTTCATACAATGGTGATTTATGTGAATAATGAGTTTCTGGATCCACATCTTTAATGCTATCAACTAAAGCTTCAACAAAAGTCATTCCACCTAAAGCTAAACCTGCTAAAGGTCTTTTTCTACCAATTAAAGAAGCACCTAGAATCATTCCTTCATATTTAACATAATTCAGAGCATCAGAAACTGCTCTGCTCAAACCTTCAATTAAGATTCCTGGAATAGAGCCATTCACTTTTTCTCCTACATGGGAATCATTCAGTTTTCGTCTTAATTGTGATATTGTCATTTTACTTTTTCACCTCAATTTACCTTATAATATAATAGATATTACTAGTATATAAATCTTTCGGTTTATAGCCCCTTTTGAGTAGTAACAGAACATATGCATGTATATAACAAACTTTAAATATTAAGAACATTAAGGACAGTATAACCATGAAACAAGTTGGCTTATGCCAGAGTTGCGGAAGGACTGTTTATACAAATGATATTGACTTGTGCAAGAGATGCCATAATGAAGTGGGCTTGGAGTTTCTAAAAGAGATGGATGTTGAAGAAGCAGTAGAAGAAGGTCCGTCAATGGAAGAATTAGGGCTTGAGAGTTCTGAAGAAAGTAAAGTTTTAGAATCTGATTCTGAAGAAGAAGCTGAGGAAGAGAAGGAATAATAATTGTTCTTTAAAGACTCGCCTGTTTCCACAATAACTCAAAATACTTTCTATAAGAATCAGCAACTTCTTTGCTTGTAATTAAAGTAGCAATAGGATTTTCACTCCACACCATTATTGCTGTTTTATCCCCATATACAAAAGTAGTTGTAGGAGCAGTAAATTCATCAGGAATATACTTGAATTTTGCATAAGCTTGTTTTACTTGTTCTGTTTTCCTGGAAGATTCTGATAATATTACTCTTGCAATGATTTTTAATTCTTTTTTTCTTTTTTGAAATATTAGAAAATCATGTTTCATTATTTCCAAAAATCTTCCTGAAGAACCAAAA
>JAAOYC010000028.1 GCA_018221125.1 Candidatus Woesearchaeota archaeon
AAATCATGGCAGGGTATCAAGTTTGCTGCAGACAAGACAGCACAGGGAATAAAAACAATCGGAAGCATGACTGCTTCAGCAGCATCTTCATCTTACGACAGGCTTGCTGGATTTACAAAAGAAACATATCTTCCAGCAACAGCAAAAGCACTTTCAGCAGCAGGCTCGTTCCTAAAAGACAATGCATTCATAATATTGTCAATAGCAGCAATAGCATTAATCCTTGTCGGAATAAAGCAGTTCTACTCATATTCTGCTCCGATTGTCCAGAGAAGATTAGGAGATATGAACAAGAATCTGAGAAGAAGAGCAGCGCATGCCAAGAGAACAATGGCTAGGGAAGAGATGCAGAGAAGATTGAAAGAGAAGACAGAGAAAGCAAGGAAAACAGTAGTATCACAGGTAAAAGAAGAAGTATTTGATATCAAAAAAGCATTGATCAGTATAGAGAAAGCAACGCAAAGAAAAATAACCAAAGGAGCAGAAGGCATCAAGGACACAATAGTTGAGACAGAGCAGGGAATACAGGAAAATATAACAGAAGGAGCAAAAGATCTTACAAAATCATTGAAAAAAGGCATATCACAAGGGGCAAAAGACTTTAGAAAAGCAGTGATCAGGGAAGAGGAATCCATAAGGCAAGACCTGGCAAAGGGAGCATCAGTTTTCAGGAGATCAATAAAAAAGAGACTAAAGCAGGAGACAAGAGACTTCAAAAAAGCAGTTATCAAAAAAGAACAGCATTTCAAATCCAGGATAGAAAAATCAAGAGAAAGAAGGATAAAAGCAAAAGAAAAGCAGGAAGAGCTAAAGCATGAAACAGAGATAAGAGAGCATGAGAGAAAAGCCAGGGAATTGATGAGAAGAGAAAGAGCAAAGCAGGCTGAAGTAAGAGGAGAAACAGCAAGGCAGGCTGCATTAAGGATTAAAGAGCTTGAAAGGATACAGCGTGAAAAACCAACAGAGCAGTACAGGGTTGAATTAAGCAGGTTCATAATCAACTCATTAAAGCAAAGACACACAAAAGAGCAGATTAAGGAAGTTCTGCTCAAAAAAGGCTGGCCAAAGAAATTCGTGGATGATTACTGCGACAAGGTGATTGAGATTGCAAGATTAAAAGCAAAAGGGCTGAAATTCTAGACAGAACACCAAACTTTAAAAATTCCATTTATTTCTTTATTCCTATGTCAACAACTATTTACATAAAAACATATGGATGTGCCTTGAACAGGGCAGACTCAGAGACAATGGCTGGCTTGCTTAAGAAAGCTAAGTTTGAGATAGTTGATAATCCAGAAGATGCTTTTGTCATAATAATAAATACCTGCACAGTAAAAGGCCCTGCAGAAGCAAAATTCTTCACTTATCTTGAAAACCTGAAAAAAGAATATGAATTCAAGAAGATAATCATAACAGGCTGCATTCCACAGGCAGACCCAAAAAAACTAAAAGGCTATGCTTTGCTCGGGACTTCCAGAATAACAGATATTGTCCAGTTAGTTGAAGAGACTTTAAATGATAATCCTATCAGGATGCTCAAAAGAAAAGAGCTTCCAAGATTAAACCTTCCAAAGATAAGAAAAAATCCAGTGATTGAAATCATCCCAATCTGCGAAGGCTGCTTAGGCTCTCCATGCTCATACTGCAAAGTAAAACAAGCAAGAGGAGATTTAAGATCCTATCCAAAAGAAGAGATTATTCAGCAGGCAAAACAGGCAATCAAAGACAGAATCCCGGAAATCTGGCTCACAGCACAGGACACAGGCTGCTATGGAAAAGATATAGACTCCAGCTTGCCGGAACTGCTGAAAGAGATTATTCAGCTTCCAGGAGATTTCAAGATAAGGCTTGGAATGCTTAATCCAAACCACATATTAGAATTCTTAGATAAATTAATTGAAATCTACAAGTCAGAAAAAATATTTAAGTTCCTGCATATCCCTGTCCAGTCAGGAAACAATGAAATCCTGAAAGCAATGAAAAGAAAATACACAGCAGAGCAGTTCAAAGAGATAATAAAAAGATTCAAATCAGCAATCCCAAACACAACAATTGCAACAGACATCATCTGCGGTTTTCCAGGAGAGACAGAAGAACAGTTCCAGGATTCCTTGAATCTCATAAAAGAGATAACACCAGATGTCCTGAACATCTCAAGATTCTGGCCCCGCCCAAAAACTCCTGCAGCAGAACTCGAAAACAAAGTTCCAGAAATTGAAATAAAAAGACGTTCTGCTTTGATGGCAAGCATATTCCAAAATATCTCCAGGATGAGAAACGAAAGATGGATTGACTGGTCTGGTCCCATACTGATTGATGAGATTGGAGAAGATAATTCATTTGTAGGAAGAAACTTCGCATACAAGCCAGTCATTGTCAAAGGAGATTATCAATTAGGAGATAAAATCAATGTCAAGATAAGAAGAACATCAGTATTTGATTTAAGAGCATGATTCTAATCTAATATCCTTGAAGATACTATTTATAATTACATTGACTGAGGGACTTAGCAAAGTGAATCCACTGGTCACTGGACATATGCCTCCGTAAGATATATAAATGAGAATAACTTTATTCTATCTAGTGAAAAATGCAATAAAATTATTCCAAAATAAGAAAATAAGAGTAGAATGGGATGAAAATAAAGAAAAATGGTTTTTTTCAATAATTGACATTATTAGTATTCTTACAAATAGTTTGAATCCTCGTAAATATTGGAGCGTACTAAAAACTCGTTTAAAATCTGAAGGAAGCCAGTTGGCTACAAATTGTAGTCAACTGAAATTAAAATCATCTGATGGTAAATTTTATAATACTGATGTTGCTGATACTGAACAATTATTACGTTTAATACAATCAATTCCTTCTAAAAAAGCAGAACCTTTCAAGATGTGGCTTGCTAAAGTAGGTAGAGAAAGAATAGATGAAACTGAAGATCCAGAATTATCAATTGATAGAGCAATGCAGACATTTTTACAAAAAGGATATTCTAAAGATTGGATAAATCAGCGATTAAAAACAATAGAAGTAAGAAAAGAATTAACTGATGAATGAAATCGTGTTGGAATTGATAAACAGGAAGATTTTGCAATTTTAACAAATGAAATTACA
>JAAOYC010000029.1 GCA_018221125.1 Candidatus Woesearchaeota archaeon
AGATGGGAAATTCCTGATTGCAAAAAGGTCTTCAACAGAGAAAGCATTTCCAAACCAGTGGACTGTTCCAGGAGGAAAACTTGAACCACAGGATTACCAGAACAGGCCAAAAGATACAAGTGCCCAATGGTATAATGTCTGCGAGCATCTGTTGAGGAGGGAGATAATGGAAGAAGTTGGGTTGAAAGTTAAGGATATAAAATATCTCGCAAGCCTCGCTTTTGTAAGACCTGACGGGATTCCTACAGTTGTCATCAGTTTGTATGCAGACCACGATTCAGGCGCTGTTAACTTGTCTGATGAACTTACTGAGCATGCCTGGGTTACACTGGAACAAGCTAAGGAATATGATATGATAGACGGAATATATGAAGAATTGGAAATGCTGGATAGAGTTCTGAAAGGAGAGAAAGTCGGAGAATGGAAGTCAGCTCTTTAATAACAATCCTTCTTCTATAACTATGAATAACAGCATGCCTGCTGCAAATGTCATTATCAATGATTGAGCCAGTATATTAAAATTAGCCAGGAATATATAGGTTATTATCCCTATTACAATAAATACAAACTGGATTGTTATCAGATCTTTGAAAGATTTTTTTTCTGATAAAAGGCCGCCTTTTGGAATATTATGCAAGAAAAGCAAAATAGCAATTGCAATTCCTAATGAATTATCTATTGCAAATGAGCTTCCAAGGGCAATTGCTTTTGGAATTTCTCTTAATAATTTTCTTTCTAAAGTTGTGTTTATTTTTCTTATTCTGGTTATCCTGTCAATAAGATATATCAATCCCATTCCTGCCAATAAACTTAACATTACAAAGCCTGTTACTGCAAAGCCTTCTTTCATAAGTTCTCCGACAACCAATATCATCAGGAACATCTCTGCCAGCAAAGCATATTTTGGATATTTTCTAAATCTCTTAAGAACAAAGTATGATAATCCTCCTAGTATGCTGGATAATGCTACTAAGAATAATGATATTGGAAAGTCTAGATTCATAACGATATATTTAGAAAACTATTATTTAAATGCTTTTATTTGTTAACTTGGCTTTCTTGATTATAAGTTCAGCTATTATCTTAGACTCTTCTTTTATCTCTGCTTTTTCTATTTTTATTTTCTTTTTGAAGATTGGACCATCTATCATTAATGTTTCAAATTCTCCGCCTTCTCCAGCAATATTAAATCCTATTTTTTTATTTAGATTTACCAGCTTGTCAATGTTTTTGTCTGTTATTTCTTTATTAAGCCATGTTTTATCCAATCCATCTGCTGCAATCTTTGTTATTATGAATTTGAATTTGTTTTCAAGAATCTCTCTCATTTCAGCTTCCTGGTCCATGTGCCATAAAGGAGAGAAAACTTTTAGATTTAATTCTTGTGCAATCTTTTCAATCCTTTCTCTTTGATAATTTGAAAACAATGCTCCTGTTGAGATTCCCTGTATCTTGTATTTTGTTTTTGCTTTTTTCAAAGCATCTTTTAAGTCTTTAAGCTCTTTTTCTTTTTCTCCTCTTGTTGTTTGCTCTAGCAAGGGGATTCCTATTGCTTTTGACTGCAGTTTTGTCATGCTTATTGCAGGAGTATGGAACATGTATGAATCTGGATTTTTGCTTTTTAGTGTTATCATGCATTTTACATTGAAGTCTTGTTTTAACATCAAGTGTAAAGCGTAGATAGAATCTTTTCCAGAAGAAACCAATGCTCCAATATTAAATAATGAGTTTAGATAGTTTTTCTTGTATTTGAAACTGTGTTTTTTTGCTAGTTTTAGGATTGCTTTGTCAAAATAAGAGCCGTATTGCGCTGCTTTCTTTTTTCTCCAGGCTTTTTTTAATCCCAGTTGTTCTGCTGATTTTCTCAGTGCATATTTTTTATATCCTGATCTTATCTTTTCTTTTCCTGGAATCTGCATTGCTGCTGAGATCACTTTTGGATCTAAGAATGGAACCAAGACATTTACTTTTAGCTTTTTTGCAATTGCAAAGTCTCTAGTAAAATCACGTTGATGCATGTCTTTTAACCCTTTCCAGCATTCTTTGTTAATGTCTTTTGATAAAGTATGCCTTTCATAGCCTGCAAAGATCTCTTCTGATCCTAAGCCAGAGAAAATATCTTTGATATTGTCTTTTTTTGCCAGTTTTATTGCTTCGTAGATAACAGAACCAACTCCAACTTTCATTGTATCAGGACCTATTAACTTTACCATTGTTTTTATTGTCTTTTCTATGTCTTTTAATGAAAGAATTTTCTTTTTTAATCTGAAATTGTGTTTTTTTGCAACTTCTTGTGCTGAGATTATATCTGGAGAATCTTTTAATCCTACACAATAGCAGACAAAGTCTGCTTTTAGTTTTTTGCAGATGAATGCAATCAAAGTAGAGTCAATCCCTCCTGAGAATAATATTCCAAACCTCTTTTTTGGAATTCTAGATTCTACTGCTTTTAGGAATTCTTTTTTAAAATCAAGTTTTTTTTCTTTTTTTAGAGAATCAACTAGTTTATTCCATTCTTTTTCATGAATAAGTTCATTGTTTTTTGTTATGTCTGCAATCTTCATACTAGAAAT
The DNA here is from genome assembly GCA_018221125.1 of Candidatus Woesearchaeota archaeon. Taxonomy (GTDB): domain Archaea; phylum Nanobdellota; class Nanobdellia; order Woesearchaeales; family WJKL01; genus JAAOYC01. The sequence continues at coordinate 2,574 of JAAOYC010000029.1, forward strand.
AGTTTATTTATTGTTTAAAAACGTTTGTAAAATCAGAGAATCAGATTAAACAAATAACCTAATATTGATATCTGATGTACTGTTATTATTGGAATCCAAATTGCTACTTTTGCCTTTTAATTGATAAAAATCTAGCATTAACTGCAACTATTACTGTGCTTAAGGACATGAAAACTGCACCCATCGCAGGACTTAAAAGAATATCATACTTATACAGGATTCCAGCCGCCAAAGGAATTGCAAAGATGTTATAACCTGTTGCCCATAAAAGATTCTGCTTCATCTTTCCGTAAGTTGCTTTTGCTAATCCAATAACAGAAACAACATCTCTTGGATCATTACTTACAAGAATAACATCTGCTGATTCAATTGCAACATCTGTTCCTGCTCCAATTGCAATGCCTACATCAGCCTGAGTTAAAGCAGGAGCATCATTGACTCCATCACCAACCATTGCAACTCTCAATCCTTTTTTCTGGATTTTTTTAATATTCTTAGATTTTTCATGAGGCAGAACTTCTGCAAAAAAATCATCCAATTCCAATTCTTTAGCAACCCATTGTGCAACCTGTTTGTTATCACCAGTCAGCATCATACATTTGATACCCATTGATTTTAGATTTTTTATTGCCTCTTTTGATTCATCTCTTATCAAATCAGCTAATGCAACAGCCCCAATTAGTTTGTTTTCTAATAAAACATAAACAGTTGTTTTCCCCTGTTTTGATAGTTCATCAACTTTCTTGTTTTCTATTTTTATCCTGTTTTCTTTTAGGTAATTAGGACCGACTACCCTGATTTGTTTATTATTAATTAATCCCTGTATACCTTTTCCAGGAAGATTTAAGAATTTCTCAACCTTGATTAATCTTATCTTTTTCTCTTTGGCTTTCTTTATTACGCCTTTTGCTATCGGATTTTCTGAATTTGCTTCTAATGATGCTGCATAAAGAAGTACTTCATCTTCTTTATAATTTCCCAATGGAATAATGTCTGTAACTCCAAATTCTCCTTTTGTTAGTGTTCCGGTTTTATCAAATACTATTGCATCTATTTTTCTTGCTTTTTCAAAAGAAGCCCTATTCCTTATTAACAATCCATTTTTTGCTGCTAATGAAGTTGAAACTGCTACAACCAATGGAACAGCCAAGCCTAATGCATGAGGGCAAGTTATGACCATTACAGTAACCATCCTTTCTATAGCAAAAGTCAAAGTTTCCTTAAATAGCAACCAAGCTACAAAAGTAATAGAACCTATTGAAATAGAAATTATGGTAAGCCATTTTGCTGCAGTGTTTGCCAAATCTTGTGTTTTGGATTTTGATTCCTGCGCTTCTCTAACAAGCCTGATTACTTGTGATAAGTATGATTTTTCTCCAGTGTTTGTTACTTTTATATGAATGGCTCCTTCTCCATTAACAGAACCCCCAATAACTTTATCCCCTTTCTTTTTGCTTACTGGTTTTGACTCTCCTGTAAGCATTGATTCATTAATATTTGATTCTCCTTTTATGATAATTCCATCAGAAGGTATTTTTTCTCCTGGCTTGACAAGAATAACATCTCCTTTAATTAGTTTAGAAATTGGAGTTTCTATTGTTTTGCCATTGGATTTTATAAGGTGTGCTTCAGAAGGCATCAGCTTTGCAAGGGCTTCTAATGCTTTTGATGCCCCCATAACAGAACGCATCTCAATCCAATGTCCCAAAAGCATGATATCAATTAAAGTGACTAACTCCCAAAAGAAAAATTTGCCTTTTAATCCAAAAACTACTGCACTGCTATAGACAAAAGCAACGGTTATTGCTAATGCAATCAAGGTCATCATTCCAGGGAGTTTGTTTTTTAATTCAGTAAACAATCCTTTTAAGAATGGCCAACCACCATAAAAGAAAATAAAGGTAGCCAATATAAATAGTAGATATTTGTCTCCAGCAAAAGCAATTGTAAATCCTGCAAATTTCTGTATTAAAGGAGATAATAATAAAATTGGGATAGTTAAGACAACAGAAACAAAGAATCTTTTCTTGAAATCCTTGACCATCATTGCATGATGATCATGGTGGCTATGTTTAGGAGTAGAGGGGGATTTATCATCCCCTGCTTCAACAAGCTCAGCACCATCCATAGTGCATTTTCCTGGCTTGTCATATTCCATTCCGCATTTTGGACATTTGTATTTTTCCATTATAATTTCACCGCATGTTTTGTTATTTTAATGTTACATTGGTGATTCTTTTTACAAAAAGCCTCGCATTTTTCAGCTAATTCTTTTTCTTTATAGGCAAAATTACATTTTTCACATATATAAAATGTTTTGTTGTTTTTTATTTGCTCTTTTACCATTTTACATCTTTTTTAATTTCCGCCACATAACATGTTCATAAATACCTGCCCATATCATTCCAAAAGTAAAAGCAAACACTATCTCTTCTAAAGGAACTCTTAAGATTAATATACCTGAGAGTGCAGATAGATTCCAATGATTGACAAAATCTGGGAATATTAAATTAATAAACAAAAAAAATAGGAAATATAATATTGTGAATGTTATTCCTCCCATCAGTATATTCTTTTTTAAATCAGGCCTGCATAATATTGTTGCAATTCCTCCAACAAACATTGCAATAGATGCAGTATAGATTGGATTTAAGTTTGTTAAAAGTTCTAATAATAAAAAAATAATAATTGGAGAGATTATTGCTAATTTATGAAATCTGTGTCTTTTGCCGTGCATTTCTTTCATAGTCATTTTTTTATGTTTTACTTTGAAAATAGATTCATATAATACTGCTCCAATCCCTCCAACAGCAAAACAAAATATCAGGCTTTCGATATCAAATCCAGTTCTTGCTGCAAGATTAAACAAAGAAGGAGGGCTCCAGTATTCTGGAACAAACAACGGCTCTGTCAAGCCAAATGGAGCAGTAAGTATACTAACCCAAAGTATTTCTTTTCTTAATAGAGGTCTTGCTAAATATATTATAAACCAGATTCCCAATAGTATTAATGAAAATATTAACCATTCATGCATTATCTTGTTCCTCTTTTAAATAAATTTGTTATATGTCCAACCAAAAGCATACGCAAATACAAAGCTAATTATTGCAGCTTCAATAATCCCTGTAATTATTCCTATAATGCTAATGGAAAAAAACATATGTCCTTGCTGCATCATCTCAACTGCACCTGTATAAACTCTTAGATTTCCTAATATACCTAACAATAACATACTCACTGCAGAAATAATTGCTGCTGCATATCCTAATGCTAATGCATTTAATTTTTCAGCCATTTTTTCACCTTTTTTATAATTTAAGCTAGTTATTCTTTAAATAGTTTTCTTATTCTATATTCCAGGGCTTTAATACTCTTTTAAGTGCGTCTTCTCCCTGCATATAGGATAAAAACAAGCCATAATTTGTAAATGACACTCCAATGTTAATCAAATCCCTTATTCTTGCAAGAAGTTTTTGAGAAAATATCATGCATCCACCGCAGTGGATGATTAGTTTGTATTGCTCTAGTTTTTCATTTTCCTGAAATTCTCTTCCAAAGTTATGTTCTAGGATTACTCCTGGGAATTTTTTCTTAAAATAATTGGGAATCTGAACAGTGCCTATATCTTCTCCAATACGAGAATGATTGCATGCTTCAACAATCAATACCTTGTCCCCTTTTTTTAATTCTTTTAATGCTTTGATTCCTTGTGCAAAGAGTTTTAATCTTCCTCTGCTAAAGTAATTAATCATTGTTATAGAAAAGGTTGTTAATTGAATATTTTTTGGAGTCCATTTTGCCATTATATCCATTGCTTGTGAATCAGTAATAATTGCTTTTGGTCTTTTTCCAAGATTATCAACCAGGGCTAAGAATCTTTTCTTCTCTGCTTCAACTTCTTCTGAGTCCTTACTTCTTGCTTTTGCTAAATCCATTCTAAAGGAAACAGGGTAAGCCCAGTTTCTTGTTATATATTCTTCAGACATTGCCTGAGGTCTTAGGTATCTTCCAGGAGGTGTTTCAATATCCATTGGAATATTCAAGATATAATATTCATCTTTTTCTAAAAATGGAAATAATTCTATTTTTTTGTTCACTGATTCAAAGTTTTCAAGAATAAAATTAAGAAGTGGCTGCCTGTAATTCTCATCTGTTGCTTTTATGCTTATTTTTTTATAAAATTTAAGCAGAGGCATTTGTTTTTCAATATCAGCTATTTTTTCCTCTTCTTTTTTGAATAAATTATAGATGATTAAGATTTGCTTGTTTGATTCTCTTGCTTTTTCTATTAGCTGTTTCTCTGTTTTGAAATCAGATGCTGAAGGATTTATTATGACAAGAACCAAGTCACATTCTTTTAGATCTGAAAATGCCTTGTTTCTTTTCTTTTCTCCCAGCTCTCCAATTTCATCTAATCCTGCTGTGTCAAATAATTTTACAGGGCCTAGGTTGTGGATTTCCTGCAGAGTAATCTTAGTGTCTGCTGTTGTTCCAGGAGTGGAGTCTACAATTGATGTTTTCTGCTGAGTCAATAGATTCATCAGACTGCTTTTTCCAGAATTCATCTTTCCAAAGATTCCAATATGATCACGTTCAACTATCATTTTATTCTTTTAAAAAAGTGTTTTGAATCTCCCCATTCATTAAAGCCAACTTCTCTTCCTACAGATTTAATCCTATTTAATAAACATTCTCTGCAATCAGATGACTGCTCATCAATGCAGGGCTTTCCGTCATAAAGCTGATAATCTTTTCTGATTCTTGAAGGTGTTACCAAAGGCATGACAATATTTGCTCCGTATTGCAGCCCTTTTTCCCTTCCAATAGGATCCATAGCCTGCAATGCAGTAGTTGCTGCAATATTTACATCTTTCAACAGAATTCTTGCTGCTGCAATCATCTTTAATGAAAGATTAAATACTTGTTTTTTTCTTTTTTCCATTTCTTCTGTATGTATTTTCATAGGAGTTTGTTTATGGATTAGGTAGGGTCCCATTCCAATCATATCAATATCATATTCCTTGAAAAACAAGATATCATTTGCTAAGTCATCAATTGTCTGTCCTGGGATTCCAATCATCACTCCTGTTCCAACCTGATAACCTATTTGTTTTAAGATTCTTAAACATTCTTTTCTGTTCTCTAAGGTTTGAGTTTCTGGATGCAGTTTTTTATATAAGATTGGAGAAGTTGTCTCTATTCTTAATAAATATCTATGAGCTCCTGCATCAAAGAATCTTTTGTAGGTTTCATGAGTTTGCTCTCCAACGCACAAAGTTATTCCTAATCCATTTGGCAGTTTTTCAGAGATTGTTTTTTCTTTTATTGTTTTTAAAACATCTTCAACAAAATCAATGAATTTATCATCTTTTTGCCCTCCTGACTGCAGAACCATAGAGCCATAACCATTATCAGCAGTCCATACTGCTATATCAATAATTTCTTGTTTTGTTAATGAAAATCTGTTGGATTCTTTATTGCTTTTTCTGATGCCGCAATAATAGCAGTCATTGATGCAGATGTTTGAGAATTCCAATAATCCTCTGTAATATACTTTTTCTCCTGAGTATTCTTTCATAACAGAATAAGCTTTTTTTCTAATTGATTCCAGATTATTTGACTCTAAAATCCTGATTATTTCCTGTTTTTCCATCTTAAAAGTATAAGTCTCTTTCTTTGTTTTTAATTTTTTCCAGATATTCAATTGTTTTGTCTCTTCTGTCTTTATCCAGGATATTATCTAATTCTCTTTGTATTAGTTCTTCTCCTGCTTTTTTTGTCTCTTCATCTGCATAATCTTCAAGATATTCTTTCAAAGTTGTTAGTGCATTAGGAAGGCAGCGGAGTTTTATCAATCCTGGCTTTGCCAAGTCCATGAAATCTTTTCCTACTCTACCTAATCTATAACAGCCAGTGCAAAAGGAAGGGATAAAGCCTTGTTTTATTACAGATTTTATTATCTCTCCTGTTGTTCTTGTATCATTTAAAGTGAATTGTTCTTCATCTTCTGGATTGATTATTGCTTCTTTATATCCTCCTGGATTTGTTTTTGAGCCTGCGCTTATCTGAGAAATACCTAGATTAAAGATTTCTTTCCTTATTTCAGCAGATTCTCTTGTAGACAAAATAATGCCCGTGTAAGGGACAGCTAATCTTAATACTGCAACTAGTTTTTTGAAATCTTCATCAGAAACAGGATTTGGGATGGTGATTGAGGCAGGAGCATTTTGAGCAGGCTCTATTCTTGGGATTGATATTGTATGAGGTCCAATTCCATAGGTTTTATTCAAATGATTTGCGTGCTGGAGCAGTGCAAGGACTTCAAATTTGTAATTGTACAATCCAAATAATGCCCCTATTCCAACATCATTGATCTTATTTTTTAATGCTCTGTCCATAACATTTAATCTCCAATCATAATCTGATTTTTTTCCAGATGGATGCATTTTTTTGTATGTTTCTCTGTGATATGTTTCCTGGAAAACAGTATAAGTTCCTATTTTTACATTTTTTAATTTCTGAAACTCTTCTTTATCTAAAGGAGCTATCTCAATATTTATTCTTCTGATAGAATTGCCTTTTGAATCCTTTACAGAATAAACAGCTTCAATTGCTTTTAGAAAATAATCAAACTCTCCATCTTCTCCCATTAACATCAATATTCTTTTATGGCCTTGTTCAAGAATTATCTTTGTTTCCTCTTTGATTTCATCAAGATTAAGGCTTCTTCTTTTCATGTTTTTGTTATCTGTTCTAAAACCACAGTAAAGGCAGTTGTTAGAGCAGTGATTTGAAGTGTATAATGGGGCAAAGAGAACAAGGCGATTTCCATAGATGTTTTCTTTTATCTTAAATGCTGTCTGAAAAAGCCTGTCTAATGTCTCTTTATCAGAGATGTTCAGCAAGGCAGCAACTTCTTTTAGTTCTAGGCCTTTTAGCAATAGAGCTTTGTCTAGGATATTATTAATCTCTTTTTTTGACACTTCTTTTGTTTGTTTTAAAATTTGATGTATAATCTCTTCATCAATAAATTGGTTCATTTATTAAACTCAATAACCCCCTGTATATTAAATTAGCGTTAAATATTTAAACTTATTATAATTATTTAGTTTAATATGACAACCATAACAAAGAATGAAAAAAAGGTTTTGTCAATCTTGCTCGATAATGCCAAAACAACAGATTCGGAAATAGCTGCAAGGCTTAAGATAACTCCTCAAGGAGTTAGAAAAATCAGAATAAAACTGGAAAAAGAATACATCAGACAATATCGCACAATAATAAACTACAAAGAGTTTGGAATAAATGTTCTTGCAATTGCCCAGATTAAGATAATGAATAAGGATTTATTAAATAATAAGCATATAATAGGTGCATTTGAGATTAATGAGGCAGATATAACACACATACTTATCCTGGGTTTTAAATCACTTGAAGAGCTCGATGAATATAAGATAAAAATATCAAAAGACGCAGAGATTCAAAAGCTGAATATCCTATCCAATAAAGGGCTCTTAAAGAATTCTCCAAATGAATTGATTAAAGAGCATTTGAAATAGATTTTATAACTCTACAATCTTATTTATCTCCTCAATTAGTTTGTCACATTCTTCTTCTGTATTGTAAATATATAATGATACTCTTGCGCTGCCTTTTAGATTATGGGCATTAAACCAGCTGTGAACACAATGAGCTCCTGATCTTACCATTATATCAGCAGAACTGTCCAGCAGCAAGGCTATCTCATGAGGGTCTGCATCTTTATAATTAAAACTAATGATGCCCGATCTTAATTCTGGATCTTCTGGACCGATTATTTTTATTCCATCAATCTTAAGCAGCTCATTTGTTATTTTTTTATTAAGCTCTGTCTCATGCTTGCTGATATTTTTTCTTCCAATTTTCATCAAGTATCTTGCTGCTTCTGCCAGTCCAATGATTCCGGCATAATTTTGCAAGCCGGCTTCAAATTTCTCAGGAGGCTTTTCAAATTCTGCTGTTGTGTATGTTGTATCAATAACAGTATCCCCTCCAATAAGAAAAGGTTCTAATTTTTCCAATAGATGGTATTTTCCATATAATATTCCTGTTCCTGACGGCCCCAGCATTTTATGCCCAGAACAGGCAAGAAAATCAACATCTAGCTTTTTAACATTAATCTCTTTATGAGGGACAGACTGCGCAGCATCTAATAATACTAAGGCACCATGCTCATGGGCAATTTTTATTATCTCTTCAGCAGGAATAGTAACTCCATCTAAATTGCTTGTATGGACCATTGAAACAAGTTTTGCTCCTTTTATCTTTTCTTTGAATTTGTCCATATTAAAAGTATTGTCTTCATTGCTTTTGATTATCTCATGTATAATTCCTCTTTTAGCCAGGTTCTGCCATGGCAAAAGATTTGAATTATGTTCTTTGTCTGTTGTAATCACTTTATCTCCTTTTTTCAAGCCAAGAGAATTTGCAACTAAGTTGATGCTTTCAGTTGTATTTTTAGTAAATACAATTTCATTAGGTTTTGCATTAAAGAATTTTGCAATTATCTTTCTTGCTTTACTGACCTCTTCGGTTACTTTTTCCCCAAGCTTATGCATGCTTCTTCCAGCGCAAGCAGGAAATTCATTATAATAACAGTTCATTGCTTTAACTACTTGTTGAGGCTTAAGGCTAACACAAGCAGAATCCATGTAGATTATCCCTTTTTCCAGAACTGGAAAATCTTTTCTTATTTTTTGAGTATTCATTTCAACAACCAGATTAAACATATCACGTTAAAAAAATAAAAAATACTTTAACCACCGCATCCTCCTGCTGATGAAGGTGCACTTGCTGTATTAAACCCAAAGCCAGGTGATGGATTTCCTTCTGCACTTAAGTCAGTATTACATTCTTCTGGCTTATCATTAAATGCAGAACAGATAGTGTTCAATAAACTTACTGCGTCTCTTCCTGAACTTATTGTCTTTCCATTTATCACTAAAGTAGGAGACCCCCTTACACCATATTTTTCGTTATCAGAATCATATATGTTAAATGGCGGGAATCTTCCCCTCCATTTTGATTTGTCATTGTAATCTTCTGTAATTCCAAACTCCTTATCAGCTTTTTCTACACATGAAGATATTTTTGAACTATCTAATTTTTCCTTGACTATGCATTCATCTCCTTTTCCTTCTTCTAAAAAGCACTTAAGATAATCTATAAAGTGATCTGGATATTCTTTCTGGATACAATACTGGTTTAATTGTTCATCAATTTCTTTCTGTTCGTGCATTGCATAATTGACAAATTTAAGCTGGAAATCAATCTTATCACCAAGCAAATCCACTACAGGAATAATTCCTTTTTCCATCTGAGTTCCATACGGGCAATGAGACATTACAAAAAGCTCTATAACAGGTTTATCGCTTTTTTCTAATCCTTGCGCTGGTGCTTGTTGTGGTGTTTGTTCTGGGATTTCTAGAGTTTCATCTAAATTAATTGCCTGCGGAAACAATAACTGGCCATCTTTTGTAACATAAGAATCAAGTTCCTGTCCATTGACATCTAATTTGAGTCTGTAAAGATTGCCAGATTCTTCTACACTTTTCAATGTTGCTTTTCCTTGTCCTTGCAAAAGATTTTGATTTATGAATTTAATAGTTTTGTCTGCTGCTGCTTGGGCTGTTAAGCCAGAACTACTGCCTTTGCTAAATCCTCCCATAAAAACAGAAATAATTAACAGAACCACTAAAACTGCTGTTGATATCTGCCATACTACTATTTTTTTTATTTTATGCTTATGAGTTATGTGTTTATCTTCTTCCATTTGTTTCACCCCATATTTATCTCAAAATAAAATATATTAACACAAGGACTATCATTATCCCAATAATCCCTAAAATGTGCTCTATCTTAAGCTTCATAAGCTCTGGAATACCCTTCCTTATAAATAACTTAGCCCATAAACTGTTAGTCAAAAAAGGGCTAATTCCTACGAATTTCGGCTCTAGACTGTTTATAACCGCTGTTTTGATTCGGATTATTATAGCTTTATTCTTAAGAAAAGTTGGTTTGTTTTGCCTTTCTTTTCTTTTTTTATTAAGCCTTTCTGCTCTAAAATGCCAAGTATTATGCTTAACTTTGATTTATGCAGGTTTGTCCTGATGCCTAAAGTATGTTGAGTAATTCCATCCTGTTCTTTAATTGCAGTTAAAACTCTTTTTTCATCTTCATTTAATCCCATTAAGATAAGATGAAATTTTGCTTCTTTTGATTTTAAGGATGCTTCTTGTTTTAATTTTTTTAGAAGTGTTTGATGTGATCTTTCAAAAAACAATAAATAAACTCCAAGACTTAAAGTAGCAAAAACAACTGCAATTCCTCCATGCACTATAAAAGGAGGTTCATGAGAGGCATCGCATGTGTCAGCGCAAGCGCAGGAATCTATTTTAAGCTGGTTAATCTGGTTGTTGAATCCCCACAGGAACAAGCTAAACACCATACTTATTCCGATTATTATTAATCCTAATTTTTTATTGTCCATTTTTCATGATTTTTGGTATACAGCAACATCAAACAGGTAAGCAAATCTTTGATGTTTAATCATTTTTTCCTTCCAATCCTTAACGCATTCAATATAACAGCTAAACTCAAGCCCATATCACCTACAGCTACTGCCAGCCATAATGTAATAATTCCCGGGAATGCTAAAATAGCAAAAGAACTTTTAATTAAAATGGAAACAGAAACGTTTTGCTTTACAATTGACATTGTTTTCCTGCTCAAATCAATAAGGTAATTAATTTTTGATAAATCATCGTGCATCAATGCAATATCGGCTGTTTCAATCGCCACATCAGATCCCATGGCGCCCATTGCTATACCAACATGAGCTTTTGCCAGAGCAGGAGCGTCATTCACACCGTCGCCAACCATTACAACATGCTCATATTTTTTCAATAATTTATCAATGATAGCAACTTTATCTTCTGGCAAAAGTTCTGCATAATATTCATCAATAGCAAGCTTTTTTGCAATAGCATTTGCAACCCTCTCATTATCTCCTGTAAGCATTATTGTCTTAATTCCTCTGTTTTTTAATTCATTTATCGTGTTTAAAGAAGATTTCCTCACCTTATCCATCAAGGTGATTATGCCAATGATTTGGCTGCTGTTTCCAACCAGCACAGTGGTTTTTCCTTTTTCTTCAAATCCCTTTATCAGCTTATCTGGGATAATTATGCTCTTCTTTTTAAATAAATTCCTGCTGCCAATAAAGAACACTTTTCTCCTGATGCTTCCTTTCAGCCCTTTTCCAGCTATAGACTTGAAATTGCAGACATTAGCCAGCTTAATCCCTTTCTTTTTTGCACTTTCAAGTATAGCCTCAGCTAAAGGATGTTTTGATTTTGATTCCAGGCAGGCAGCTATCTGCAGGAGTTCTGGCTTGGAATATTTGTTTAGAGCAACAATATCTATTACTTCTGGCTTTCCTTCTGTAAGGGTTCCTGTTTTATCAAAGACCATTACTTTTACCTTTTTTACTTCTTCAATAAAATTCCCTCCTTTGATTAGAACACCATTTTTTGCTGCAGAAGTGATACTAGAAACCATTGATACAGGAGTTGATATTGCCAGAGCGCATGGACAGGAAATTACAAGCAGAACTAATGCCTTGTAGAACCATTCGCTGAACGGCAAGCCAAACACAAGAGTAGGAATAATCATTACAAGAGCTGCCAAAATTATAACAGTAGGAGTGTAATATTTTGCGAATTTATCAATAAAGACTTCTGTTTTGGATTTTTGTTTTTGAGCTTCATTAACAAGCTTTACAATCTTGGAAAGCGTAGTTTCGTCAGATTTTTTAGTTACTTTTATTTCAAGATACCCCTCTTCGTTTATTGTTCCTGCAAAGACATCATCTCCTTTTGCTTTAGAAACAGGCATACTTTCTCCTGTTATAGGGGCCTGGTTTACTGATGAGGCGCCTTTGACCACTGTTCCATCTAAAGGTATTCTGTCACCTGGCCTGACTATGAGGATATCATCAATATTTACTTCATGAACATGAACTTTTATTTCATTTCCCTTTCTTTTAACAGCAGCTGTTTCTGGCGCAAGCTCCAAAAGCGAGGCTATTGATTTTCTTGCTCTTTCTGCTGCATAATCTTCCAAAAATTCTGCAATGAAAAAAAGAAATATTACAGCCGCTCCTTCTTCACCATGGCCTATTAAAAAAGCCCCGATTGCAGCAATACTTATCAAAAGATTCATATCAAATCTTATTTTCAAGATTGAGAAAAAACCCCTTTTTAGAATGTCATAACCTGCCACTATCACAACAACAAAAAATAAAATCTGGGCAGTTAAATGTTGGTTTGTCAAAAATTCAAGATACAGGCCAATAGCTAATACAATGCCTGCCGCCAGCATGATCAAGACTTTTTTTTGCTTCCATAAAGGCTCTTTTTCTTCAAGAATATCTGTTGCGCAGGAAGAACAGCTTTTTTCATTTTCATGATTATGTGTTTTGTCTTTCATTATTATCTTTCATATCAATTCTTTACTCGTTTAAATAGTTTTTTAGAATTTCTTCATTTATTTCATTTCAATAATCTTTTATACACCCTATATGGTTTTGGTCCCACTACTGCCTCCCCATTTATAAACACAGTAGGAGTTCCGTAAATACCTGTTTTTTGAAGCTCAGACATCTGAAGCTTAGTGATTTCATGCGTTCTCTCTAAATACGAACAATGCTTAATTTCTTTTTTATCTAATCCTATCTTTTCAACAACTTCAAATATTTCGTCTTCATTTTTTAATGAGATTGTGTCTGATGTAAAAATCAATTCATTAAATTCAATAAACTTATCTTTATCTGCTTCATTAATACAATTGAGGATGTTTGATATGAAATATGTGCTTTCTTTTGCTGGGAAATGAGCAAACACAAAATTCACATCTTTGCGATCAAGCAACTTTTTTATTGCAGGATAGGCTTTTCTTGTATAAGGACAGCCATAACATCCTATGAAAACAACATCATTTTCTGCATTCTTATCATAACTCGGAAACAGACTCAAATCAACATTGAACAAAGTCAAGGATTCAGGATTTGGGGGCTCTGCAGAACAAGATTGAGTCTCAGAGAATTTGCTTTTTTCACCTAATGGGTCAAATATGCAAAATCCATCTTCATTAGGACCATTACAATTTCCATATAAATAATAGTTATAACCTCCAATAGCTACATAGATGAAACTTACAATAAACAGGATTATAAATGCCCAGGAGATTAATTCAAAATGCCTATGTATCTTGCTTGCTAGGATCGGAGATCTTTTCATCAATCTTCCAGTAATCCTGCTTTTCAATCTGATGTCTAATCCAGATTCGCATTTCCTAAAAGTAATTCTTCTAAAAACGCAATCAAAAGCCTCTTTTGCTAATTGTCTATGGGTTGCACTAAATATACCAAGAATACTAAAGACAATTAATGCTATGATGCATATCATATTAAAAAAAATAAAACCTGAAAATATATCAGGTTTTTATTTTGCAAGTTCAGCCTCTATCACTTGTTTGAAAGCGTCAAAAGGCTGTGCTCCTGAGACAAGCTGACCATTTATGATGAATCCAGGTGTTCCCTGTATTCCAGCTGCTTGTCCATCTCTCATGTCTTTTGCAATTTCGTCTGCCATTGCTCCTGAATCAAGGCACTCATCAAATTCATTTGTATCCAATCCTATTTCTTTTGCAAATCCTTTGAAAGCACTGACTCCTCCTGTTACGCCTTTCTCAAACAAAAGATCATGCATCTCATAGTATTTCTCCTGCTCTCCTGCACATTCAGCAGCTTCTGCTGCTTTCTGGGCATTTGCATGGAAGTTTAGTGGATAATCTCTGAATACAAGCTTGACTTTTCCAGTATCTATGTATTCTTCTCTTATCTGCCCTAATGTCTGTTCATAGAATCTTGCACAGAAGGGACATTCATAATCAGACCATTCAACTATTGTTACTGGTGCATCTGCATCTCCTTCAACATCATCATCGTCTACTAAAGCAGCCATGTCTGTTGCTGAGCCAGAATCTCCTCTTGGCTGAGCAGGCTGTGCTTCTGTTGGTGCAGTGGCGGTTCCATCTAAATCAGATTTAATCCCAAAACCACTCATAAATACTGAGATTAGGAGCAATACTCCTAATATTCCTGCTATTGTTTTCCATAAAGTTACTTTGCTTATTGTTAAAGCATCTTTTTTTTGTTCATGTTCTTCCATTTTTTTATACCTCCTTATTAAGCGAATCTTTTTCTACTGGCTTTCATATCGCTTACTTTTATTAATATATTGTTTCCTTGAACTGTATGGGGAAGATAACTTGGCCAGCACCCGTACCCTTTGTTCCTAATCCATCTATGCTGAATACTCTTCCACAATTCCTACATTTAATATCACTTCCTTGCTGTTTATATCCTTGATATCCTCCGCAGACATCACAAGCATCAAAAGCAGTTCTTGGCTTTTCATCTGAGCCTAATACTGTGAAATAACTTATCTGGACTCCATTATCATTGTATTCGTAAAATTGAACTGTTTCAGATAAATCTGATAAAGGTATTGTTATAACTTCTTCATCTGCAACAGCATTTCCTGTAGGACTGCTGCTGCATCCTGCTATTAGTATTGTTAATAATGCTAAGATTCCTATTATTATTGTTTTTCTCATTTATTTTTTCCTCATTATAATTTTTTCATTTTTAGTAGTAATGAATTTGATACAACTGAAACAGAGCTTAATGCCATTGCTCCTCCTGCAATCATTGGATTTAAAAATCCTAATGCTGCAATAGGGATTCCCAATGTGTTGTAGAATAAAGCCCAAAACATGTTTTGTCTTATCTTACTCATAGTCATTCTGCTTAGTTTTATTGCTGTAGGAACGTCTTCAAGGTCATTCCTCATTAATACAATATCTCCTGTTTCCATTGCAACATCTGTGCCTGAGCCCATAGCAATCCCAATATCTGCCTGAGCTAAAGCAGGAGAATCATTAATACCATCTCCAACCATTGCAACCTTTCCTTTTTTCTGAAGTTTTTTAACATAATTAGCTTTGTCTTCAGGAAGAACTTCTGCAAATACATGATTTATTCCAGCTTGTTTTGCAATTGCCTTAGCAGTACGTTCATTATCTCCTGTTATCATATAGACAAAGATTTTCATTTTCTGCAATTTTCTTACAGCAGCTCTAGAAGTTTCTTTTATTGTATCTGCTACAGCAACAATACCTTTTAGTTTTTTATTGCTTCCTAGAAGCATAACTGTTTTTCCTTCTTCTTCTAGGTTTTCTATATCTTCTTTAATCTTTGGAGAAATGCTAATATTATATTTTGCCATTAATTTATTATTTCCAAAATAGTATGTTTCCCTTCCTAGATCTGCACTAACTCCATGTCCTGGAATTGCTTTGAAATTAGCTGCTTTTTTTAATGTAATATTTTTATCTTTTGCTTCTTTAACAATTGATTCTGCTAATGGATGTTCTGATAACTGTTCAATTGATGCTACTGTCTGCAGTAGTTTTTCTTTTGATCCTGGATTTAATGAAACAAGATTAGTAACAGAAGGAACACCTTTTGTTATTGTTCCTGTTTTATCAAATATAACTGCTTTTAATTTATGTGCTGTTTCTAATGAATCTCCTCCTTTGATTAGGATACCTTTTTTAGCTCCTTTTCCTGTTCCAACCATTATTGCAGTTGGTGTTGCTAATCCTAATGAACAAGGACATGCAATAACTAGTACAGAGACAGCTGCAATTAAACCAAATGAAAATTCTTTAGCAAATCCAAATTTCCATGTGAGAAAGGTTCCAATTGCAATTAGAATAACAACAGGAACAAAGTAAGCAGAAATAGTGTCTGCAAATCTTTGAATTGGTGCTTTTTTTCCTTGAGCATCTTCTATTAGTTTAATGATTTGAGATAATGTTGTGTTAGCCCCTACTTTTTCTGCTTTGAATACAAATGAGCCTGTCTTGTTGATTGTTGCTCCGATTACTTTATCTCCTTTTGACTTTTCTATTGGTATGGATTCTCCAGTGATCATGCTTTCATCAACAGAAGAATGTCCTTCTGTAAGAACCCCGTCAACAGGAACTTTTTCTCCAGGCTTAACTATTATTAAATCTCCTTCTTTAACATCATCAACAGGTATTTTAATCTCTTTATTGTATTTTATAACAGTTGCAATTTTTGGAGAAAGATTCATCAATTTTTTTATTGCTTCTGATGTTTTTCCTT
Organism: Candidatus Woesearchaeota archaeon; assembly: GCA_018221125.1. GTDB lineage: Archaea > Nanobdellota > Nanobdellia > Woesearchaeales > WJKL01 > JAAOYC01. The sequence continues at coordinate 18,868 of JAAOYC010000029.1, forward strand.
TTGCAATTGCTTCTAATAATTTTCCCATTACAACTAATGTGATTAATATAGCAGATGCTTCAAAATACTGCCCCATTCCACCAGTTAGAACCACATAAACACTATAAAAATAAGCAGCACTTGTTCCTATTGCAACTAATGTATCCATGTTTGCTGATTTGTTCTTTAAAGCATTCCACATTCCTTTATAGAATTGCGCTCCAACAATAAATTGGACAGGTGTTGCTAATACCCACAAAATATATCCTTCGTAAGGAATATCTATCTTAAGCCACATGGATAATACCATGCTAATAACAAATGCAGGAACTGCAAACAATAAACTAAAATAAAATAGTTTTTTTAATTTGCCTAATTCTTGTTTTCTTTTTTTAGCTTCTTTATTTGCATCTGTTTTTCCCTGAATTAAAGAACAAGTGTAACCTTTTTTTGTTATTGTTTTTAAAATATCTTCTTGTTTTAATTTTGAATTATCAAAATCTACTGTTGCTTTTTCTGTTGTTAGGTTGACTACTGCATTTTGAATTCCATCTAGTTTTTTTAGAGATCTTTCTACTAAAGTAACACAGCTTTGGCAGTGCATGCCTTTAATGTCAATATTTATTTTTTTCATATTGCCTTTGTACAATCCTCACAACAATAAATTTCATCTCTTCTTTTTATTGAATTTAATCCAATATCCATTCCGCAAGTCCTGCAGAATAATTCGCTTCCATAAGTAGAATCCTTGAATTCGTCGCATTGCATTTTTATCTAACCTCCACAGCCACAGCCACCGCTTCCTCCTCCACCGCAAGATCCTGCTTTAAGTTTTGGAGCAGCAGCAAGTTCTTTTTGAACAGCAACATCATCGCTTATGTCAATATTATCTTTGACAATGAATACCCCTGGAATCATTCCCATCCAGCAGCTCCATGAAATCACCCCTTCTTTATCTGGAGTAAATTCAATAACCTGTTCTCCTCTTTTGATGTCAAACTTTAATCCTAATTTTGGGACTTGTATGGCATTATTGCAGCCATTGATTTCTTTTCCATTGATTATCCATTTTACAGGAACCCCTTTTTTAAGGACAAATTTATCAGGCTCCCATCCATACCTATTTACTTCCATATTGATTATTTGATAGCCGTCTTCTATAGCGGCAACATTTCCTGTTATTGCATTATCACCTGCTGAAACAGAAGCGAATAAAGAATTTGTATCAAATCCTGTTCCTGTTAATGCCAATCCTCTATTGATCATGACTAATCCTAATACAATAACAATTGCTCCTGAGGCTTTTAGAATTTTGTGAGTTGCTTTGCTTGAGATAAAGCTTGTGAAGAATCCAAAACCAAGCATTACAGGAAGGGTTCCTAATGCAAATACAAATAATAGTTTTGCTCCTTCTAAAGCAGACCCTGTTCCTGCAGCCATTATATAGATAGCCTGCAGTGGGCCGCAAGCAATCATCAATCCATTTAATAATCCAATAATGAGGGGGCTGCTATGTTTTTGAGATTCTTTGCCCACAAATCTACTTAAAAAATGAGGTGTTTGAATTCTCACTTTCCTTAACCAAGGAAATAGATTAAGCATATTCAGGCCAAAGACAACTAAGAATAATCCTGCGATTATTCCTGCAACTCCCCTCATCATTGGAGTGAATGCGATTATTGATCCTAATAAACCAAATCCTGCTCCTATGATTGTGTATGAAAGTGTTTTTCCAACACCATACATTAAATGGGATTTATGAGATTTTCTTCCTTGTTCAGCAGCTTTTGCAGTGTAGCTTACTACAAAACCACCGCACATACTTACACAATGGAATCCTGTCAGTAATCCAACTAAAAACAATAAGCCATAGCCCATATTTGCACTTATTTCAGGAAGAGCAATTCCATCTGCCATTCTGAATATAAAATAACCAGCTACTAGAATTCCAATTATTGCAAATGCGATTCCAAAGAATTTTTTATCAATAGTATAATGTTCTGATTCTTTATTTTCCAGAATTAAAGAGCAATCATATCCTTTTTCTTCAACAGCTTTGAAAATATCCCCTAAATTCGTTTTGTTTTCATCAAAAATTACTTCAACTGTTTCTGTTGGATAGTCTGCTTTAATGCTTTGAATTCCTTCCATATTTTCTGCACTTTTTTCTATCAATCTTTCACAACTTCCACAATGCATTCCTTTTGCTTTGAATTTTTTTGTTGTCATCGAAATTCCCTCCGGTTATTTCTCTGGAGTATCAAAAATTTACATTTTTGAACTATCATTTGATTTTATACCCTTCTGATTTTATGATTTTTAGAATATTGCTTTCAGTTACTTTGTTTTCGTCAAAATTAACCCCTATTATTCCTGATTTAAAGTTTGCTTCTGCTTTCTCTACTCCATCCAATTCTTCTAAAGAATCTTTTACAAGCATTTCACAAGAAGAACAGTGCATGCCTTTTGTTTTGATTTTTATGTTTTTCATAGTATCAACTCCGATTTATACTAGAAATAGCATGTTTGATATATACTTTAGCACTGAAACTGAAGTATTGAAAAGGGCTGTAATGCCAGAATTCTTAGGACTAATCGTTTATAACGAGATTTAGGCTATTTTTTGTATTATTTACAATTCCAACCATCATTACAATGAAGATCATACACAATACTACCCTCAGAAGCGATAATTATTTGACATCCGTGAGGACTTTTACATTTTCCAGGGCCTTTGAACCAATTTATAATCCATATTTTTTGTCCACTATACTCTTGTTCAATTGGATGATTTCGTGATGGACCTCTTTTAGAAGTTTGAACCCACCAGTCATATTTATTATATTCTGCCATTTGTCCTTCAAGAGGTTTATTTAATTCTGACCTAACTTGCTCTAATGATAAAGAGTATTGTGTTGCTTCATTAGCATTATCTATAGGGAGAGTTATCTGCTTTGGATTATTAATTTGTTGATTTGAATATGTTTTTGGTGAACAACCAGAAATTAAGATCATACTAATAATCCCTAAGATAAGTATCAAATTTTTCATGTATATTATTATTTATAAGAAGTATATAAAAGTTCTTAAGACTTCTAAACATTTACAAGTTAACTTTAAGAAATACTTGCTTTGTTTTTCCTTTTGCTTTTCTTGCAACCAATCCTTTTTTCTCTAAGCCATCCAAGACGATGCTTAATTTAGATTTATGCAAATCTGTTCTTAATCTTAATGTCTGCTGCGTGATGCCGTCCTGTTCTTTGACTGCTTTGATTACTTTCTTTTCTTCTGAAGTTAAGCCTTTAAGCAGGATGCTGAATTTTTCTTCTCCAACCTGGATTTGCTTTTGTTTTTCCAGTGTTGAGAGTATTGCTTGCTGTGATTTTTCAAAGAATACAAGATAAGCTCCTAATGTTATTATTGCAGCAGAAAAAATCCAGCCTAGAATATAAAAACTTGCATCTCTATCTTCATGCAAACAAGTCCCATCATCTAAAAAACAAGATCCCTCTTCTAATATTATTTTATTAATTAAGACATCTTCTTTTGCTTTTGCAACATAGATTGCTGTAACTAAAACAATTCCGATTATTATCAGTATTATCCCGAGTTTTTTGTTGTCCATTTTATCTAAATTTTAGTTCTTTGAAAAATAATGTTCTGTATTTTAATGCATACAATATTCCAATACCAAATAATCCTCCAATAATTGCCACAATAATATCCCAGAATCCGTCCCAAAAGAATATGTCCTTTAGATAAGAAGGATTAGGCAATACTAGATCTTCCAGTGTTTCAAGTATTTCCCAGAATATTGATGCTATAAAAGTGAGCAATATTGCCCAAGTCTTTTTTCTAATGATTGCTGTCAATGAAAGAACCCAGTAGATTCCTATGAATAAAGCTATGCCTGCAAAGAAATGAGACGGGATGTCAACAAAAGGCAAATGCTTGTATAAATTAAAAGACCTTACAAATAACTCCATCATCAAGAATATTATCAATGATATCAATGCTGTGAAAAATAGTTCATTATGAGGAAATTTGCATCTTTCTCTTATTTTTAATTTTTTATTGTCCATGTTTCTTTTTCAAATAAGCCATATCTTTTTCCATAGTAGCTTTTGTTTCCCTGTCTTTAGTTATATTCCTCAGTTGATTCAGTCTTCTTATGATTGTTGCATAGCTGTCTTTCTTGACTGCTTTATTTAGGATAGTGTGTCTTATGGAATCTGCCTGAGTCTTTTTCCAGCCGTATAATCCTCCTGGAGTTACTTTTGCCCATTTTTTTGGTTTTTTCATATTCTTAGTTTTTCAATTTCTTTGCTATTTAGTCTATTAACTTTGACTTCTTTATTAAATTTATCTTTTTGCTAAACTTTTAAATACTAGAATAATTTAATACATAAAATCAACTAAAGGAGGTGAAACAAATGGCTATGGAAATGATTGATATGATATTAGCACTTGGAATGCCAATAATAACAATAATTCTAGTGATAATGACTGTTTTGATTGATGCAGTAAAGGCAAAAAAGAAATTGATGTGGGGACTTATAGTATCTTTAGGACTGTTTAATGTGGCAATGATAATAGACCACACTGGAATGATTGCACAACCTTTCTTAATGTATTCCCACATAGTGCTACCAATAGGAGCATACCTTATTTATGCGGGTTTGAAAGAATAAGCTAAATTCTTATTTTTTTTATTTTTTCTTCTTTTATTTTATTAACAATAATTTCTTTGTTATTGTATTTGACGGCAACCTTATCTTCTTCTGCATCAGAGTATCTTGCTGTTAAAGAAGCTGCTAATTCAATTGCTTTTTTTGTTGGCTTCCCTGTCAACAGTGTTGTTGGACCCATTACTCCTTTTGCTTCAAATTTCAATCCTTTTTGCTTTGCCAATATTTTGTTTTCTTCATGATTTCTTCCGACAATGATTTTGTTTTTTCCTTTTCTAAAATGTCTTCCTGTTTTCAGAAGTTTTGCATCTTCTAAAGATGGTATTTTTTTATGCTTGAATAAATCTCTAAGCTTGTTTGAATATGCTTCATAAGTTAATACGCAGCCTCCTCCTGGTGTTTCAAATTTTTTTATCTTGAATTTTTTTGCCAGCGCAAATTGGGGTTTTCTGCTTCTTCCATTCAGTCCAAGCAGTTTATTTCTGTCAACATAGGCTTTTTTCTCTGCTTCTGTTTCTTTTAGTAATTTTGCAGACAAGGGTCTTAGAAGTTTTCCTTTTAATCCAGCTTCTTTCTCTACAATGTTTAATGAACCTCTGTTTTGGCTCATTGGACGTTCATTAAGAACTTCTCCTGTGAATATGAATTTTGCTTTAATCTTTTTTGCATAGGCTTTTGCTTTTTTTAGCATGAATGCATGGCAGTCAATGCAGGGATTCATGTTTTTTCCATGTCCATGCTTTGGTTTTTTTACCATGTTTAGATAATCTGTTCCTAATTCTATGAATTTGATTTTGAATTTATGTGTTTTAGCTGTTTTCTCCAGCTTTTTTTTCTTTTCCTGATTTGCTATAAAGAAAGGAGACCTGAAAGCAACAGCAATTACATCTATACCCTGCTTTTGTATTAGTTTGATAGCTAGAAGAGAATCCAGTCCACCTGAGAATAATCCTACTGCCTTTATCATATCAAAATAAAAAAAGAAAAGAGTTTTTAAAACTTTGCAAAAGTTTTAAGCTTGGGGTTCTGAAAGAAGATCATTGTTTAAAACTTCTTATTTTGTTAGAAGCAGAAGTATAGCCAAGTCTTCTTCAGCTTTAAGGAGATGAGGAGCATCTTTTGGCATAAAGATAAAGACTCCTGGTTTCATCTCTATATCTTTGCCAAACAAGGTAAATATTCCTTTGCCTTTCAGCACTTGCACTACTCCATCTTTTGTTGATGTATGTTCATCTATCTCAGTGCCTGCAGACAAGCACATAAGTGTGTAGCTATAGTTGTCTGCTTTAGCAAGAACTGTGCTGAAGATACCTTCTTTCGGAAACTCCATCAATTTGTTTAGGTCTTTGTAAAATCCTTCTTGTTTCATCTTGTTCTTTTTCCTCCGCCTGTCCTGTAAGGAGAATGTCTTGTTTTTTCTCTTTGAGAAGTTCTTTGTTCTGGAACTACTGACAAAGCATCACGTTCATCATAGCCGCAGTCTTTGCAGTAATATACTTTAGAGCCCATAAACTCAACAGATTTGATGTTCGTTGATCCGCATTTAGCGCATTTCTTCATTTTTGTTCACAAAAATTAAGCTTGAAAATTTTTAATTTTCATTGATTCACTTTTCCACAATCCATGAACATTGCAAAGCTCTCTTGCTGTACCCATTACGAGGGTTTTGCTTACCTTTGAATTATTTTTTCTTGTTAGTACTTATCCCAAGCAATTTATACGGCAGACAAGAGCCAGTTGCAATTGTCACTACAAGGATCACTGCAACTATATACAGCCAAGGAGTATATGCATATCCAAGATAAGCAAATACTAAGGCTAATATCATCCTGATATTCTTATCTGTTTTTCCAATATTTTCTTCCATTTTTTTACCTCTTATTTTAATCTTTCTTCTGATAATTTTAGATGATCTGTCTCTACTTCAACAAATACTTCAAAGATTTCTTTTACTCTCTGGTTTTCAGATTCTGCTGCTGCTTGCTTGTAGAAGTTTATTGCTCTTTCTTCTCTTGCATGAGAATCTTCCAGGTCTTCTTTGTAATCTGTTGAACAGGAATCATTGCCTTTTGGAATGCTGTCTAGTTTTAGGATTTTCTTCCATACATCTGCATGTTCTGCTTCTACCTTGCCCAGGGCTTTAAACAGCTTTTTTCCTTCTTCTTCTGAAACTTTCTCAGCTGCGCAGAAATAAAATGCTGCATTGCTTATCTCTACTTCTAATGCATGCTCTGCATTTGCCTTGTCTTTTTCATTAAGTTCAACATCAAACTCTGCTTTTGCTTCTTTGAATTCTTTTATGAATTTCTGTTTTGCTCCGCAGAATGGGCAGTTTGCAGGAGCTTCATCTCCTATATAAGGGTCTCCACATATTTCACATCTCCATAGCTTGACCATCTTTATTCCCCTACTTCTTCTTTAACTTCTTTTTTGCCTGCTTCCAGCTCCTTGACCTGCTCTTTATCTCTTTTTAACAATAAAGCCTGGAATTCTCCTACATGTGTTTTTTCTTCTTTTGCTATATCTAATAAAATAGTTTTTATGTTCTTGTCAGTTGTCATTGCAGCCATCTGCTCGTATAGATTTACTGCATCCAGCTCTGCTATCATTCCTACTCTTAAGATTTCGTTGTTTATGTCCTTTTTTTCCATACTGCTAAGGTCTTCTTTTATTGGTATTTTTGACATCATTTTTTTAACCTCCGTGTGATAAAACTATGATAATAGCCACGATTATTCCGGCAGCCATGGCAAGCAATGAAAATCTTTTTTCTTCTTTCTGCACTTCTGGAAGCAGATGTGTTGCCCCTACATAAACCAGTGAGCCTGCTGATAATGACAACAAAATTCCGAGCATGGGTTTTGTAAGTGTGCTGATAAGCGGCCATGATATCAATGCTCCTAATGGTGTTGTTATTGCTGCTGCAAGGAAAGCATATAATGATGCTCTTGATTTTTTGAATTTTCCTTTGATCAATAAGAGATATGTTATAATCCCTTCCGGGAATTCATGAAGCACCATTCCAATTGCAGCCAATGCTCCTGTGAATACACTTACCTTAAATGCCACTGCATAGATAATTCCGTCTATAAATGAATGAAAACCAATCCCCAATACTGGGATAATTGCATGAAATTTCTTTTTGCAGTTTTTTTCCCCGCATTTAAACATGCTTAGAAATCTGTTTATCACCAATAATGCTAAGAATCCTACAAGTAAAAATATTGGAGCAGATTTATTCATCTCAAAGGATTCTGGGATTATATGTATGAAAGATACAGAGATAAGCACTCCTGCTGCAAAGGCCATAAAGTAAACAGCATTTTTTTTGCCCCATTTTGAGAATTTGTTTATTACATATATACCTATAGTAGTCACAACACATGCCAATACACTTGCCAGCAGAGTTACCCAAAATATATCCATTTTATTCCACCTCTTTGACAGTTATTGCATCAACAGGACAGCTATCTGCTGCTTCCTGATTGCAGCCAAGCTCTTTGACTTCTGTCTTTTTTGCAATAGCTTTTCCATCTTTTAATTCATAGTTATCGCATGTTGCTACGCAAGCTCCGCAGCCAATACATTTTTCCTTGTCTATGGTTATTTTGAATGTCATTTTTTAAACCTCTTTAAAGCATTTATCTGAATCTTGTTTGGATGGATAACAGGTCTTTTTTTCTTAATAAAATCTATTGCTTGTTTAACTGTTTTTCCTTTTGATATTAGATAAGCAGCAACTAATGTTGGGGCACGGCCATGTCCTCTTTGGCAGTGGATGTAAACTTTGATTTTGTTTTTTACTAGTTTGTCTATGAAATTAATTCCAAGCTTTAATTGTTTTTCAGATGGGGCTGTATGATCTTTTGTTGGAAGCCAAAGATAATATTCAACTCCAAATGGAGCATCAATGCGTTCTTTTTCTAAACTTATATCTGCTTTTATTCCTTTTTTTAGAAGCTCGTTTTTGAAGTGTATCTGGCAGCACTGATTAGTTCCTAAGAAAATATAATCTGTTATCTTGTTGTATTCAAAAGTTAATTTACCATGCTTGACCATCTTAGATATTTTCTCCACATTTACAGCATTCAGAGCAGCATCCGCATCTAGAGCATAATCCATCTTCTCCTGGATCTTTGCCGCAAATCTTGCATCTTTTTTCTTCTACTTTCTTTTCTTCTTGGATATCTTTTATTTCTTCTTCCATTTTTTACCCCTTTTTTGAGACATAGGCAAATGCACTTAACAACGCTCTTGAGCCGTCTCCTGCTGCTATGATAGATTGTTTTCCAGGCAAATCAGTTAGATCTCCTGCTGCAAATATTCCTGGCTGGGAGGTTGCTCCTGTCTTGTCTGTTACAATCTCTTTTTTATCATTAAGTTCAACTAAATCTTTTACTATATCTGTATTTCTTATGTGGCCTATTTCTACAAACACTCCCTGGACATCCAATGTTTTTTCCTGCCCATCCTGCTCGTATTTAATTCCTGTAACAAATTCCTCTCCAAAGACTTCTTTTGATTTTGCATTATTAATCACTTCAACTTTTTCACTTTTAAGGACTTTCTCGCTTAATGCCTTGTCTTTTCCAGTCAGTTCTTCTGTGAGATTCAGGATATAGACTTTGTTTGTCATCTGTATCAATGTCAATGCAGCTGCCAATGCAGAGTCTCCTCCTCCGATAACAACAACATCTTTTCCTGCAAACAAAGGGCCGTCGCATGTTGCGCAATAAGCAAGGCCTTTTCCTTCAAATTTGTCTGCTCCTTCTACTTCTAGTTTTCTCGGAGAACTTCCAGAGGCAATTACAACTGATTTTGTTTCATATTCTTCTTTTTCTGTCTTAACAATGAAATTATCATCTTTTTTCTCTACTTTTGTTATTGTTTCTTCTTTTACATTGATTTTGTAATCAGCCATATGCTCTTTGAATTTTTCAACCAAATCAATACCTGTAAGATTATGATAGCCTGTATAGTTTTCAATATCCGGGCTCCATAATGTCAGCCCCCCAACATCTTTTGATATTATTTCAAAGTTTAAGTTAGCTCTTGCTGCATAGATTGCTGCTGTTATCCCTGCAGCTCCTGCTCCTATTATTATTATGTCATACATTGTCTCTTCCTCCTTAGTCACATGGACATTTGCACACTGTTATACAGCAGCCATCTGGTCCGCAGATATCTTTTTTGCATTTAGGGCATGTCTTTATTATAATGCTTTTTTTCTCTGGAAGTTCTATTTCAATATCAAAGCCGCATTCAGGGCATTTAACACTTGCCATTACCATTTTTATGCACCTATGTTGAGGGCTTTTTTTAGCTTTTCAACATCATAGCCAACTATTATTTCTCCGTCAATATCAATGACAGGAACACTCATCTGTCCTGACTTGTCAATCATCTCTTTTTGAGCTTCTTGGTTTGAAGCAACATCTATTTCTTCATATTCAATATTATTTTCTTTAAAGAATTCTTTTACTTTTTTACACCATGGACATGTTGGTGTTGTATAGATTTTTACTGTCATATAATCCCCTCACAATCTTCTGATAAGAACCCTTTCTTTTCTTTTCTTTATAAATTTTTTTGCTTGAATGTATGTCAACAGCTTATTTTTTGTTCCAAAGTATTGGACTACAGAAGCTGCATTAGCCATCCCTAATTCTAAAGCATGAGTTATGTCCTGTTTATGCAGGATTCCTGCCAAGAAGCCTGATGCAAAAGCATCTCCTGCTCCTGTTGTGTTTACAACTTTAACCTGATATGCAGGCGTTGTGTACAGGTTATTACCATCATAAGCTGCAATCCCTTTTGAGCCTTCTGTTACAACAACTAATTTAGGGCCTAGGTTGTATAATCCTTTTGCAATATCTGGAATGTTGTTTGACTTTGTCTTTAGCAATAATTTTGCCTCTGATTTGTTTAGGACTAGAATGGTTGCTGCTTTCAGGATGTTTCTTAATTTTCCTTTTCCTTTTTTTGCAAGATAGGTAGAAGGATTGAACATCAGTCTTATATTATTCTTTTTAGCATATTTTGCTATCTTGTTTGCTGTCTTGAATGACTGATTTAGCATTGTGGCTAAGTAGATCCATTTTGTGTTTAGTTCTGATTTATTTATCTCGCTGTATAATAGATGGTCAGATGCTCCTTTATGGATAAATAGGATCCTGTCTTTTTCCTGCTTGCTTTTCAGGATAAATGAGTATGATGTTGAATATTTTGAAGGAGTTGTTTTTATTATTTTTACATTTTCTTTTTTTAGTTCATGAAGGATCTTGAAAGCATTATGGTCATGGCCGAGTTTTCCTAAGAATGCTGCTTTTAATCCCATCCTTGATAAAGCAACTGCAGGGTTTATCCCTCCTCCTCCTGTTTCAAATACAATCTCTTCAATAAGAACCTTGTCTCCTAGTCTGCATTCATGAACTTTTTTAGAAATATTGGCAAATACATCAATTGTTGCAGAACCTATAGTTATGACATCGTACATCTATATACCTCTTTTTTAGTTAATTAAGAAATATTGTATTTAAATGTTTGCACTTTCTTATAATAGAAGTCCTGTTGTTCTTCCCTTATCTTGAACAATGTTTAATACAAGATATTCTAATCTAGTCATACCAAATTGAGGAAAATGTTTTAAAAGATATTTCATTTGCGGTTCTAATTTTTTAAGAACATCTTCTGTAGCTCTTCCTTTTATTGTCAGTTCATTATGTTCTTCCAGAAACAATTCTATTCCAGCAGTATCTTTATCGTAGAAATTAGGCAAATCATCCAATGAAGCTACTTTTAATCTTCCTATTTTATCTTTCATAGCCATCTTTACAAGTTCAGGAGTCCAAAGATCACCATCATATCCTATACATATAAGAAGAGGGTCTACTTTATCCACAGTTCCTGTCTTTAACATTAACCCAAGTCTTAATATTCTATTGAACATATCTTCAAAAGATTCGTATACTTTTGATGGGGTTACATCATCATCAGGCACTATCCTTGTTTTTTGATACACTCCTAAAAATCTTGGAACTATTAGAGATTCTTCTGTAAGATCTACGTCTAATCTTTTAATAGTCCCTGCACTAGGCATCTTATTAAAATCCCCATCTCTAAGCTGCTCAGGATTCCCTACTGCATATATGTATTCAGTAACACTGTCCATAAAATTCTAGAAGTCTGATATGTTTAAAAACCTTCGTGATTTAAGCTTTTTGCTTATTGGTCTGAAACTAATCTTCTATATTTGTTTTCAAAAAGTTTTAATTTTAATGTTTCACTTGCGATAGAATCTTCTTTGAATTTACTGAACTTTCCTTCATCTTCAAATCTAACTTCATGATCTAATCTATCTACAAGAGCATTAATTTTTGTTTTTGGTTCTTGATCTGGAAGTAATGAGTAAAATCCATTTAAAGTGTATAGTGGTTTTGGTTCTTGAACATCAAATTCTATATATTTAGCAAGTTCTCTTTCTTGTTTTCTTCTTTCAAATCGTTTTTTTTCTTCTTTGAAAAATATTTTTCCGCCTTTTATTATATCATCAAGAAAATGTCCTTTTTCCCAATGAACATGCGGCGCTTTCCTCTCTCCAGGATAGATTTCACTTAAATCAACTTCTCCTTTAAATATATGCAATCCTTTTTCATATCCTTTGATTAATCTTCCAGAATTAGTCACACAAAATAAGCCTTCATAGGTTTTATCTGCTTCTTCCATCAGTCCAAACATTCTTTTAAGTTCATGCTTGGTTTTGAATGGTCCTCTCCATCCTCCTATGCCAATATAGACATTATATACAAGATATTCTGATGGTTCTGGAACTTCTAATATTCCTACTTTTTCTAAAAGTGTTGCTAATCCCATACTGATAAGAATTTCTTTGGTTTATAAAAAGTTTATTGTGATTTCTTATAATACTTAATCAAAACATAACCAGCCACTATAACCATTACAATGCTTAGATACTGGCCCATGCTTAGGCCCAGTACTCTTGGGTCGTCTCTTAGGAAATCAGTTATGAATCTTCCAATGCCCATGAACAGGATGAAGTTCCAGAAAAGGAAACCATCTTTGAATTTCTTTATGTTTTTTAATGCAGCTAGATAGCCTAATAATATGAATCTTCCTGCTGATGCGTATAACTGCACTGGATGTCTGCAGCCTTCATAGCCTGGGAATTTAACACACCATCCTGCATTTGTTACTGTTCCAACCAGTTCTGCATTGATGAAGTTTGCAATCCTTCCTACTGCCAGTGCAAACAAACCAGGAAGAACCAGGATGTCTGCAAGTTTTAGAAATTTTATATTATATTTTTTGCAGAAAAAGTAAAGCACTAATGCTGCTCCTGCAAGACCTCCATGCAGAGATAATCCTCCTTTCCAGACTGCAAATATCTCCAATGGATTAGAGAAGTAATAAACAGGATTCCATATCAGGACTTCAAATAATCTTGCACCTAAAATAACTCCAAGGATTATATACAGGATAAAGGATTCAACATCTTTTTTTGTCAGTTTTAATTCTTGTTTTTTCTTGTTCAGGACATACCA
>JAAOYC010000030.1 GCA_018221125.1 Candidatus Woesearchaeota archaeon
GTGCATTCATCAAAATCATCACAGCTTGCAGGGCATTCTCCTAATTCAGGAATAATCTCCTCTTCAATGATTGCAGGAACAACCTCTTCAATAACCTCTTCTTCAATAACTTCAGAAATAACAGTTGTAACAACAACTTCTTCTTTGCCGCAACCTCTAATAATAAGCAGTAATAACAAAAGAACAACAATAGCAACTACAATAACCCCTATTGTCTTCAAAGGCAGCTCTTTTTTAGGCTTTCCATAGATATAATCAACAGCTTCATCAATATCTCTGGAATCATAGCCATTTCTGATAAGAAAATTCCTGATTGTATCTATATCATACCCAGCTTCAAGCTGTTTTTTGATATAATCAGCTAACCTAGGAGCCATATATTATGAAATAAACTCAAAATATTTAAAAGTTTGTAATATTACTCAACAATGTAAACAACTCCTGATTTCCTAGTTAAACATTCAAAAAGTTTATAAAGGGCAGAGCTGTATTTTCTCATTGAGGGGAATAATAGTGAAAAAAAGGGGACAGATAACACTATTTATAATACTAGGGATAATAATCTTAATATTAGTTGGATCATTTTTCTTAATACGTTCTTTTGTAACAGAAAAAAAGCTAACACCAGAATTAATCCATGCAATATCAGAGATGCCTGCTGAACTAAGGCCTGTAAGAATATACACAGAAGAATGTCTGTCAGCAATATCAGAAGAAGCATTAAGAAAACTAGGAGACCAGGGCGGATATATATCCCCAGAAGCGTTTGCAATCACCGCAAGCTCCTTGAATCCAACAGAAGCAGATGGAATACAGTTTTCTCCAGGCTCAAACTTAAAAATCCCTTACTGGCACTATCTCCATGCTCCAAATGACTGCAAAGGAAACTGTGAATTCAATTCATTAAGGCCTCCTTTATACAGGACATCAGGAGAGGACAATTCAATTGAAGCGCAGGTAGATAAATATGTTGATGAGCAATTAAAAATCTGCTTAAACAACTATGCTCCTTTTATAGAACAAGGCTTTGAAATAGAAGAAAAAGGAAGATTAAAAACAACAACCTTGATTGGAGATTTTGATGTAAGTATTTTTATTGACTATCCTCTTGAAATAAGAAAAGGAGATACAACCCATGATATTGAAAGATTCTATGTCTCCCATCCTTTGAAACTTAAAGAGATGTATGATCTGGCAACAGACATAACAACAGCAGAAACAGAATATACCTTCCTTGAAACGCAGGTCCTTAATCTGATTACTGCATTCTCAGCTCTTGACCCGGATTCTCTTCCTCCAAAAACAGAAGTAGAGGTCAACTTTGCAGGAGGGACAATATGGTCAGAAATAAAAGTAAAACAGGATATAGAATCAGTCTTATCCCCTTATATCAATGCAATACAAGTTCCTTTTACATTAGACTATGAAAAAAGAATATTCCCTGGAAATAATATCAAGACAGCATTCTATTCAATGGAAATTCCTGTAAACTTTGAAAAAAGGTATGATTACCTCTCAGTTAATTTTGATTATCTTGGATGGTGGCCGATCTATTTTGACCTGGACTGCCATGGAGACCTCTGCCAGCCAGAATCAGTAAACAATCCTCTACTGACAATTATAGGCATCCAGAGATATGATTTTAGCTATGATGTGTCTTTCCCAGTTCTTGTGGATATAACAGACCCAGATGCATTCAATGAAAGAGGATATTCATTTAAGTTTGCTTTGGAATCCAATGTAAGGAACAACAAGCCGCTTAATGATGAATTCCCAGGATATTCCAAGGCAGTTATCCCTACAAGCACATTATTATGTGCTCCTACATCTAAAAACAGCGGCAATATAACAGTTAAAGTAAAAGATGCAGTAAATCAAAAAGCATTGCCAGATGCTCAGGTCATGTATACCTGCGGCTCAGAAAGCTGTGCAATAGGCACTACAGATAATAAAGGAGATTTAGTTTCTCCATTCCCAATCTGCTTAGGAGGAGTTATTTCATTCTTAAAAGATGATTATTTTATTCCATCACAACCCCTTAATGCAAAAACAGACAAAGAAGAACTTGTTGTTGCAGAAGGCTATCCTTATGCAGACAAGAAAATAATTGTAGAGAAATTCATCTATAACACCCGTCAAAAACAATTAAGCCAGAATCCAACAGTTCTTGAACAGGATGAGGAGATTGTATTGACTTTGACAAAGATTCCAGATTCTGAAGGAGAAGCTAAACTAACAACCTTTGCCAAATACAGGGGAGATCAATCAGAGCCGTCAGAAATGCTTCAATTGATTCCAGGAACTTATGATGTTGACTCAACAATGATGCTGTACAGGCTTGTTATAGTGCCAGAAGAGACAAGGTCAAC
Organism: Candidatus Woesearchaeota archaeon; assembly: GCA_018221125.1. Lineage (GTDB taxonomy): Archaea > Nanobdellota > Nanobdellia > Woesearchaeales > WJKL01 > JAAOYC01. Next base: position 2,370 of record JAAOYC010000030.1, read on the forward strand.
AGGAGTAGGCCTTATTGGATCCCTGCTCGGAGCTGATGAAGAATACACAATCCCAGAAGTCAGGTTTGAAAATGGTTATCCATCAGGAGGGGTTATTTTTAATGAAAATACTGGTTATTTAGAGATAACACCAGATGATTTATATAACAATGATAAGATTATATTCTATGCAATAGGCCCTACTATTCCTGAACATATAGAAGAAATATCTCCTGAAATAGAACCTCTTTCATCAAGATACAGAAGTATAATAAATCCACTATTTGAAAAATGATTAAGAAGATACTATATGCAAAAGCATTGTTCATGACTTTGCTAATCCTGACTCTGCCTGTCTATATCTCTAAAGTATATGCTGCAGATGAACTGACAGTGACAAAATACAGCGGAGACGCAGGAGTTGACGGTTATCTGGATTCAAGAGACAGGTGGCTTCTTGAAGCAACTGCCCAGATAGACGGCGATGATACAATAACACCAGAGCAAGTCCAGATTAATGGATTTTCTTTTACATCATGTTCTCCTGGAGCTCCTGGACAATTTACCTGCACTTACACAGGAAGCTATTACACATTCCCTCCTGGCGAATATCCAGCAGTATTCACATTGGTGGATGACAATGGCCAGACAGTTGAAACAGATGACCAAAAGACAATGACAATTGACAATCTTGCTCCTATCATAGATATTGTCAATGCTCAGCAGATCGGGCAGGAGCTAAAAGTCACTTATACTATCAAAGACATGGCTTATCAGCAGAATGATTTTTCAAAATGCTCAGGAATCAAGAAAATAGAATTCTGGGACAGCGGGATCTTTATGGATTCAGATGATGAAGATACATCAGAATGCAGTTATTCAGGAGAGATTACCCTTCCATTGCCTTCTTCAGACAGGCTTATCCTAAAAGCACATGACCAGATAGGCCATATCACAACAAGGCAAAAAGAGATTGTAAGCATAGTTGACAATGATGCTCCTGTGATAATAACAGAATCTTTCAAGCTCTGGAATGGAGACATGCTTCTTGAAGAATATATAACCGGACAGCCATTTGCTGCAAATGCCGAGATAAGGGTAAGAGATGAGAGTATCGCAGCATCAGGAGCAGGAGTTAAAGCAGATTTCTCAGGACTGGGAGCAGGCTCAGATGTTGAGGCAACTTCCTGCCTTAGGTCAGGAATTGATTATCTATGCAGATGGACAGGCATCATGATATCAATCACCTCTTCTCAGACAGTCAATATTGTCTTCAATATAGAGGATACATTTGGAAATTCAGCATCAGCTTTGGCATCAACAACTTTTGTTGTGGATACAACTCCTCCTGTTGTAACATACATGGGAACAGAGGAATCTTATGAAGGAATTGGCTATATTGGAGATGTTGCTTCTGATATTGTAGTTAAATTAACAGAAACAGGCTCTGGAATCTCTCCTGATAATATATTCCTTGATCTGTCAGATGTAAATCCAGCTTATGGCAGCACTGTGCCTGCAGATGGATGTGAGGAATCAGGAAATGAATACATATGCAGATGGATTGGAAAGATAACCACAAGGTCTCATGGAAGTTCTGCAGGGGTTTATCTTATCAGTGCAAGGGATAACACAGGTAACCTGGCATCAGGCATAAGCTCAGCAGTGATTAAAATAGATAAGAACAGCCCATTGGCTAATCTACCAGAGATAAGGGCTTTTGGAGAACTGGCAACACCTTCAGGACTGGTTGCATCTAATGATGAAGTTATTATAACTGTGGGAGGAACAGATGATTCTGGAGTAAGGGCATTTGGAGATTTCTCAAGGGTTTATGGCCAGTCTGGAGCAGATAATCTGGAAGCAGTTTGCCAGAAAACAGGAGATGATTTTATTTGTGTATGGGACCTGGATTCAGTTGTCTCAGGATTTTTAAATACAACAATTGCTCTGGATTTTATTGACACAGCTGAAAATTCAAGAACTATCGAATTCCCATTTGTGATATATGAAAAAGACTTTGAATCTGCTCCAGATTACTGGACTGTTGATGACATCAGTATATCACCTTCTAAAATAGACAAGGAAACAGCTCCGATAATAAATCAAAGAGTCTATGCAAAAATTGAACTGGACAGCGCGCAAGGAGCTGAAACAGCTGAGATAAAACTGGGAGGCTGCACAGGAGATACTGGTTATGCAGATGCAATCTCTATCTTCAACAACCAAAGAAGCAGCAAAGAGCCTTATATAATATTTGACTTGAAAAAGATTGATGCTGCAAATCTAGGCAACATAACAATCAACTGCACACTTGAGATAATGTCTGTATACAACAGGGGACTATCTAATGTTGAATTAGAGCCTGTAGTTGTAACAATCCCTTTTGCTGATAATCCTCTTGGAGAAGCAAGCGACAAGATTGAAGACAAGATAGATGACCTAAAGGAGACATATGTTGACGGCTGGTTTGAAAAAATAACTCAGCTAAGGAAACTCTGGAATATAGCAGAGATGATTTGCCAGCTTTTAAAGACTCTCCAGGACATTAAGGTTATTCTTTCTCTTGCTGTAAAAAAACTAGGAGCAGCAGAGATAGCTGCTCCTCCTACTCCTGTCCCTGCAAAAGAAGCATTATGGACTGTAAGATTAAAATATTGTGTTCAATCAGAATACGTCAGGGACAACAGCGACAGAACGTATGTGACATTAAATAAGTTCTGCAAATTCATCAACTGCCGTCCTGCAGAGGATGTAGGAGGTCCATGGCAGAACTGGGTAGGAAGCTACCAGACAGCGGGAAACGCAATTCTGAATGCCTGCGGAGGAGGAGTTGCAACAAGATACTTCGGGAAGTTTGGAAAAGAGCCAGATGACTACCTTAATCCAAAAGATAACATGATAATCGCTGTTTTAACAGCATGCATCCCAGGTATATTGAATGGCCTGGAAAGATACAGGCAGATACAATGCGGCTATATAGTCTGCCTGCAGGACAGCCTTTACTCAGGAGTTCCAGAAAGTGCCTGTGATAATCTAAAGCATTACCAGACATGCAAATACTGGGTAGGAGAGGTACTCAATGCATGCCCTATAACAGCAGTGTTCTTCAACTTCATGGACACTATCAAGAACATGGTTTCAGACCCATTTTCAGTTATCGGAGCAGTGTTATCAGCTACATGCCTCATACACTGCACAACCCATCCTGGAGAAGGAGGAGTCATGTATAATATCTGCGTAGGTATTAAAATACTATCTATGGTAGGAGAGATAGGCACAGACGTAGCCACAATCATTGATAAAGATGCCTGGAGTATGGAAAATGAAATTGATTATTGCGAACTAGTTGACTAAAATGAACAAAAAATTAATCACTGCAATGACTGTATTGATGATTTTGTTAGTTGGGAATGTTTTTGCAGGAGAGATTAATCCAGGAGCACTCATTGCTGGCGAAAGCGGAGAAGAAGGAAGCAGGGGTTATTACATGTATCAGAGAGGCAATCAATGGTCTTTGACTACATCAAGATTGAATGAAGATAAAAGGGAAGGCTTGACAGAAAGTTCATTGACAAAAGACCAATACGATGCAATACAGCGAATTCCATCTAATCTAAGAAGCGCGATAGATCCCCCAAAAATAGGAAGTGGAGTATCTGCTGTAACTATAACTGCGGAAAATAATATTTTGAATTACGACCCAATCTCAAAAACATTTACAACTGCTCCTCCAACCGAATGGGAAACAGGAAAGGATGTCACTTTTATAGATTCAAATGGAAAGGTTTCAACATTTACATATTATTCTGCTGCTTCAGCTCCTCAATCCTTAGCAGGAACAGGAATCTCCCCTCCATCTGGAGAGAATAAGAATGCTATTATGGTAAATGGGCAGATACATTATGTAACTGATGCAACAAGAACTGCCTTAAAAACAACAGGAGCAACATTTGACCCAAAAACAGGCAATGTCCTGATATCTTCTGAAAATAAAAGGACAACAACAATGCCAGATGGAACAGCTGTAACTGAAATAAATATAAAAGAAAAAGGATGGGTTAAGGATACAGAAACAGGAACAGCAGGAGGCCAGAGA
>JAAOYC010000004.1 GCA_018221125.1 Candidatus Woesearchaeota archaeon
AACAATGGGTATGGGCAAAGTATCTCTTAAAGAAATGTCAAGACAAGGAAAAATAACCACTGATATACTGATAAAAGCTTTTGAAAGACTAGGAATTAAAATTGATTCTATGGGTGATATTTGGGACACAATAGATGCTGCTATCTCAAGGGTTACTGTTCAATGGCAATTGCTTGTTTACCAAATGACAAAAGGAAATTCTGCATTTAAAGATTTTATAAACTCTGTTGCTGATGCGATTGGTTTTGCAAGAGAGGGAATGTTTGGAAAGATTAATGAAGACATAGAGAGAATGGTTTCGTCTGGGGCTTCTGCCGAAGAAATATTCATCAAAATGAACGAGTCTTTATCAGATAACAATAAAAATGTCAAAGAGACAGCACAAAGCTATAGTTCATTGGAGCTTATTTTATCAAAAGGCTTTTCTGTTTTAACTGGGACAACTGATGCTTTCGCATCATCAACAGAGGAATTGGAAAAACTTGATACAAAAATGAAAGAAACTGATGAATCACAGAAAACTTTTATAAAATCTTCGTCAAACCTAGCAAGCGTCTTTGGTTTTTATGGCCTTATACCAAAAATAGTAACTTCACTGGATGATCTTAGCGAGGCTTCAGAAAGAACAGAGAATTCTTTGCAAAAAACAAGAGAAGGGACTTCAGCACTTGGTGTAATGGCTGAGATGTCTTTGAGTGCTCATCAATTATGGGCGGGTCTTATGAAAGTTATAGGTTCTGCCTTGTCTGCAAAATCTGCGGTAGGAGATTTAAAGACAAGCATAAAAACTTATGGAGAGTTTGTAAGTGAACTTTCTGAATATTACAAAACAATAGGTGCTATCAATCTGTTTGAAGATTTAGAAGGAAAAAGAGAGATCTTTTTAAGAGTTGTAGAGTCATTAGATGTTGTTAAAGAAAAGATAAAAGAATTAAAAGAAGAGAAAGCATTAGGGGGAGTTACAGATAGTGAATATGATTTTAGAATGGGTCTTTTGTCAGAATCACTCACAAATGCAAATGACAATTTAATATTAGTCCGTCAAAGCATGGAAGCGATGGATAGAGTTTCAGGTGGAGTCACAAAAAACCTGATCAAAAACTTCAACACTTACGCTTCTGGTCTTGAGGATTACTCAGAGAACAAAAAACAATTTGAATATGAAGCTGAAATTAAAAAGCTGAATGACTATGTAGAAGCGTTTGCTGCTGCTGGAAAAACAACAGATGAGTTTTTGCAAAAAGTTGATAGGTCAAGAAGTCTTATAAAGATAAAGTTCAAAGATTTATTTCCAACAGATGAGCTAAAAAAGGCTCAAGAAGAGTTAGCTGATTTAGTAAAAGATGGAATAGGTGGTCAACGATTATCAGATGCAATAAAAAAAGTCAACAAGTTAAATGGATCAACAAAAGCATTAAATGAAATAAAAAAGAATCTTAATAAAACGCATAAAGAGTCAATGATCAACTATGAGTTTGAAAACAGACTATTAAAAGTAACTAACCCACTTTTGTATGAATATGAAAAGAAGAAAAAAGATATAACACATCAAGAAAACATTGGTCTGATAACCAAGAAGCAAATGAACAAAGAGCTTGCAAGAGAGAAAACCCTGTAC
>JAAOYC010000031.1 GCA_018221125.1 Candidatus Woesearchaeota archaeon
GGAACAGCAGGAGGCCAGAGATATACAATAAGATTTACTGTTAATGAGGAAACAGGAGAACAAACATTTTCTAAAGGAACATTCGGAACAGGAGCCAACGAATTTACTGTTAATAATGAAGAAGTGATGTCACAGATATTGTCTTTAAGCAAAGACGCTGATAAGGTTGAGCCTAGTGCAGGTAATCTCATAATCAGGAAAGATGGAGAGATAGAAGGAAGAGTTGCACATGGAACCTATGAAGGTGTAGAGGGATATACTGTCTACAACAAGTATGATGGCAGGAATCCAGAGAGAATAACCACTGTATCAGATGATGGAAAAACAAGGATAACAGAGACTTATGATTATGGCATTGACTTAAATGGAGACGGAAAAATACAAGGAAGCGATGAGAAAAATGCAAGAACCTCAACAGGATGGGAAAAGACAGAAGAGATTGATAGAACAGTAACTTACAGAGAAGTAGATCATAAGATCAAAGTAGTAGAAAAAACAACAAGAAAATATGAACAAACAGATAAAGGAGCTGACAACACAAAAAGCTATACAGATCATACAGTGGATAGTACAACAGGACAGCCTCAGCGAATAACAATAACAAAAGATGGAAAGACTGCTACAGTGAAATTTACAGATGAAAACGGAGAGCCGCTTGATGCACCTTCATATGAGGGAGACGAAACTTTGCGGAAAACACTAGAAGAAGAATATGCTAATGAGCATGGAGCATGGACTTCAAAAACAGTTTTCTCAGCAATCAATTATGTTCTTACAGAGTTCCAGGGATTAGGCTTTTACTCAAGATTCCTTGATGACGAAAACATGGCTCGATGGAGGGAAGGTGTTGACGAGTTCTTCTCAGAAAGCATCTTTGGGATTGAATACTGGAAATCAGGGATATGCTCAGAATGGTTTGATAATGAACTGGATGAATCAGGAGTTGCATTTATGGAAACACCAGCTGGATTGGCTACAGCAGCTGCTCATGTAGAGGGAAAGATAAGCTCAGCAACAGAGCATCCGAACGGAACAACAGTATATCTCTATAAAGTATCAGCTTTCCTGAGATTGATAGAAGAGGAAGATGGAGAAGACACTATATTCAATATCCAATTAACAAAAGGAAGCCAAACAAAAAATCTGTTAAGCGAAAACCAGAAAATAGAGCCAGGAGACGACTGGAGTGCAGCAGGAACTGACATCCTTATAGTGCAGGATACTGTAAGATATACAAAAGCTTGTATACATTTTATAAAAAGAGGGCAGTTTGATAAGTATTCAGAAGATATCAACAGTAGGCTATGCAATAGAATAAGATGAAACTAAAATATTTTAAAGACCAATTAAAGGATTTTCTGGATTCATTTAGATTAAAGTTCAGTTTCCTTCAGATTATGCTGTTTGATTTGATATTCTATGCAGCAGTGATGCCTTTGACATATGCTGTAGCATCCATGGTAAACAAGCAGGGAGAAGGAATAAACACTGCAATGCTCACACAAGAAGCAATAATGCAGGCATCAGAGGCAGAGCTTGTAGCATTAACATCCCAGATCAGAGGGCTTGTTGTAGGAGCAATAGTTGGCTTTGGATTACTGGCAGTGATTACATTAGCTGTCTGGTCTTTAACAAGAGGATTGATATATTCAAAACTATTAGGCAAAAAATACACTTCAAAATATTTCAAAAAATCTCTGCTGCTCAACTTAGTTTTAGGATTAGGTCTTCTATTGATAATACCTTTCATAGCAGTTTTAGTAAGAACACAAAGTGTATTCTTGGTATATGTTGCTTTTATAATAATATTAGCAGCAGCTTACCTAGTAACATTGACCTATATCCAGTTTACAAAAAAGAATGCAATATTTAATTCAATCGGAGAAGGATTTAGTTTTGGAGCAAAAGCCCTTCCAAGACTTTTGCTTCCAGGATTGTTAATCTTAATTGTAGGATTCCTGATAAATAAGATAACATTAAGGCTTCCGTCTTCCCTTTACATCTCATTAATCATCTTTGTAGCCTATATGGCATGGGCAAGAACATATTTCATATCAGAAACAAAAAAAATATAAAATGAAAATAAGCAACAAACAAATCATATTAGATAAGGTAATAAATGAATTAGATAGGTTTGTTATAGATTTTACAAATATATTAAAAAAACATACAAACTATGTCATTGTTAGTGGTTATGTCAGTATTCTTTTTGGAAGAACCAGAACAACAGAGGATATAGACCTTCTAGTACCTAAGATGAATCTGGTAGATTTCAAGAAACTTTATCAGGATATTCTATCAAATAATTTTTGGTGCATCAATGCTGAAAATCCTGAAGTGATCTATAACGATTATTTAAACAAGGATATAGCAGTGAGATTTGCCAGAAAAGATGCAGCTGTCCCAAACATGGAGTTTAAACTTATAAGAACAATAGTGGACAAAACAAGTCTAAAAGAATCTATAGAAGTTAAAATAGGAAAAAACATCTTAAAAATATCTCCACTCGAGATGCAGATAGCTTTTAAAAAGAAAATCCTTGGAGCTCCCAAAGATATGGAAGATGCCAGACACTTGGAAAAATTATTCAAAGATAGTTTAAATATGAAAAAGTTAAAAAAATATGAACAGATGTTAAGATGATATTTGACAAAAAGAAAAATCAAAAAGAAAGATTTGAATTTATTGATTTTTGGGTAGAATACATGAAAACCCATGAAGACAAAGAATGGTCTAGGCAGCAGGCAATCATTATCAATTCAGTATTAAAAAGAACTAAATAAGAAAATGTCAAAAAAAAGAGGTCAGATAACGATTTTCATAATCCTTGGAATAATTATACTACTTTCTATTTTCCTGTTCATCTATTTTAGAGAGGCAGTAACTGTTTTTACACCAGAGAGGGTTATTCCTCCTGAGCTGGAGCCTTTGGATAATTTTGTCGGAGGCTGTGTAAACAGGATAGCAAGAGACGGACTTAACATTCTAGGTGCAAATGGAGGCTTCATCAGGTTCCCTGATGATATTGAGCTAGACCCAGGAGCTTCATTGAGAACAAATCCATTATTCCCCTCAATAAAAGTTCCTTTGTGGCATTTTAGAGGCACAACAAGAGTGCCTTCTGAAGACTACATGAAAGAGGATCTGGCTTATTACATCGACCAGAACCTTGATGAATGCCTCGATAACCTAGAAGCCTTCCAGGAGCAGTTTGAGATAATAGAGCTCGAGCCAAGAAAAGTATTTGTAGAATTGACAGACAGAAGCGTTGATGTTATCCTGGATTACAGGCTTGAGATAAGGTCATTAGCAGAAAATCAGACAACAAGAATAAATGAATTCAGGACTTCAGTTCCAGTAAGGCTGAAAACAGTTTATGAATTAGCGAGAAAAATCCTTGATGAAGAGATTCTAGAGAAATTCATAGAAGTAAGGACCATTGACTTGCTGGCATTAGATGATGATATCCCTTATACAGGAATGGAATTCACATGCACCCCAAAAATTTGGTATATCCAGGATGTAAAGGCAAAACTAAAAAAATTGCTAAGAGCCAATCTTCCTATGATCAGGGTTGACAAAACAAGCTACCAGCCTGTTCCTCCAGACCAGCAGTATGTGAAAACCCATTACATATGGGATGTAACTGACTTAAAATATCCAACAACACATGTAAGCTTCAGTTATGAGGAATCATGGCCAATGGAGATGTATGTAAGGCCAAATGACGGCCCTATCCTAAAATCAAATGCTCAAAGAGGATTTGATCTGCTTTCATTCATGTGCATCCACATGCATCACTTCACTTATGATATAAGATACCCTGTTCTAACAACAATAACAGATGACCAGGGAAAAAATCACGAGAAATACACATTTAGCTTTGCATTCGAAGCAGGCATTGACCATAACTTCCCAGACAATACAAACTTTGGAATAAGTGAATTTAACTTTGAGCCAAGAGAAACATCAGAAAGATTCTGCCTTGAATCTGTAAAAAACACCCTAAAAATCAGGACATTTGAGAATTTCACAACATTGTTTGGAGAAGAACACAATGATCTTCCAGGTGTTAATCTAACCTACACATGCATCAGATTGAAATGCCCAGTAGGACAGACAGAATGGCAGTTCAGAGGGCAGGAGGCATCTATTACAAAACAAGTTCCTTTCTGCGTGAATGGCGTTTTAAGAGGAACAAAAGAAGGCTACAAAGAGAACTATATCTTTGTAAGCACTGACTCAGAAAAGACAGTTGACCTTTACTTAACACCAATTATCTCCAAGAACATAACAGTTGTAAAACACTCTGTTTACGGGCAAAGAGTTGGTCAGGAAGAGTCTCTGAAAGACCAGTCAGCAATAATCACAATCAAAAAAGACAGGCATAAAAGTACAGCAGTATTCCCAACAGAATATCAGGGAGTATTATCTGAATTAGAATTCCTTGGAAAATGGGATTATACATATAATATTGAAATATTTTTAGTAGATGAAGAGACCACTCTGGGAGGAGGCACAATATCAGGAGGATATAAAGCAAGCTGGACAATCCCTTGGAACAAGATAAAAGGAGCAAGAGAGATAAAATTCCATGTAGTTGAATGGCCTCATGTAGGAGAAGATGATGCAGAGAAATTTTTCGAATATATGACCAATCTTGAGGAGATGTCCCAGCAAGTCCCTTCACCAGAATTCACAATATAAAAATGATAAAGAAAACAATGAAACTAATGGCAGTATTCATGGTTCAGCTAATCATATTTCTTCCATTAGTGTCATCCTTGGAAATATCTAATGTTGCAGCTAAAGACTCAACAGACAAGTTCGCGCTGATAACATGGGATACAGACGAGCCAGCTGACAGCAGGGTATTCTATGGAGAAGACAAGGAAAATCTTGCTTTGACAAAAACAGATATTGACAAGACAAGAAACCATTCAATGTTCATAGGAGATCTTCAGCCTTCAAAAGTCTATTATTACAAGGTCAAGTCTGTTAATGGAGGAACAGCAGAAGATGATAATGGGGGCCAGATGCATGCTTTCCAGACACAGCAGACAGACAATCTTCCGTCTTATATTGAGGTTGTTATCCCGGAATATTCCAACAAGGCAAGAATAGATATCAATGGAAAGACAGAGCCCCTGACAAGAGTGGACTTGTATGTAAATGATGTAAAGATAAGAAAATCAGACCCAAATGAAAAAGGAGAATTTAATTTCCCAAGTGTTGAGCTGAGTGTATTCAGGACAAACGAGATAAGGATAAATGCAGTTGATTCAGCAGGAAACACCGCTGAAAAAATCTTTTCTTCAACAGTTGACTTGATCCAGCCCGAGGTAACAATCCCTGGCCTGCCGTCCATTACAACAGAACCTTCCTTAGAGATATCAGGAACAATTTCAGAACTAGCATTCCTTGAGATATCCTTGAATGAAGAAGTTATGTTTGGAGAATCACTTTCAAACTTTTCAGAAACTCTTTCCTTGGAAGAAGGAGCAAACAGCATAAAGATAAGAGCAATTGACAGGGCAGGCAACACAGCATCATTGACAAGGTCAGTAATCCTTGATACAACTCCCCCAATAATTGAAAACCTAAAGCCAGAAGCAGGAGCATTTTTCTACGAGGGAGGAACAGAAACAAACATTGATGGAGATACAGAGCCCAATGCAAAAGTTGAATTATATGTTGACAAAGAGCCGGATGGAAGGCCTCATCTCAAGACAGATGCTGATCCAAACGGGCATTTTGAATTTGATGATGTTGATTTAGAAGGGCCTTTCCTGGAGCATATCGGAGGACTGGAAGGAGATATAGAAATTGGTTATGCTCCGGTTCCTTCAGAAGAAACAACAGAAGAAGCTGAATCACTAAGAGAACAGGAAAGAAGAGGAGAAGGCAAGCAGGAAGAAAGAACTGTCAAGCTTTATTTTGTTGTAAGAGATGCTGCAGGACATGTAACCCAGGAGCAGATAAGCTATACAATAGGCACCTGCTTTGCAGGAGGGATGAACTGGGGAGTCAACAATCTTATTGAATACCAGTCTCCTAATCTTCTAAGTCCAGAAAGATTGGGAGAAGGAACAGAGCTGATATCAGCAATACTAAATCTTTCTTACAGAGGCTTTGGAGAAAATCCCCAGATAAAAAGCATAAGATTTGAAAAAGCCTGCGATGCAACAGAGATGGCTACAGATGAAAGATACAACATGAGCTGCAAGATAATTCCAAATTCTCCAACTTTATTAAAAGGAAATGACAAAAAGACATTATGGTATCTGAAATATAATCTGAACAAGCTTGAAGGGCTTGATGATTTTACAGAAGATCTGAAAGAAGACCTGTCAAGACAATTTTGGTTCCCGTTAAAGATAAAGATTGAATATACCCATAAATTATACGGAGGAAATGAGACAACAGAGTTCCAGACCTCTTGCATAAGGCTTGCTTATGTTGTTGATACAAGCAGGGTAGATCCTCGTGATGTTCTTCCTGACTGGCTTTTAGAAGATGGAACAGAATTCTTAAATGAAACAATCACAGATTTGAATAATTTAATTAAACAGTTAGATACTGTTGTAAAATATGCTGCTATTGCATGCCTTGTTGGATTTGCAGCAAAGACATTGACAATAATGTACAGAAACTGGCAGTCTTGGTGGGATTATCTGCAGGACAAGACAATCTCTGTTAAAGATGATAAAGATAAGACCAAATGCCCTAAGCCTGGAAAAACAACAAAAAAAAGGATAGGGGCAGGAGGAGCAATCACTGATGATACAACCCAGGCTGATCTGAGCACAGAGGCATTGGAAAACCGATGTCCTGCAGCAGCAGCTGCATGGAAAACAGAAGCAAGCGCATACAACTTATACAGGTGGGCTTGCGACAGGTTCCTTTGCTCAGGAACACCGGCAAAATGGACAGAAAAAGCAACACCTGTTGAAGTAAGGCAAAGAATAGAAAAAGGAAGGCTCTGCGCAGGAGAAGTAGGAACAGACAGGAAATTCTTAAGACCAGACCAGGAATGCTCTGATAAGCAGAAAAAACCTTGCTGGGAATATAGCGGCAAGCTGTATGTATTTTCAGGAAAAACAACCACTAAAGAGGATGGAGGGACATACTATGAACTTCAGGAAGTCCCGGGTCCTGGAAGACTTCCAAGTCTAAGGACATTAGAGGCAGAAAGAGACAATCAGGGAAGGCCAATGCTTATCCTGAAAAAAGATTGTGCAGAAGAATGCGAGAAAAGAGGATATCTTGGAGATAAAAAAGCAAAACCTCCTAGAGCCCCTGGAGAATGCATATCTAAGATATCAGAAGTTCTTGATTATGAGCATGCATTTGAACAGTCAGCTATCTGTCCAAATAAAGACCAGACCTGTTATTGCATCGGAAGGAAGCTGACAAAAGAAGAGCGTGCAGAAGTTACAGCAGTAGGAGAAGAAGAAAAAGAAAAATGGGATTATCGTTATGATAAATTAGGATACATAACATATGACAAGTACAAATATTATGAGGGAAGAGACAAGTCAGCCTGCTTTGGGCAGGATAATTTTATATTCCGTGATAGCCCTTATCTAAATCCTCAGGAGATGATTCCAGCATTCCAATGCTTGTGTGTAAGCCAGATAAAGAACAGGCTTGTTTTGCTAAGAAACATGATGCAGGGATTATACAACTGCTTGATGCAGATAAAGACAACAGGAACAGCAGATGCAGGCATATGCAAGGAGATATTTACTCAATATGTATGCAAATGGTTATATAGATTAGTATCATATTTCATGCAGGGCTGCATGCCTTGGTCAGGAACAGGCAAGGATAATGAAGTAGGGATAGAGGATTATATACAGGCAGGTTCCAGTTCAATCTTTGGAGGAGTATTTGAATCAACATCTGATCTCCAATCTGATTATGACAGCGCTGCAATGGATAATTTCCTGGGAGTTGGAGAAGAAACTGTTGCAAACAAGATCTGCCTTGGAGCAATGACAGGAGATTGGGGATGGGATTTGGAAGGATTCATGGACACAGCATATGCAACACCATTCTACACATCTGCAAGGGCATTCCCGGCTGACAGGGAATACTTGACATGGAATCCAACTAATGATCTATCAACATATGAATACCAGGTTGCATGGATGATTGCTCCTGGCTGCGAGCTGGACAGCTATACAGTCAGCCTTGCTTGCGTAACAGACAATGAATTTTTCACCTTTGATGGGGTTAGCTGCGAGGGATTAAGAGAGAACCAGAATTCCCCTTCAGGCGGCTGTGATTGCATAGGAGTTTCCCAGAGCACTGCAGTAAACAAGGTTTCGCAAGACAGGCCAGGCCCTGCAAAGATAATCTATACTTCAAGAAGGGTTTCTCAGGGAATATTCCAGGACGGAAGCAGGCATGTCACTGCTGAAGAAGCCCGCAGGTATGATCATGTCAAGATTACTGCCTATGTAAACAATGATGAGGATTTCCAAAAATGCATTCCAGAAGCAAACAGGGTTGGAAACAGGATTGGAGTGTTCTATTCTCCAATAACAGACGCAACAACTCATGACATAGCAGCATGCAGATGGGATCTTATCTCAGGTCAGTTCTTATGCAGGGGAGGAGGCCTGCTATGGGATCAAAGAGGAAGAGCTTACTTTGGAGATATCAAATGCGGAGACCAGGACTGCAAGGACAAGGAATTCTATGCAGGAGATAGAATAAGCATAAGCGACTTACAAGCCTATGCACAGGGAAAAGACCAGTGCCTGCAAGTCACCCTGAAGAATGGCTATGGATCAACTGTCTATAACAGAGACTTCCTTGTTAAAGCTAATCCAGACGATTCATCCCAGTTTACAAAAATCTCACCCTCTCCATTTAAAGTAGATATGATAGAAAAGCTGGATGATCCACATTTCACACGCTCAGTTCCAAGATATACGATTACTCCAACTGGATTAGTGCTAAGCAGGATAGAAGAGCAGGGAGAAATAACTGCTATTCCAGGAAACTATCCAATATGGATAAGACACGTTCAAACACCAAGTATAGGAAAATTCAATGGAGATTTCAGCCTTGATGGAACTACCTGGATTCCATTTACTAAAGATACAGAGTTTCCTCCAATAGGAGGGATAAAATTCCAGATCAAGCAAAAGCCCCTTGGAGTATCAGAAACAGGGCAAAAGCAGTTCACGATTAAGATAACACCTGTGTCAACAGTTGTAACACAGGCACCATGGCATCTATTCCTTGAATTAAGGCATTATCCAGAAGAAGGACAGTCCTGCACAGACTCGCGCTCAGAAGATATGATAAGCTATCAGGGAATCTTCCAAAAAAGAGACATTACATTATCAATTCTTCCTAAAACCCAGCAAGACTATAATAGATGTGATCCAGGAGGAACAGTCTTTAACAGGAATGCGCAATGTGACTGCAACAGAGATGGAACAAAGACAGGAGCAGAAGATTGCGATGGAGACACAAAGGTTTATTGCTATCAGAATAATCTTGAACAACAACCATCTTGCAAAGAGATACCTGCTTGCGTAACAGGAGACAGGCTAAACTCTGCTGCCTGCGACTGTGACTTATACGGAACAATAGATGAATATGAAAAAACTTGCAAGTACTGCATAGATAATATCTATTGCAGTGATACAAAGCCTGAGGTTGCAATTGCTGCTCAACCATCGCTCCCAACAGCAGATACATTAATAAAAACACTGACACAAGAAGAACTTAAAAAACTAAGAAATGCAGAATCCACTGCACCTTCTGATGCTTTGTGGATATTGATTGAACATGGGGGTGA
Source organism: Candidatus Woesearchaeota archaeon (assembly GCA_018221125.1). Classification (GTDB taxonomy): domain Archaea; phylum Nanobdellota; class Nanobdellia; order Woesearchaeales; family WJKL01; genus JAAOYC01. Next base: position 9,821 of record JAAOYC010000031.1, read on the forward strand.
CATTGTTTATTTAAAAATAATTGATAATCTATTATATGGCCAAAAAATAGGAGACATATGGAGAAGAACATCATATTCAGAAGACCCAACACAGAGAGTCATATATAGAAAAGTGAATGGGGGATTGCAGGTGTATTCCATGAAATATGATGTATGGCAGCAGACCCATATAATAACAAGATAAATAAAATGAAAAAACCAAAAAATATCCAGGAAAATATAATCTTAGATTCATTAAAAGAATCAGTAGATGTAATAAAGAAGAAAAGAGGCTATTTTGGAATACTTTTCATAACTCAACTGGCTTTCATAATTGCATTGTTCTTTATATTAGGCGCATTTGTAGCTTACTCAACCCAGATGATGGAGCAAGCTCAGACTTTCTTTGAAGACTTAGGGGATGTTCCAGCTGATATGGATCCAATTGGAACAGCCAGCTTATTGGAGAATGCAGATGAAATCTCTGTAGTCTACAACAGCATGATGGATTTCAGGAACAGAATGGTATTATTAGGTTTCATAGCATTTGGAATATACTTATTATTAGGAGGATTGAATTGGGATCTGGCTAATCTTATGGTTAATGAAAAATCTTCTTTTATCCTGTATGAAGTGATGTTTTTCATCTCTACTGCAGTCTTCACAATAACAGCATTCCTTTTCACAGGCTTTTTCATAAGCCTCTTAAACTATATTGGAACAGGACCATTGGCAAGACTGATATTCATGATAGTATTGACAATGATATTCTACTTTGCATTCATCTCCTTTGGTTTGATAAACAAATATGATACAAAGCAGAAGACGCAGTTCCTAAAGCATACAATCAGGCTTGGCTACAAGAAATTCGGGACATTATTATTCAGCTTTTTCTTCATGCTGCTGATAATAAGCATATTTGCAGGAGTTATCTATTATTCATTGACAGACCCAATCTGGATTTTCCCAATAGCAGGCATCTTCTTGTTTATCCTTGCACTGGCATGGGGAAAGATATATTTCCTGATTACAGTTAAAAAAGTAAATGAAAAAATTTAAGAAACAGTTTCTGGAATCTCTATTCCATGTTCTTCGCATTTCTTAATGATATATTCCGGAACATCCATAGTTACACCAGGATTCATCTCATACTTCCATTCTGTATTATGCATGCCTAGTTTTATAGCATTCTTCAGGCATCCTTCAACAGCTCCTTCAGTCTTTTTTTTGTCTTCTTTGCTCAATCTCTCCATATCACAGATTATCTGGATTTTCATTTCATAAATATCCTTATCATAAGCTTCTCTAAGATCTTTTGGCACATCAGCCCCTATTAAATCCAATGCATCAACATAAGAAAGGTCCAAAGATCCTTTTGTTTTGGTAAAGTATTTCTCAACTTCATCTCCCACAAATAAATTCACTGATTTTCCATCAGCATCAGGAAACCTATAACCTCTGCGCATAGGGTTTATCTTTCCCTCTATTTCTAGACCAAAATACAGGAATTCCATGCAGCTGATTTCAATATCTCCTTCTGCAAGCTCCCAATTAGTTTTGCGATGGTCATGCTCAAATCTCTGGGAATATTCCCCAGTTTGGAATTTGATTGCATTTTCCACTCCTAGTTCAAAATCAGAATTCAGTACTCCCAACTGCCATGTTATATCAACATATTTGTTTCTTCCGTGATTATGTGTATATTCTTGTTTTGTCTCAACCAGAACTTTGCTTCCTGCTGACAGATCCTTGACTCTTTGATACAGGTCATTGACTGTCTTTTCCATCTCTTCATATTGTTTTTCATATCCTTTTGGAACTAATCCAAAATTAACAATCATAAAATCTTTAAACTCGTCTCCAGTTGATTCTCCATTTCTTATTTTTTTCCGGATTTCATTTTCTTTTTCATATCTTTCAGATTTAGCAGTTTCAATCTTTTTTTCTAACCCTTCAATATCTTTCATATCATCTTCTAATTTCATTTTGCATCAACTCGTATATCCTATAAAGTCTTCTTTTCCTTTTTGACCTAATGGATTGTGTATCGTTGTTCTTAAATCTTCTTCATCACTTGCTTCTACTTTCCCGACAATCTTTGCTGTGTTCTTTCCTTGCTCACTCTCTCCTTGTTCATTGATCAGCTGAACAACTCTTTCTGCAATGTCTTGTGTAGGAACTATGTAGGCAAATCCCATACCCATATTCTGTTTTTTATAGGCTGTGTGGGCATCCCATCCAGATTCTTCCATAAGAAGCTTATGGATAGGCAGTGGTTCTAATGCATCAGTAATCTCAAAAGAGACTCCTTCTCCAACCCTGTTAAAATTATGAAGCCCGTTTCCTGTGATATTTACTCCATAGATATCCTTGCTATCAAATTCTTTTCCAACCAAAGCAGCTTCTACAAGATATAATGCTGTAGGAACCTGCATTGCTTCCAAAATAGTCTTTCCTTCCAGAATTTCTGGCTTGTCATCAAGCTTGAACCTTCCTTTGTACTGGCTTTTCCATTCTTCCCTGTATTCAAAATCTGATGTGAATAATGCATGCCTTGCTCCAGTATAACCATTGCTGTGCAATCCGCTTGAAGAGACTCCTACAATAGAATTTCCTGGCTTTGGATCTAGATTTGGAACTTTCTTTTTGTCAATATATCCAGTCATCACAATCCCAAAATCAACTCCTTTGTTAGGAACACCCAATGAAATCATCTCATCAAGAGAAGCAGTCTCCATCTTTCCTATGTTCAGGTCCCATTGCACATCAGGTATCTTTATCCTTTCCAATGCATCAACAAAACCATCCATGATTTCTCCCATATGCTTCTCTTCAACTTCAGTCTGGCAAGCCATATAGATGTTGATTGAATCAGGGATTCCATGGATCAATGTAGCCAAGTCATTTGCACTCATTGCAACACCATCTGTAGGCCCTTGTCTATAATTATTAGACCAAGCACTTAAGAAAAGCTTTGTCCCATTCCCGTCAACCAAGAACACAGAGTAATAATTTGTATTTAGCGGATTTTCCCTTAATTCAGCAAAAAAGCCTTTTGCTTTATCCACTCTTCTGTTGAACAGCCAAGGCGCTCTTTCAAGAGCCTTTTTACCGCTTGCAATTGCAACTTCTTCACTTGCTTCATAATCAGCTGTATCTTTTGGCATTTTTATTCCCCCTCATGCAGATTTTTAATAGCAACTTGTTCTTTTTTGTATTCCCAATCATCTTTTGAAAGCATGCACGCTGAACTTACTGCAAATTTCCCCATTGCTTCGTAAATACCATTTGCAATATCCTGCTGGGTTTCAGGTATTACTGTTTCGACTTCTAATCTGATATCTCTTGGTTCTCCAGTAAAAGCAGGCAATGGATTTTGATTTACACCTTCATATGTTGCAATCATTTTTGCTTGTCCTTCTACTAAAGGAAATTTATAGAAACAATGTAAAGGCTCTCCATTGGTATCCCTTTTAATTACACCCAACATAGCATAATCTCCTTGCACAACTCCGCATATCCTTGGTGTAAAATTTGGATCATCTGGTTCATAACAAGCAATGTCGATTGTTCTTCCGTCTTTTGTTTCCATATAGTGAGGCTCGCAAAAAGACATAGGCAGCAAATCTTCAATAGGAAGTTCTCTTTCCATAAATCTTCGGTACATATCAGCTGCATCTCCAATTAAATTTGTTTGCACCCCATTGCTTACTATAATAGTTCTACCAATTTTCACTATAGCATCATACACTAATAAAGAAGGGTCTCCTTTTGCAAGTTGTTCTGGATCTGTTACATCAATAGAAATTCTTTTTTTATCTTTAGTAGCTTTAAGTTTTCTTGCCTGACTAGATTCACTTCTTCCAGAAAGACCATAAGCCACAACATTTGCTCCATCATAGCTATGCCCTGCATGAGAGCCTCTCTTTGTCCTTCCAATTATAATAACCCTTCCTGGGTATTCCATTTCAGCTAATTTTTCTAATCCTTCCATTTTCATTCCCCCCAAATTATTATTTTAAAAATCCTCTGTCAGCCAATGCTGCTAGGATTACTTCTTTCCTTGGCTCTGTTGTTATTTCAGTTGGTGTTCCTGTTATTGCTTCTCTGATGTTGCAGTATAATACAACTCCATCTCTCAATACATCATCATCCATGTGGTGCGCTGCTAATTCAGCTTTTTTCTCTGGAGTATGCAGTTCAAGTCTTTCAACATAATCCCTGAAATGCTGCTTATCTCCCTGCACAATTGTAAATTCATTCTTCTCTTCATTCAATGCATATTTGTCCTTATCCCATATCCTAGAAGAATCTGGTGTTACACATTCATCAATCAGGATAATCTTTCCATCTGGAAGATAACCAAATTCCCATTTTGTGTCTGCCAGCAGTTTTCCTTTTGATTCTAGATCTGAGTGTATCGTATTATATAATCTGAATGAAGCATCAACAACATAAATCAAATCTCCTGGAGTCTTTAATCCAAATGCTTGATAGTTTTTCCTGATTATGTCAACTGTAAGCTTTGGATCATCTACTTCTGGATCCATTCCTTCAAATTCAGGAATGTCAAAATCTTTTACCTGCCCTTTTGCAGTTGGTGTGAAGATGACTTCATCAAGCATCTCATTCTTCCTGTATCCAGGTCTTAGATTTACACCGCAGAATTCTGCTCCTTGTTCAGGGCCATTTGCTTTTGAATAACCTCTCCATCCTGAGCCTGTAATATATTTTCTAAAGACCATTTCTACTAAAATCTGGTCTGCTTTATCCACAAGCCACGTGTTTGGAGCTAGGTTTTCCCTGAAATGATTTGGGATTATGTTTTCTGTTTTTCCAAAATATTTGGAAGAGATTCCATCTAAGTTATCTCCTTTTGCATATACTTGCCTCTTATGGACAACATCGTGTGTTGATAAATCATCACTTGATACTATTATCAATTGTTCTCCAAGATCATAAACATTCCTTACTTTACCTGTTTTTGGAGGAGCTACAACCTTAACTTCAGGCCATATCTCTTTCTTCAGTGTGTTTTCCAGAACTTCTGGTGTTATTTGACTTTTATCTATTGTCATTTTTATTCTCCTCCAATCTGAAAACCATTATATCCTAAAGGTTTTCCATCAACATAAACAGCTCTCCATTCATCAAAATGAGCTTTCTCAGTTCCTAAACCAATCCTTCCTTCAGAAATCATCTTCAAAGCAGTTGTTAAAGCAGGCCAGTCACTAGCCTCTTTTTGTCTGTCTTGATGACCTATTTCAGTATCAGTTCCATCAACATACTGTCTTAATTGTGCTGTTCTTTCTTCAAGAGGAAGTCTCGAGAATTCTCCATTAACCCTAACCCAATGGCCTTGTGTCAAAATTTCTCCATGGTCTTCACCATCATCTACTATAATTACTGAAGACTTTGTTGATAGTTCACCAGCTTTTATTGCATCATAAACAGCATCATCTCCAATATAAATTCTTGAATCTCCCTCACCGAATGGTGGCAGATGAGAAGGATGAATATTAATTATCTTGTCAGGATAAGATTCTAACAATGGCTCTTCAACTAATCTCATGTATCCTCCAAGAACAATCAAATCAATGCCAAAGCCCACTTCCTCTTCAAACATATGAAGTAAATGAACAATATCTTGATTGAATCTAATACTTTTTCTTTTGTATTTAGCCATTGCTTTAGAATTTCCTTGCGCTTTCTTCCAACTGCCGCATGCGTGGTAGCCATTAATCATCAATTGCTCAATCTCACTCAATTCCTTTAAATCAAATAGCTTGGCATTTGGTTTGTCAGAAAAAATCAAGACAGGTTCTATAACCTTGGCACATTCTCTTAGATTAGTGCCGCTTCCAGAGCCAAATCCAACCCAGTGAAAATCTTCTGGTTTTCCGTCATAAATTCTTTTTATTTCTTCTGTCATTTTTATTCCAACCCTTTATCACCAATATCATTTCTGTGGACAAATACTTCTACATCATTCAGTTCTCTTGTAGCTTTCATAATCACATCCACAGCTGCATAAGCTTTATCCTGCGCCCCCTCAAGCCCTTTAGCTGAATATGCAGTTACTCCAAGAACTCTTCCACCAGCAGTTACTATTTTCTTATCTTCCAAACCAGTTCCTGCATGGAAAACCTTAACATCGCGCCTTTTGGAAACTTCTTTCAATCCTCCAATTGGAAATCCTTTTTCATAGCTTGCAGGATAGCCATTTGATGCCATTACAATACAGCAGGAAGCTCCTGGCTTGAATTCAACATTTACTTCATCAAGTTTTCCATCCAGAGCAGCTGATATAGGCTTATACAATCCGTCTTTAAACATCATTACAGCTGGCTGTGCTTCTGGGTCTCCAAATCTGCAGTTATACTCCAAAATCTTAGGACCCTCTTCTGTCATAATAACAGCAGCATACAAGAATCCTTTGAACTCTTCTCCGCCTTTTTGCATTTCCCATACTAATGGTGCCATCATCTCATTTGCAACCTTTCTAACCATTGCAGGATCTGCAACCTTAGCAGGTCCATATGCTCCCATTCCTCCTGTATTCGGACCTTCGTCTCCATCAAGCAAAGGCTTGTGGTCTTGTATAGACATTTCTAAAGGAACAACACTCCCTCCATCAGAAATTCCAAAAACAGAAAACTCCTGTCCAAATAATCTTTCAGAAATTAAAACCTCAGGACCATAAGCTGCAGCATGTTCATGTAATTTAGATAAAGCTTCTTCTCCACTATCACAAACATAAACACCTTTTCCTCCTGTTAATCCTCTTGCTTTAATTACAATTCCTTTAGGAGTAGCCATTTTCTTTATTGCTGCTTCAGCAGCATCTGTTGTAGTGCATAACATAGATTCTGCTTGAGGAATACCTGCCCTATACATTATATCACTAGAATAAGATTTATCAGCTTCTATATCAGCAGCACCACTAGTTGGACCAAATATTCTGTCATATCCTCTTTCATTGAAAAAATCAACAATGCCATCAACCAAAGGCTGTTCAGGACCAACAACAACCATATCAATACTTTCTTTTTCAACAAGGTCAGCAAGTTTTTCAAAATTCTCTTTTTTTGTTCCATCAAAAGCAACAAGTTCTCCAGAATCATCCTTTACTTTTACATTTTTTCCTTTTTTCTCAGCATCAGTTCCAGGATTTCCTTTTGCATAAAGAACTTCATCAACTTCTGAATCTTGAGCAATACTATAACCTAAAGCATGTTCTCTTCCTCCACTACCAATAATTAAGACTTTTTTCATTTTTCATTCCTCCTATTTCATAGCATCTACTGCTGCTTTAAACATAAGACAGGTAGGCTCATAGACTCCACTTGTTGTTTCTTTTTCCCTCTTGACTGCAGCCCTGTCAGGTCTTTGGAAATCATGATGCAGTCTTTCAAAATGAGGGAACAACACCAAATTATTATCCCATCCAAATCCTGCAATATCTGCAGTTGAACCATTTGGATTATATCTGTCTCCTTTTGATGATTTATAGAAATCGCACATATGCCCTTTTTCATATGTTAATGCAACCAGGTTTCTCTCTTTTACAACTTCTAATAAATCTTTTCTTATAGTTATCCTTCCTTCACCATGGGATATTGGAGCAAATATAGGATCTTCATACATTTTCAAATAACTAAGCCAAACATTATCATTTTTAGGATTGACTTTTGTATCCCAGAAACTTGTTTCGTGTTTTCCAGAATCATTCTGCATTGTTCCTACAGGTATTGGGAACAAATCTAATTTAGCCAAGACCTGCAGCCAGTTGCATACGCAATATATTGGGAAACTCTCATCGTGTAGTTTTTCATATAATTTACCACGAAGCCCAGAAGCTTCAACTCTGTTTTTAATTGATTGTCCTGCTCCTAATTGGTCTCCCATTGTAAAACCGCCAGGCAATCCAGCTCCTTGATAATCATCTATTAAAGAAGGCTCTGCAATCAGATCATTCAGATGCCTGTACTCAACATCAGCTCCACCAAGCTTATCAAAACAATAACCTAATTCTTCATGTGAATTAATTCCAAGTCCAGTTGGTATTATTACTTTGGGTCTCATGCTGCTTTCTTAACCTCCTTGCCATGATAAACTCCTAACAAATCATCCACTGATTCAGATATAAGCTCATTAGTACCTTGAGAAATTCTTAAGCTGTCTCCCCCTACAACTCCAACAAGACTGTATTTTTCATCAAATATTTTTTCAAACTCTGTTTTATTTCCAGCATTGATAGTAACAAGGAACCTTCCTTCTGTCTCGCTATACATCTGTTCTCTCCATGTTAAATTATCTTCCTGATGAACCCGATTCAAGTTCAAGTCAATTCCACGTTCTCCAGCCATTGCACTGCTCCTGGCAGCCATTGCTAATCCTCCTGCCTCAATATATATAGCTGATTGCAGTAATTTATTAGATTTATTTATTTTCTTGAAAGTATCAAACGCATCAGAAACATCTTCATCACTGACCTTTCCAATATGCAGGTCATCTTCCACTCTTTCTCCATACATATTATGATATTCAGAACCCCCTAGATTATCTTTAGTGCTTGCTCCAACAACATAAACTAAATTTCCTTCTTCTTTTACATCTATTGTAACTAAATCATCAACATTATCAATCTTAGCCATTGTAGTCATAAGAATTGTCGGGAATACTCCTCGTTTTACAACATTTCCATCTTTATCATACATTGTTGCCTGGTTATACATGGAATCTTTTCCAGAAATAACAGGAATCTCACATCCAGTTATAACTTCTGCCATTCCTTTGTTAGCCTCAATAAGCATCTGTTGATATTCAGGCTGGTCAGAGCTCTGCCATAGTGCCTGGTCTGTTGCAACCATATAATCCATTCTTCCGCCCATTGCAACATTATGGCCAATCCCCCTTAAGAATGCATTTCTTCCCATTTTTTCAGCATCAATATACACCTGTCTTTCTGAATGTCCATATGATTGTATAAGTCCTTCTATATCTCCTAATTCTACTGAAGTGCATGCTGCCTTTGTTGAGACCCTTCCCTTGCCCTGTATGCAATGCTGCACACTCAGTCCTTTTACAGTGCTGTCCATCCTGTCTGTAAAGCCGGCAACACTTCCTAAATTAGGTCTTCTATGCATTGCATCAAAGTCAGATTTGATCAGTCCTTCTAATGTCTCTCCAGCTTCACGCAATGTTTCTAAAACAGCATCATTAAATTTATACTTTAATTCATCTTTTTCTTGCTCTGATAATCTGTATTCAGCAGGCTTTAAGTTTCTATGAGGGAATCCATGATTTATAAAATCCATATCCATATCAACAACTTTTTCTCCATTTGCATAGACAATTGCCCTGCCAGAATCAGTAAAGCAGCCAATATCTGAAAACTCAACTTCATGCTCTTTCATTATAGCTTCAATCGCATCTTTATGTTTCATATCAACAGCAATTGCCATTCTTTCTTGCGACTCATTCAGGAAAAGTTCTGTAGCTGTCATTCCTTCATATTTTACAAGCAGCTTGCTCAAATCAATATCTAATCCGCCTGTTTCTTCAGCCATCTCAAGTGATGCGCAAGATACTCCTCCTGCCCCTAGATCAGTTATAAATTTGATATATCCTTTATCACGAAGCTCAAGCAAAGCTTCAAACATCTTTCTTTGAGTATAAGGATCCCCTATCTGAACAGCTGTTGCAGGAGAATTAGCACTATATTCTTCAGATGAGAAAGTAGAACCATGAATACCATCTCTTCCAGCTCTTCCGCCAATAATATACAATCTATCTCCAACATCAATATGTTTTTCATGCGTAGGCTTTCCATTAACTTCTATTGGTGCTCTTCCCCAGCTTCCAACACCCACTTGGCATTTACCGTTATAATTTTCATGATGCTGACAGATTGCTAAATTAAGAGCAATTCCCATCTGGTTTGCTCCTTCCTCAACACCAGAAACAACACCACCAAATATCTGCTTTGGATTAAGAAGTAATTCTTCAAGGCTGAATCCTCTATCCAATGCAGTTTTATCAGTAACATTCTTCCATTCCTCATCATCAGGAGTTATAATCTTCTTGAAATATTTTCTTTTATCATCTTTATGCCCTAAGAAATAAAACAAGAAATTTCCAATGACTTCAAATCCTAAACCAGTTCCAGCAGGGTCTCTGTTGACTCCAACAATTCCTGTTATTGATCCTCCATAAGGGTCTAAGGCTGAAGGTGAGTTGTGAGTTTCATTTTTTAAGCCAATAAGCCATTTATCATTAAATTTGAACACGCCAGAATTATCTTTGTAGATTGAAACTCCAAGATGAGGTTTTTTCTTCAAAACTTCTAATGTTGGAGCCCTGATATATTCTTGGAATATTCCATTTTCTTTTCCAGGAATAGATGCATTATACAAGGAATGCCTGCAATGCTCGCTCCACATTTGTGCAAGAAGTTCAAGCCCGACATCAGTTATTACTCCCTTTTTATTACCTTCTCCCTTTGTATGTAATTCAGATAAAGCATATTTAACTATTGCATCCATATAATCTAAATCATAATTATCCTTAACTAAGGCTAAAGTTCCACCTCTTAGCTTGTCAATATCTTTTTGGCTCATTTCTGGCTTTACAAGGTCCAGATTCAATGTTCCTAATTTTCCTGTTCTTCTTAATTCCTCGTTGTCCATGCTTCCCAAATCAATAGGAAACATATTAGCACGTTCTCCTAAATCAACAGGATGGATCTTTCTTTCAAATCCTCCCTGTTCTTCAAATTCATTCCTTTTCAGAATAGTGATACCATGGATCTGAGGATTAGACGCTACTCTTTCTAACTGGTCTTCTAAAGACTTATTGAATTCTCCTGTTATGTAATGGACATTTGAAGTGTAGACATCAGCATCTTCAACTCCAATCAATCCCAGATCTTTTTTTAATACTCTTGCAGAATTATCAGTTACACCTGGCTTGAAATCAACTTTTATTGCAAAACCCCAATCTTCTCTTTTTACTCTCTGATTGATCAGTGCTTCTTGCGTAACAGGATGATGGACAAGTTTGCTCGTTCTTTCTAATCCTTCTACATCAAAATCCATATCAAACGTGAAAAAACTTGTGCTGAATGCTCCTGCTTTCTTGATTCCAACATCTCTCAAAGCCTCTTCAAGAGCAGAAATAGTGTCACTTTCCCCTATTTGCTTATCAACAACTTCTATAGTATTTATACTGGCCAATCATAATTCCCCCTTAGGTCCCTATATATAGAGGTCTGATTAATTCATTTAAATATTTTTTGTAGAATTTGTCGTCCTAAATTTGGGACAAATAGAATTATTTTGAAGATTTATCTTCCACAGCATTAGTATTCCCAGTAACTGGATCAGTTATAGCCCTGCCTTTATATATCATTTCCAAATATCTTAATTCTCCTGACAGCACATATTTCTCTTCTTTGCCTCTTCTGCTAAAACAATGGATAACTTTTGAGCATTCTTCTTTCTCTAATAAACCATCTAATCTGTTTGGCGGAATACCTAAAGCTCTTGCTATCTTTTTCCTGGCACTGTTGGATGAAAGAAGCATAATTCCATTGAAATTATCAAGTAATCTTATAAAACTCGCTCCAGAAATCATCCCTTCTTCTGTTCTTAGATATAATGCCACATCATTTGCTACATCTTCATCTCCAAAATAAGGATGCACTTTCTTAAGAATCTTTTTCACATAAGAAACATCATACTTCTTGTCCTGCTCTAACTCTACAGCCTCTCCTTGAATCTTAAAACTTACTCTCGGTTCATATTCCCCTGTTTCCCTGCCTTTTGTTATCTGAAATATATTTTTTGTTGTCATTTCATAGGATATATCCTCTACAAGGCTCTCTAATCTTTTAGCTTCAATGCAAGGAATTTTTGTTTGGTTTATCCAAAGCAGATAAGGTTCTTTACAGCCTTTTAATTCTTTATTAAGCAGGATTTTAACTTCTTCAGCAGATGTTCCAGCCATTTCTGCAATTCTGCTATATTCTCCTGCAGTTAAGAGGATATGATGCTCTAAACTCTTTACTAAACCAACAATATCTTTTCCAGGAACAAGCATTGCCTCTCCTGCAATCTTCTTCCATAACTGCTTTACTTTAGATTTATCCAGCCCTTCATAAGCATGAAGCATCATTTCTTCAAAAACAGGAAATCCATAATCCAGCTCAGGATTCACAGGATACTCTCCTTTTTCTCCAGAAATAAATGGAAATGCAATAAATCTTTTTTTAGGCTCAGCCATAGAAAAAAGAAGTAAAATATTCTTTATAAAGTTTCTATTTTAAGGCGCAATTAAAATAAGAATCTTCATTATACCCAACAAATCATTTAAATATTTTATCCAACTTCTGTTGTCATAAAACTAGGACAAATAGAATTATTCTTTAGGTTTTTCTGGAGTAAACAAATGGCTGATATCCACTCCCTTTGGTGTAGGAATTGGGCCTTTATTTCCTCCTTCTTCTAATGCTTGAGAAATACCTTCCTGTAGGGTATAAGGATCTCTATTTTTCCCAACAGTTCCAGTCTTATCTCCAACTGAACAACTTCTATATCCTGAAGCACCACCATCTAAAGCATGCATTATGTGTTTACCAGGCCATGCTGGTATTCTATACCCTGCATTTATGCCACCATGTGAAAAAAGAACATCTCTACACTCTCCATCAATTCCAGTTAATACAGGTATTGGTTTTCCATCTAACAGATGTCCTGCATTAGGACCGCCCAGATCAATATCATAGAGAAAAACTCTGCTATTCTCTACAAAGATTGGAAATGATGCTATGCCCACATCTGATTTTAATTCAGCCTCTATTCTTTGGTAATCTTCAGAACCAGCATAACCTTCTTGCTCTAGTCTATGCACTTGAAGAGCATTTGCTTCTATTCTCTCATATAATTTTCTTTTTCCCTCAGGCATTCCAGGGAAATAATGAGTTTCAACTTTAGCCGGATCAATACCTCTTTCTCTAACCTGTTCTTGTCCTTCTTCATCTATATCTAAAGGAAGTAACCTCAATGTTCTCAATTGTGCTTTTAAATCTTTATCCATAGTAAAATAGAAAGATTCAGCTATATAAAAAGGTGAGGGAAATATTTATATACCGCAAGAAAAATCTTTATTTAAATCAAGGGGGAATGCAAAATGGTATTTTATAGTTTTTCAGGATTAATCGGCTTGGCAATATTAGTTCTTATCTCAAGCTTGAAAATTGTTAAAGAATATGAACGTGGAGTAAGATTCACACTGGGAAAATATTCAGGAATAATGAATCCTGGATTAAAACTAGTCATTCCAGTTCTACAATCATGGCAAAGAGTTGACATAAGAGTCAAGGCAATTGATGTTCCTGACCAGGATGCAATCACAAAAGATAATGTTTCATTAAAAGTAAATGCTGTTCTGTATTACAAAGTTGCTGATTCCAAGAAAGCAATAATTGAAGTTGAGCATTTCAACTATGCTGTTTCTCAATTAGCACAGACAACAATGAGAGATGTAGTTGGAGAAGTTACTTTAGACGAATTATTATCAAAAAGAGATTCTGTTTCTAAAAGAATAAGGGAAATAGTAGACAAAGCAACAGACCCTTGGGGAATAAAAGTAGAATCAGTTGAGCTAAAGCATGTTGAGCTTCCAGAGCAGCTGAAAAGGACAATAGGAAAAGAAGCAGAAGCTGAAAGAGAGAAAAGAGCTGTAATAATCAAAGCATCAGGAGAAGTGATTGCAGCAGATAACATGGCAAAAGCAGCAACAACACTGGCAACAGCACCTGGAGCCCTGCATCTAAGAACTCTGCAGACACTGAATGACCTAAGCTCAGACAAATCCAACACAGTTGTATTTGCAATCCCTCTGGAAATCTTAAGGGCAATGGAAAAACTGAAAGAATAATTCTTTTTTTATTTTTCTTTGGAAATTGATTTAATGATAATTAAGTGAATAAGGGCAAGAACCAGAAGGTTTATATATAACTAATTATATATCAACTATAGGTGATATATAATGGCTCCAACAACCATACAACTTGATAAATCAATAGTAAACATATTGAAAGAGATACGGGAATATCCTAGACAGACATATAATGAACTGATTCAACATATGGTGCAGGTTTTTAAGAGCGTTAAAAAGAAAAACCAGTATGATGAATTCCTTCATAAGATTCAACAGGCTAAGATGCAGGAGATCTGGGACAATAAAGAGGATGAGGCATGGGAAAATGCCTGATTTTTACCAGATCAAGCTGCGAAGGAACATGGTGAGTGAGTATGCTTAAAGCAGGCGATGTAATATTAACACAGATTCAATTTACAGATACTTTTGAAATCAAAAAAAGACCTGCTTTAATTTTATTTGAAGAACTGGATAACATAGTTGTAGCTGGAATAACAAGCAATAAAAAAATGAGAGGAGTTCCTCTTACTAAAAAAGAAGGTGCAGTCAAAGATAGCGTTATAAAATTAAATTACATTTTTACTATCTCTAAAATGATGATTGAAAAGACATTATTCTCTTTATCTAATGGAAAGAAAAAGATAGTTTTTGACGAATTAGTAAATAGATTAAAGAATCTGCAGTAAACAATTCTTGCCTTTTCTCAATTGTGCCTAATCTTTTCTATACACAAAAGAATTTAAAAGTTAAAAAAAGAATTTTTATTCATCCTCTTGGATATAGCATCTACTGTTGAATTTATTCATCCCATACATTCTTAAATTTACTTGAACACCAACATCTCCTGCCAGTAATACTGCTTGAGCTCCACCCATTGACATTATCTGCATTGCTCCAGCTCCAACAACACCAACAGCTTTTCCTAATTTGTAATAAGTTGATTCACTGTCTAATCTAGGGTCAGCTTCAACTATTTTCACAGCAAATCCTCCTAGAGTTATATTATCAGTTAGATGAGTGTATAAACTTCCGATAGGATCAGAAGAAAGCGCCATGCCATGAGTAAGCCCTCCTAAAAACTGTATTTTTCCGTCATGCTTTTCCACAGCATCTTCTAAACATAGTTCTGTCATGTAAAAGTATAATTATAGAATTATAAAAAGCTTATGTAAAAAATAAAAATAAAAAAATCACCTGATATTATAAACAAGTGATATCTGTCCTGTTACATCAACTTTCTGAGGCATTACCTGAGCAGCTTCGTCAACAGCCATTGCTCCAACTGTCTTTTCCATTGAATACATATAAGGCCTGTAGTGATAGCTTGATTCTGAAACAGATCTTACACTTCCAAGCTTTACACCTAGGCTGTCTGCAATTGTCTCAGCTTTCTCTTTTGCATTCTTTGTTGCCTCTGCCAAAGCCTGTTTCTTGAATTCCTGTTCTTTCTCCTCACTCAATCCAAAGTTGATGTTATTGATTGTATTTGCTCCATTGCTGACACAAACATCCACTATAGGTCCAACTTTATTCAGATTAGTTGTGCTTATCTTTAATGTCTGGGTTGCTCTCCAGCCAACAACCTTGCTTTTTCCATCTTCATATCTTCTCTCTTCATACAAGCTTAATCTTTCTGTCTCAATATCATCTTCTGAAATGCCCTTGTATCTTAATCCATCAATAATGTCATTGATTATCTTGTTTGCTTCATTTTGAGCATCTTCTGCAGTTAGCTTAACAACAGAGATTCCAGCCCAAACCTCTGCTTCATCAGGATCAAAAGTAAGCTCAGATGTTCCCTGCACATTAATCACTTTATTATCTCCTTGCTGGCATCCAACTAATGCCACCAAAGCCATAATCAAAACCGCAATTATTATTTTTTTTATCATTTTGTATACCTCCAAAAATTTATTTTTGGAGACCAGTGGAACTTGCTTCCACGCTGCCTCCTTAGTTTGCAGTAGGGTCAACTACTTTTCCCATAAATAAGATGTTTCCTGTTCCTTTTTCCTGTATCAGGAAGATAAATGGATGGTCTGCCCTGAAGATATTGGTGGGCATGGCAGCTGTCAGTTCCATGACAACAGCTGTTGCAGCTGCTGCTTCTGTTCCTTTTTCATCAACTTTAACATAAGCTTGATGGATTACATTACCAATGTAGAGATCATTTGAACCATCCATACCTGAGAAATCAGCCTGTCCTGACTTAAATGCAGTTGGCATTCCCATCTGCTCTAATGTTTCTTTCATAAAATACTTTGTCTCAAACTTGAATTTAGGAAGATAGATTGAGTCCATCTTTGTCTCCTGCATTTTGCTTTTGTATTCATCAAGTTTTTCAGAGGATAATTCAATATCTCCAAGAGTATAATCATAAGTAATTATCTCATGTGTTTCATAATCATATTCTTTTCCTTGTTTTGGCAGTAAAATCAGCATTGAAATTTTCTCGCCTTTGTAAGGTAACTCTAAAATTTGTAAATTCCCCATATCAGCATAATTTAATCTTGCCTTATCAGGATCCATGTACATCATTGGAACTTTTACTGTATTTTCTGGAGTTATCTTGAAATCATGTTCACGAGTATCAGATTTATCAAACTCCCATTCCCATGTTCCTTTGAAATAGATTGCATTTGTAAGAACCAACCTTGTCAATGGACCTAGTACCCCGCTTGGAATTAAATCTTTAATTTTATTGTTGGTCTGTTCTTCTATAAAACTATTAATAGTTTGTCTTGATTTTTCTGTTTCCTTGATAAAATCTACATTTACTGCTTTTCCACCATAATAATTTTCAACTTTGCTTGTATAATCCTGTAGAAAAGGGTAATCCTGTTGAACCCATAAAGCATTTCCTGTCTTTAATTCATAAGCTTTGTTTGCTTCATTAATATTGTTATAAATTGCAGCAAAATTTGGCCTTAATATATTATTATCCGGAAAATGAAAAACATCAGCTATCTCTTTTGCAGTATCCCCTTTTGCTCCTTCATAAGTCATTGCCAAAGCAGAAGAGATACTGTAAGGAGAGAAGAATGCATTTCCTTCTTGATTTAGTTCTTTGTATAAATCAAAAGCAAATTGGTTGTTTGCATCAACTACCTGTTTAATTCCTTCAGCTGTTGCCTGGGAATCATCTGCAGGTATTGGTTTTCCACCGCATCCTGATATAATCAAAAGTGATATTAGCAATATACTCATTATTATTTTCATTTTATCAATCTCCATATAGTCATGTTAGAAGTTAAGGTATACCTTTATAAATACCTGTCGTAGATTGCAAGTTGAGTTGAAGTTAACCCTTATAAAACCTCTTTCAAAGACTTAATTGCAACTTCTATCTGTTTATTTGAAGGCTCTTTTGTTGTTATCTTCTGGACCAATAACCCAGGCATTGTGATTAATTTAAGCACTTTAAACTTGCTGTACTTATCACTTGCTTTCAAAACTTCATAAGATATAGCTGCAATAAATGGAATCAATAATATCCTCAAAGGAAACAAGATTCCTTTTTGCAGCCAAAAACCCAGATCTAAAAATCCAGAATAAACAGAGATGACTAATATAGGGAGTATTGAAAACACTAAAATACTTATCATCAGGACAATGATCAAAAAGCTTGTCCCGCATCTTGTATGCAGTGTTGTAAACTTCTTTGCATTAGCAACTGTTAATTTCTTTCCAGCTTCATAGCAGTGAACAGCCTTATGTTCAGCACCATGGTACTGGAAAACTCTCCTGATATCTTTCATAAAAGATATCCCTATGACATATCCTAAAAACAACACAATCTTGATAACACCATCAATCAGATTAAAGAGGATTGGATTGACTTCTTCTTTAACCCCGCTAAAGATAGCCAGAACATAAGGCAAAGCAACAAAAAACAATAATGTAATGGAAAAAGTAAAAAACAATGTCAAAAACACATCTCTTTTTGTTATCTTCTCATGCTCATCCAGCTGCTGGTCTGCACTCCAGAGCAAAACTTTTGTGCCTTTGACCAAAGTATCAATCAGGATAACAGCTCCTCTAAAAAAAGGCCATTTTGCATACTTGTTCTTCTTCAGTCTCTCTTTCTTTGTCTTGATCTTATTATTAGGCAGTCTTACAGAAACAGCTAGTTTTGTAGGAGAACGCATCATAACTCCTTCAATAACAGCCTGCCCTCCAATATGTTCAACCATAAAGAAATATTTTAATCTGAATTATTTAAGTGTTTCTAATTCACAAAGCTTTTTAAAATATACTAACTAATTAAATAACTAATATGGAAAATAATAGATGTAAAGGCATGCCTTGGTGGAGTTTACCCATCTTTGGAGCTGTGTTTATAATGGGATATATTCATAGCAATATTATATTTCAAGACTATAGTCAACAAAAAAATCAGAATCAACAGAAAGTAGAAGTTTCTTCTAAAGCATCACAAAATGAGGAAACAAAATTAGAATATACTATAACAAAACAGGATTCAGTTCCAACATTTTTTGGAGGAGGAAGAGGTCCTAAAAAGATTTATTCTTCACCAGAAGAAAAAACAGGCATAAGCGCAGAGATACATGTTGGCGTACAAGATGAAGGAGGAAAAAATCCTGGTTTGGCTGAAATTGTTTTATATGAAGACGGAAAAAGAGTACCACACAACTTCTATATTAACAAAACAAATTGTCTTTCTTCAGTACCTGTTAAACACGAAGAACCTGGAAAACACACTTATTTTGTAGAAGCAACAGATTTTGATGGTAATACAACAAAGTCAGATGAACTTTATATTGAATTTACTGGAAAATTATCAGACCTTCCTCCAGAGTTTATTAGATTTGAAGTAGGAGATAAAGGACAACTGTTAATGATGGTTTCTGATGAAGGAGATAATAAAGGAATTAAAACTGTCTCTGTATATGAAGAAGGCAAGCTAATAAAAGAATTTGATGGAAGAGGAGAATCATCATTCCTCAAATCTATGCCTTTAACAGATAGAATTACTGATGGGAAAAGAAATAAATATTATGCAGAAGCAGTTGATTTAGGTGGAAACAGAGTAAAATCAGACACCCTTGGAGTAACTTTAACAGAAAAATAATTATAACCCCAAACAATTATCAATCTCTTCAGCAACATCTCTTAATTCTTTGCATGTTTTAAAAATATCTTATGTGCACATTTAAACGAAAGAATAAATGTTTATGTGCACATACAATTTTTTACAATCCCAAACAATTATCAATCTCTTTAACCACTGGTCACTGGACATGTGCGCTTAAAGCTTATAAACTAGTTCTATCTAACATATGTAATGAAAAAAAGAAAAGTGGCCAAGAATGGCCAAAAACACCTGATTGAAAAATCAAGTAAGCGTATCGAGCAAATATATTATGGTAATCAAAGTATATAAAGATTTTGGTTTGGGTAAAGGCGAGGTGGCTGAGTCAGGCTTAAAGCGTCTGATTGAAGGTCAGGTAGGCGTATCGAGCGCTTCGCGGGTTCGAAACGCTACTTACGGAAATCCCGTCCTCGCCGCCCAAAATACCATAAGAAACATTTTGATGAATGGTTAAAATAGTCCACTCATCTTTGATTTCAATGATGTAATTAATTCAGGTTGGTTATATTGATAAACATCAGGAATATCTAATGAAAGAATTTGTTTTTGCATATATTCCTTTGGAAATCTTTTGGAAAGCTCAGTTCTTTGTGAATCTTCCATAACTACAATAGCATCAGCCCATTGGAGATCAGAAGCTGTTACAGGAGATTCATTAAACAATCCTGCAGACTTAGTTTCAAACATATCTTTAAACATTTTCTCTGCTGTTTTGCTTCGATTTTCGTTTTGATTGCAGATAAACAATATTTTCATAATCTATAACCCCAAGCAACCATCAATCTCTTGAGCAACATCTCTTAGATCCTTGCATGCTTTGCTTACATCCTTGTGGATCTCTTCAACTAATTCAGAAAGATTCTCAACTCTTAGCATGTATTTGTTCTTTTCTCTCACAACCATCCCAGAACTCATCAATTTATTCACATGATGCACAACAGTTCCTCTGCTCAGCTCTAATTTTAATGCAATCTCATCAGAAGATAGAGGCTCTTTTGCCTTTGAAGCCTTTAATAATTCAATAAAAATCCTAAAACAGGACTTATCCTTGTCTCTTAGGTTGAACAATCCTAAGGAATTCCCAAACCACTGCAAAGACCTGTTGATATCCTTTTGCTCTGGCTTAGAGATTTTAATGATTGTTACCCGCTTTTCAAATAACATATTCCATTAAATATTTTACTATTATTTAAAGTTTTTCCAAAAACTTTATATATAAGTAGTTTATCTTAAATCAACATGGTTGATTTAAAATCAACAAGTATGGTGTTTAGGAAATAGTTTTTCTTAAATCGGGGGATTTGAAATGTCAGAAAAAAAGAAATCTAAGAAAAAAGAAGATACTAAAGAAATCACTATTTTGCTGAAAAAAGTTCAGGCTGACTTTGAAAACTATCAAAAAAGAACTGAAAAAGAAAAACAGCAGTTTGTTGAATATGCCTGCTCAGATATGATTAAAGATTTGCTCCCAATTCTTGATTCTTTTGAACTAGCATTAAAAAATACTCAAAACAAAGACATAGAAGTGTTGTATAATCAGCTAAAACAGCTGTTAGAATCAAAAGGACTAGAGAAAATAAAAGCATTAGACAAGAAATTTGATCCTTTTTTGCATGAAGCATTGATACAGGAAGCTTCTGATAAAGAATCAGGCATTGTTTTAGAAGAACTGCAGACAGGATATAAGTTCAAAGATAATATTATCCGCCCAGCAAAAGTAAAGGTGAGCAAATGAGAATAGACAATCCAGCAGGAGCAAGAGCAGCTTTTAAAGAACGCCATAAAGATTTGGAAACAATAGCAGCAAAAGCAGGCAGGATGGCCAAGCCGCAACCAATATACGAACCTCTAAAATATGAAAATAAGCAAAAAGACTACAATAGCAGAAATCCTTAGATTAGGAGACAGCTGCAAAAGATGCAACAAGTGCTGCACTTATGGAACTGGCTTTTTGACAAAAGCCGACATCCACAGGATTGCAAGGCATTTGAAGCTGACAGAAGCTGGCTTAAAGAAAACTTGTTTAGAACCTGTAACTAAATTCAACACAACATTATACCGTCCATTATCAGTAAAGAACAAGAAACCATACGGAACATGCATGTTTTTTAATGCAAGCAAAGGATGCACAATCCACAAGGTAAAACCATTGCACTGCAGGATATCAACCTGCGATGAAAATGGAGAAGAGATTTCAGTTTGGTTTCATCTGAATTATTTTGTCAATCCAACTGACCCAGAGTCTATAAGGCAGTGGAAATTATATTTGGATTCAGAAGGAAAGAACATCCCAGGAGGAACTGTTGAAGAATTAGTTCCTGATAAAAAGATATTAAAGAAAATACTGAATTACGAGGTGCTAAAATGAAGATTGAAAAAGCAAACACAGAAGAACTAAAACAATCAGTTCAATTGTATAAAGAAGCATTTCCAGTGCATAACATCTTTCAAAAACCAGAAGATGAAGTTTTTAATTATCTGGAAACAATTGAAGGAGAACTTATTGTGGCAATTGAAGATGATAAAGTTGTTGGAGGACTGTTGATAGTTTATGAAGAGAAGATCCCAGAACATACAAGAGCAAGATTCAAGCATATAGCAGTTGCAAAAGATCATCAGCATAAAGGAGTTGGCTCTGAATTGCTGAAAAAAGCAGAAGAGATTGTTGGAAAAGGAAAAATAGAGATTCACGCTGCTGAAACAGAAGAAGAACTTGCTGAATTCTATAAGAAGAATGGATATGAAGTAGAAGGAGAACTAAAATCTCATTACAGGCCAGGAGAAAAATGTACTATTTTAGGGAAGGTGTTAGAATGAAGGTGGTTGTATTAATAGAAGGAGTTCATGAAGATAAATTAGATGATGAAGGAAAAATCATTGGCTGCACTGAGATATGTGGAGCAATAACTTTATTGAAAGCAGAAAATGAAAAAGAAGAAAATATTATTGTGGATACAGGAAATCGTGGTTTTGAACAAGAGATTATTACTGCATTGAAGAAAGAAGGACTAAAACCAGAAGATGTTGGTTATGTCATTAACACACATAGTCATTTTGATCATCTTGCTAATAATTATCTTTTCAAAAATGCTAAAGTGACTGCAAGTGGAATATGGTTTAACAATCCTGATAGATCCCTGGACCTTATAGAACCAGCAAATATCCCTGGGATAGAGATAATTAGCACACCAGGCCATGCTCCAAGTCATATATCAGTTATAGTAAAAAGTGAAGGAAAAACATATGTTATTGCAGGAGATGCTATGCATGAGAGATATATCAAAGAAGGATTGGTAGGTTTCCCGCCAAATCAAGATTATATTGACAGTGCCAAAAAAATAGTTGACATGGCAGATGTAATCATCCCAGGGCATGGAAGAGTTATACAAGGTAATGATTTAGAAGAATTAAAACAAGCTGTTTACAAGATGGAGGTTAAATAAAATGACTGAAAAAAAATCAATAAACATAGGGATCAATGATGGAAATGAATTCTTTGCTCACGAAACAAGTGTTCATTTTAATCCAACACAGTTCATCATAGATTTTAGGAATATAACACCAAGACTAGACCCAAGAGCAAAAGAAACACCATTCATGGTATTAAAGCATAATCTGATATTGATTGACCCGTGGCATGCAAAAGAAGTCTTAAGGATCTTGACAAACACAATTGAAAGATATGAAAAGCAGTTTGGCAGGATTGACCAGCCAAAAGCAGTGAAGAAATACCTGAAAGAAGCGAAGAAGCTAAAAGACAAAAAAGTACCAAAATCACAAACACCAAGTTATATGGGGTAAAAGATGGATGAGATAGAAGTCAAGATATTGGAGATCGATCCAGATA
>JAAOYC010000032.1 GCA_018221125.1 Candidatus Woesearchaeota archaeon
CAGATACTGAAAGGTGTAAGATATCACATGGGAAGGTGGGCAAGTCCTGAGGCAGAAGCAACAAGAGCAGTGAAAGGGAGCACTGTTGAAAAGATTGTCCAACTATCTGATTATATCTGCAGCAGAAAAATAGCTTCTTTTTTGCCTGGAGTAGAATTGAGTGAAAAAGTTATTAGGAATTATTTGAGATAAGGTCTCATTACTCCTAATTCATCTCTGGCAAGCTGGATTGGTCTTTCCAATTCTAAGAATTTTTCAAATGATATGATTAATCTGTCTTCATCAATCTCCAGAGTTCTTTCATTATCTTCCCTGAATAAATGCAAAAGGTTTTCTCCTTGTTCATATGTTGATACGATTTCGGTTATATCTTTTGCTTCTGAGTAGATATCTGAATAATTGCCTGCTACTCTGATTAATTCAGGATATGCATTGATGTCATACAGCGCCCCAATAGCAGAGTAAACTGGTGTGTCTTCTTTTATTCCAAAACAAAGAATAGAATTATCCTGCGATACAAAAAAATCCAACACATCCTTAAGAGAACGATTTTTTAAAAGAGGTATTCTTCTTTTTACACTTGGAAAAAGAGGAAATGATTTCATTATTCTGTGTTCAATTATATCTCCCTCATCATCTCTAACAATTTCTTCTCCTTCCTTGCACTGGAAGATTACATCTGAAAGCGTGTATATTTCTCTCATTTTAATATCCTAATATTTCTTCTTCATTTCTTCTAATTTCATTTGCCTTCCTTCAAAACACGAGAAAATCTTTTAGATTTTCTGTGTCCCAAAAAACCTTCGGGTTTTTTTAGGATGTCCAAAGTCATTTTAACAATTGTTCCTGGTTTTAAGTTTTCCTCCAGGATTCTAGGTATAACTATGATAGACTGGGAGCCATGCTTGGCAATTCTTTTGGTTAGGATGAATTGTGAATGTTTCATTTTTTAATTAACTTAGTTCGGATTTTATCTTTTTTCTGTATATACATAAGGCACGAGAAACTGACTTGCCATCCCTAACCAGGCTGCCATTGTGATAGAGTTTATTAAGCTTTTCAGCTATTAGTCTTGCACTGATAATTGGTCCCATCCTGTATTCTGGAAGCTGTGATAATCCATGGGCAAACTCTTTTTCAGATAAAGTGCAGGAGGTTTTTGTAAAAATCCTGTCAATAAAAGGGGTGTATCCTTGTGCTCTCAAACCTTTAAGGCGGTATTCTCTTCTTTCTTCTGGTGATTTTGCAAAAAGGCCTTTCCCGCTCTCAAATGTCGCTGTGCCTCCTAATTGTCCTGCTTGGCTGCGCTTTTCTGATTTTCCTTCTTCACCAAAGTAGGATTCACTGTGGATACCGACTTTTCGGTCCAATATCCTCTTTCCAATATTTTTCCCTGGTTTTTTACACAGCATTTCTAATTCAGAGGGATCTGTAATAAGTCCTGTGCAGGGTTTAAAGCCAAACCCTCCCTTATGCCCTCTGATTGCCTGGCCAACTGCTTTTCTTGCTATGTTTGCAGATGCGCCATATTCTGATTCAACATTATACTTTTGGGTTATTTCAAAATTAAACATCCCATTCCTGTAATCTTCAGCTATCTCTGGGTGGTCTTTTATCAGGGCTTGTGCTACTTTGAGTATTTTTCTAATAGCTTTAATATGCTTATTGGTGATTGGTTTTTTATGTTTCATTTTCTTCTAAAAAAATATCTAGAACACGCTCTTTATGTATAGAGTATACATAGAATTTTGTTTATAAACCTGATGATTTTAGTCTTTAGGTCTTAAAATGGTTCCAGAAGTTCCAACATACTCGTATTGAGAAGGATCTAATTCTACATCTGCTGTTGTTTGCTTTTGCTGCTCTTCAAAATCTTTTCTGGATTTTTCATTATCATAAAGCTTTAGAAAAGTGGGAGAGACCATTGCATAAATTTTACCTTGAATTTCAACTTTGAAGTAATTATCCAGATTACGCTCTACTCTTCTTACTATTTTTGCTGATTCTTCTCTGCTGACTTCTTGTACAGGAACTTCATAATGTAGTGTTTCAGGCCTGTGAACAGGAGCCTCATCAAAATTCTGATTGTTTAACAAAAGATCTATTGATTGTTGATCAATGAAATGTGTTTTTTCTGACATTGTAGAAAAATAAAGAATTTATTAGTTTAAAAACCTTCGTGAATTACAATCTTTTTACTTCAATAGAAATAGCTGGTTCATTAACCCTGATATATCTAGGGCAGGTTGTGTATTCTAATCCATGCTCTTGACAGTAGTCTATTATTCTCTGCTTTATTTCATCGTCTTTAAATCCAATGACTACATTTATTCCGTCTTTGTCTTTGTGGATTACGTTAAAGCTTTGCAAGTCATCCAGAATCTGTTTTCTTTTTTCCCTGAATGTTTCCAGTCTTTTTGGAAGCTCATCAAATTTTGCCATTAAATCATCATACATGTGATCATCAAAATAAGAAGAATCAAAATCTTCATAGAATTTGTCATCATCTGTTGCAATAAATCCTCCATATTCTAAATTGACTGGCTTCCATTTTCCAAAACTGCCTATTAATAGATGGCCTATCTTTGCTGCATCTGTTCCTATGCTGCCAGAAACATCATTTACTAATATACATCCTTTTTTTCCGCAGATCTTGAAGATTTCTTCAATATTATCCATTGCAAAATAGCCTTGCATTGAACATGTCAGTAAAATAGAATTTTTATCTGCTTTTTTCTCTAAATCATCCAAATCAATCAATCCTTGATTTGTTTTTACTTCTTTTATCTCTAAATCAAACTTCTTTGGATATTTCTTGTAAGTCAACCATCCGCCCTGGTCTGGAATAAGAACAGTTGTTTTATCTAATTGTTTTGCTAAATCAAGAGCTATTTTTATTGCTTTGTTGCCTCTTTCAGCTAGCTGAATATGCTGTTTTCCAGTGAATTCCTTTAGCTTAGCAAGTATTCTTTCCATAACCACAAATAATATTAAGGCATATATAAAACTTCTTGATATGACATACTACGATGAAATATCTTCGGGTTATGAGGAGCTGCATAAAGAAGAGCAGCTGAAAAAGATTAAGTTGATTTCTGAGCATCTGAAAGTTTCAAAAGAAGATAAGCTATTAGATGTTGGATGCGGAACAGGGCTTACAACAGAACCTTGGGATTGCAAAAGATATGGTATAGATCCTGCTCTTAAGTTGTTAGAAAGAGCTAGAAACAAAGATAAAATTGAATATAAACTAGCTCCTGCTGAGAAAATACCTTATGAAGATAATTTCTTTGATATTGTTATTTCAATAACAGCAATACAGAATTTTGAAGACATTGAAAAAGGATTGAAAGAGATAAAAAGAGTTGGAAAAGATAAGTTTGTTTTATCATTTTTAAAAAAATCTTCTAAAAGGGAGTTTATTGATGGAAAAATTAAAAAAATATTTAATATAATGGAAATTATAGAGGAAGAAAAGGATATGATTTATTTTGCAAAAAAAGCATCAGGTTTATAAGTAAACTTTATTCCTCTTTTCTATGATAGACTTAGGAGCTTTAACTGAAGATTTAAAGAGAAGAAATAAAGATATTTCTAAAGAAAAAGATAAAGAAATTAATAGATTAGTAAAAAAAAGAAAGAAAGAAGTAGAAAAAGTTGAAGCAAATTATGATAACCAAATTAGTTGGTTACAATCTGATGCTCGACATCAAATAGGTAGTTCTAGAGATGAATATATGAGAAGAGTTTCTGGAGAAATAATAAAAGATCTTGAGCAAAGTTATGATGTTTTACAAGGAAGAAGTGGTTTAGCTGGTTTAACAGATGATGAGAAAATAAAAGCAGCAAAATTTAAAACTTTTTTAAGTGCAATGGAGATTGAAGATGAAAGTAAAGTTGACGCAGCACTTAATGTTTTTGGTTTAAATCCTGATTTAAAAGAAGCAATGACTGGTGGTTCTTTGGATCATAGAGATATTGTTTCTTATATGGGTGCATCTAATAATTCATTTTACATGGTTGTGCCTGTTGTTAAAGGAAGTGATGATATACTTGCTCAAAGTTTAGAAGATAAAGTAAGTGGTATTTTAGAACATGGACAAGTTACACCAGGTCATAGTGTGGATTTTGGTGGAAAAGGCCGTGTTGCAAGTGTTGCTGTGAGTAAGATTAAATTTAAATATGAATGTAGGCCTACAAATGGATTTTTAGTATATCATGTTGAAATACCTGATAATAGTGATTCTAGTTTAATGATAAGTTTACAAAAATCATTAGTATCTAAATTAAGAGAATTACAACCAGAAGAATTTGAAAAAATGAGATTAATTCATACAACAATGCCTATTGATGGTGATGTTATGGAATATTTCTTAAATCATTCAAGAAATGATATGTATTCTTCTTCTGATATGGTAGAAGAATTAAAAGAAGCAGGAACTGAATATGTCTCTGTTGATAAAGTTGCAGAAATATTAAGCAGAGCACCACATGTTGTTAAAGGGTTGGCTACAAAAGGAAAACTTTCAAAAAATGATAATGGAGAAATTAGTGTTGAATCATTAGGATTATATTTAGGTGAAAATAAAAATGCTCCAGCAAAAAGAGCACCTTATGTTAGGGGCACATCAACAGGTGTATTAAATTTTAGTTCTCTTGATTTTGAAGAAAGAAAACAAGAAGCGTATTTAAGATTAGAGAAATATGGAGATGAACTTTCTAGCAGAGAAGCTAAAGATGTTCTTGGAGTTAAAAATATAACAAATAATTTAACAAGCAAACTTGCTAATAAAATAGGAGAAAAAAGATTTAAAGGAAGAAGACCATTTTATTTTGTTCCTAGAGATAAATTAAAAGCTTATATGGAAGCACGTACTCCAACAAATAGGGGTTGGAGACCTAAAAGTAATCTTTAGTTCTATTTTTTAGAAAAAATTTTTATAGATTATAAAAGAGAGAACTCATTGCAATTAATCTTCTCCTTTAAATTTTCTAAATGAATTCTGATATAAAAATAAACCATAACTTTTGCAAACTTCAGTTCCATACTCTTCAATATGAGCCTTATCTACATGTTCTAACTTAGAAATATTTAATTTAATATTTTTTGCAGTATCATCATTATAGACAAAATCACTAAGAATATCCCAATCACCAAAATAAATTGACTTTAATTCAGGAGCGTTATCTTCAAGAAATTCTTCAAGCCCCTTTTTAATGCCTTTTTTTGTTTCAGATCTTAGAATCTGATATTGAGAATCATGTATATTATCACCAAAATAAAATTTTATATTGTCAATAGGATAAAATTCATCTAAGAATCTGTCTTGTTCTTTATCCTCAAACTCTAATACCGCCTCTATAGACATATTACTACATAATCTTTCATTTTTTATAAAGCTTTCAGTAATACTCATTTTCTAATACCTTAAAGAACCCCCTCCAAATAACTATAGATTCGATAGTAAACTAAGTATTTAAACCTAATGGATTTTATATATTTAGAAAATATTATAAACTATTTAATTAATTCTATGTTATGAAGGTTTCAGATGTAGCAAAACCAATGCAGGCAATTCTGGTCAGTTCTAGAGCAGAGATCAAGACAAAGTTCTCTCCTGAGCCAGAAGTCAAAGATAATATCTTTACTCTTTGCTGGCATATGCCTGTTTCTTTTGACCCTCCTTTGTTTGCAATATCTGCTGGAAAGGCGAGATATTCTTCTAAATTAATAAAAGAATCAAAGGTATTTGTTGTTAATTTCATGGATCTAAAGCATGAGAAAGAAGTTGTTTTCTGCGGAACAAACAGCGGAGAGCATATTGATAAGTTTAAGGAGACAGGGCTGGAGAAAGAGGAAGCAGAGAAAATAGACTGTGTTAGGATAAAACAAGCATCTGGTTTTCTGGAATGCAAAGTTGTTAATGAAGTTGATGCAGGAGACCATATTGTGTTTATAGGAGAAGTTCTGAACATGGATCTAAAGAAAACAAAGAACAGGATGTTCTCTGAAGATGACAGATTTACTACAACTAAATAAAATTTATATATTAGAAAATATTTTGAAAATAAAATGAAAGAATATCAGGAAAAATGCAGGCTTTCAGCAAAAAAGTTTGATACTGAAAAAGAGGAAATTTTTACATGGGGATTAGGCATAGCAGGAGAAGCAGGGGATGTTGCAAGTTGCATCAAGAAAACATTTGCCCATGACAATGACCAAAAAAAAGGCATTAGAGAGAATATAGGGGATACTTTATGGTATGCTGCAATGATCTGCAACTTTTTTGGATGGGATATGCAGGAAGTTTTAAATGAAAATGTTGCAAAACTTGAGAAGAGATATCCTAAAGGCTTTAAAATAGAAAAAGCAAAACGGGAAATGATTGACTGGGGTAATAAATAAAATGAGTGTTGAAGATGTACAAAAAGTAAACCAATTGGCCCAAGAGCTGATAGAAAAAGGATTTGCAGCTGACAGAGAGGAAGCTGTAAAGAAAGCACAGGAAATGCTTAACAAGGAAATAACCAGTGCTGCCCAGGTAAAAGAGACAGATGAAAAGCAGAATATTGCTGCATCTGAAGTAAGTGATGATTCTTTAAAAAATATGATTGAAAGAGTAAAAGACCATGTTGCAAGGCAGTTTGAAGGATATAAGAATGCTCTTCTTGGCCTTGAGAAAGAGCTTCGTGCTTTAAAGCAGCAGGTTGAAGAGCTTAAATCAAGAGGTGTTTCCAGAACTGCAGCAGACAGAGGAATTGCTGAAAAGAAAGTTGAAGAAGCTGCTGAGCCTGATGAAGAGCCTATGAAAGTTGAGAAAGAAGAAGGAGAAGCTCATCCTAAAGTAGGAAGAAATAATCCAGATGATGTTTCTATAGAAAAGATGTTTTATTGTGGGAATAAATAAAAGAATTATTTAATCTTTAAAGCTTTTATTATCTTGTCAAGCTTTTCATTGATTATTTCAAGATCTTTGCCAGAATTTCTACTAGAACCACGTTTATCATGTTTTTCAAAACAATCACTGCAATAAACAGGCTTGCTTGAAGTTGGTTTGAAAGGAACTTCACATTCTTTTCCGCATTCAGAACAAATAACTTGAGTCATCTCAAGGTCACGCCTGTTGTTTCCAAAACGTTTAGGGCCTCTATCTCTACCTCTTCCAAAATCTCTTCCAGAGTCTCTTCTACCAGAACTTCTTCTGCCTCTGCCAGAATCTCTTCTACCTCTTCCTCCGCCGTTTTTAACGTGGTCTTCAAAGGTTTTTTCGCCTCTTGAACGTTCAAATCTTGCCATAAATCAGTTAAAAAGAGGGTTAGTTTATAAGCCTATGCGAAATTGTGTTTTGGCGAATGATTAATTCTTATTTGCATTATCCCAGATAAACTCAAAATAATGCTTGAAAGATTCTGCCATCTGCTTGTTTTTGATTAATATTGTGAAAGGCTTGTTTATTCCACCCATAAAAACAACTTTGTCTCCATAGATTATTGCTGGTGTTGTTGGAGAAAATTTTTTTGGAAAGAATCTATGATTTTGTTTTTTTCCAATTGATTCCAAGACTTTTCTTGTTTTCAGTTTTGAACTCCAGATTCCTCTGAAATCTCCTTTGTAAGAAAGCTTTTGTTTTTCTGCTTTGTTAACAATATGCATATAATAATAGCCAATGGATTCTACAGCTTTTCCAGTTGCTCCAAAGAAAAGAAATTCTTTTGCTTTTCCTGAAACTGCATCATTGAATGCATCATCTATTACTGTTTTTGCTCCTTCAATTCCATCGTATTGGTTAACAATACATTCTTCTGCTGGATTTTGATATAAAGCAGTTAACTGCGGAAGTATTTCTTTTATTGAATCTTGTTTTTCTTTTAATAAGCTTAATAATTTATTTGGATTTGAAGCAATGTAGATTCTTTTGTTTGATTTCAGGATATAAGATACTAATCCTTTTTCTATTAATTTAGTAAGAATATCATAGACTAATGTCCTGAATAAACCGCATTTTTCAGAGATATTGGTTGCGCCTGCTTGCTTTAGGTTAAGCAAAGTAAGATATACTTTTGCCTCGTTTTTTGTCAGTCCTTCTATATTCATGGCAAAGGGAAATGAGGATTATTTATAAAGGTGTCATTAAATTTACGACATAGATTGAAAAATCAAGTTCTTTGACTAAATAGGCATGAGGTTAGAAAAAATAGTTTTAGTTGAATTAGATTCAGATTTGCCTAGTTTAGGAAAATTATTAGCAATGCCTAGATATGGAATTACTGCAATTGGGTCTATACTAGATGAAGCAGGATATGATGTTAAAGTTTTATGTGATGTTTATGGAAAGGTTTCAATTGAAGAGATTCTTTCAGAAAATCCAGATTATATTTTATTTAATGGGATAAAGACATCAATTGATAGAGTCAGAGCAATGGCTAATGAAGTTAGAGCAAAGACAGACAGTCCAATTATAATTGGAGGAGAAGAAGCAACAACATCCCCTGAAAATGTCCAGGATTTTGCAGATTATGTTGTTTTACATGAAGGAGATAAAACTATTTTAGATTTAATTAAGGCTTTGAAGTCTGGAGGAGAATTTTCTAAAATTAAAGGAATTATGTATAAGAAATCGGGAGGGTGGGTATATACTGGGAAACCAGAAAGAATTGAAGAAATTAATCATCATCTAAATCCAGAGATTTTTAGAGGTCTAAAAGATATTAAAAAAGGATTTTTAGCAAAATGGTTAAATATATCTGGGTTGCGTCTTATATCATTTCCAATTCAAACATCAAGGGGTTGTCCTTATGAATGTAGTTTTTGTTCAAAAGATGCTCAGTTTGGCAAAAAAGGATATTTTGAAAGGGATATTGGTGATGTAATAGAAGATATAGATAGGGTTATGGAATATTCAGGCATTACAGAATTCGCGATTGTGGATAATCTTTTTGGATATTCAAAGGAATATGCTAAAGAATTTTTTGAGAGAGTTATTGCTTATTTTGAAAAACCTAAACCAAGATTTTCAGCTTTGATGCGAGCTGATCAATTCAAAGGATTTTCTGATGAGAATATTTCACTAATGAAAAAAGCTGGATTTAAAAGTGTTAATCTAGGGATGGAGTCTATTAATCAAAAAACTCTAGACCAATATGATAAAGGAGAGGTTGTTGGAGATTATGATGCTGCTGTTAAAAGGTTGGATGCTCATGATATTGCAGTGCTTGGGTCATTTGCAGTTGGAGGTGGTGAAGATAGGTTAGCAGATGTATATGGAATAGTGAATTTTGCAAGAAGATTAAAAATGAGGCAGATTCATTTGTATCCTTTTAGTATTACACCTGGAACTAAAGAATATAAAGAACATAAACATCTAGTTATCCCGAGTATCCCAGATAAATATTGGAATGGTCATGCTGTAACAATATTCCCTAAAAAAATGCTGCCTAGTGAATTACAAGAAACAACTTTTAATACCATGTGGAATTTTTATCGGTCTTATCATTTATCACTTCCATTAAAAACCTTAATTCATAAATTTTTATTCTATACAATAGCAATTAGAAGAATTGAAAAATCATTAACCAGTCATCTTGATTTTTTAAAAACTAAAGAAGCAGAATTAATTGAGAAAGGCATTTATCAAAGAAGTTCTGAAGGTTGGGAATTAGATGAAGGGAAACTAATAAATAGTAGTTGATTCTAAATTAACCAAAAGAGGTTGATAAATGCTAGAGTATATTAATAGGAAGTACAAGCCAAAGCCAAATGACTTGGTTGCTGAGTACAGAGTAGAGCCAAACAGGATTTCTATTGAAAAGGCATGCGAGCATATTGCTGGGGAGTCGTCTATAGGGACATGGACTACTATTGCAACTATGAATGAGAAGATTGCAGCCAAGCTTAAGCCAAATGTTTATTCTATTGACAAGAAAACTAAAGAAGTGAAGATTGCTTATCCTGCTCAGCTGTTTGAAGCAGGGAACATGCCTCAGATATATTCAGCTATTGCAGGGAATATATTTGGGATGAAGGCTGTCAAGGGATTGAGATTACAAGATATTTCTTTTCCAAAATCCATTCTTGACAAGTTCTCAGGCCCAAAGTTTGGGATAAAAGGTATCAGAAAGCTGCTGAGAGTTAAAAAAAGGCCTTTAGTTGGGACTATTGTAAAGCCAAAGGTTGGATTGAATGAAAAACAGCATGCACAGGTTGCTTATGAATCATGGCTGGGTGGACTGGATGTTGTAAAGGATGATGAGAATCTGACATCCATGAGCTTTAATAATTTTGAAAAGAGGATCAAGCAGACATTGAAGCTAAGAGACAAGGCTGAGAATGAGACAGGAGAAAAAAAGATATACATGCCAAATGTCACTGCTGAGACATCTGAGATGCTGGAGAGAGCAAAGTTTGTGAAAAAGCAGGGAGGAGAATATATCATGATTGATATCATCACTTGCGGCTGGTCTGGACTGCAGACTTTAAGAGATGCAAATTTAGGGATGGTTATCCATGCTCACAGGGCAATGCATGGTGCTTTTACTGAGAATCCAAAGCATGGGATTTCCATGTTAACAATTGCAAAGACATCCAGGTTGATTGGAGTTGACCAGATACATGTTGGCGCTATTTTAGGAAAGATGAAAGGTGGGGAAGAAGAGGTTGTTGCAATTGGAGAGGAGATTGAAGAAAAGATTATTCAGCCTGACAAGGAAGACCATGTTCTGGCGCAGAAATGGCATAATATCAAGCCAGTATTAGCTGTCTGCTCTGGCGGATTAGAGCCAAGCAAGATCCCTGAGCTAGTTAAAGCAATGGGAAATGATATTGTGATGCAGTTTGGAGGGGGATGTCACGGGCATCCTGATGGAACTTTCTCTGGAGCAAAAGCAATAAGGCAGGCATTGGATGCAGCAATGCAGAAAATACCTCTTTCTGAGTATGCTGAGTATCATAGTGAATTAAAGAAAGCATTGAAAAAGTGGAAGTGAAGGTTTTTATAGGTATATAATTGCTCTTTTTCTATGAATAAAAGATTAGTAAAATTACTAAAGCAGGATGGCAGGAGTATATTTCAGATAGCCGGAGAGATTGATATTGGAGGGAGCAATTTAAGCGAAAATATAAAGGGTGTTACTCCAAGATATGAAAATGCAGAGAAGATATGTGATTATTTTGGTGTTTCAATAGATTATTTGTTTCCAGGTGTTGAAGAGGATACTTCTAAAAACATAAGATTGATAGCAGCAAGAGAGAGAAAAGATAAGATACAATCAGAAGCTGCTGAAGAGATGGGCATATCCAGCTCATTGCTGAGCAAATGTGAATGGAAAGGATATATTCCTAGTGAAAAGACAATGGGGATTATATGTGATTATTATGGTATCAGCAAGAAACGCTTATTTCCTGATTATAAGGATAAGAAACGAAAACTAGTGATAACTAAAGATGAAAATTCAAATAATGTATTGATAGAAGCAAGATTGGCGTTAGGATGGGGACAGAAAAAACTAGCAGAAGAAGTAAATGTTACTAAAGGTTATATCTGCCATCTGGAAAAAAATAGGTATTACCCAAGTGAAGATATGAAAGACATGATATGGGAAGTATTAAATGATGAATATCAGGAAAGAGGACTTGATTTTGATATTAGTGCAGAAGAGCTTTTTTCAAGCAATTTAGAGGCTATTTTAGAGGCAAATAGTTGAAATTTCCATAAGCTTTATAAAAGACTGCTACTACTCTAGAATAAGAATTAGGGTGAATAGGTAATCAAGCTTGAAAAACTCCATGGAGGAAATTAAAAATGAAGAAAAGCATATTAATGGTCATACTAATGGCTATAGCTCTGGTTTTCTGTATTTCTACTGTAAGTGCAGCTGTAACTGTTGAAAGCACATTCAGCTCAAGTGCACCTACTTTTGGAGATGAGAACCAGATGGCTAGTAATCCAAATGCAGATGATGTGGATGATGAGAATATCTATGATACAGGAGATGTTACTTTAAATTCAACAGCTGCTGTAACAATAACAGGCATTTCTATCAGTCCTGCAAGTGGATTTAGTGAAAGTGACTTAAGTATCACAGTTGACGATTCAGACACAGCACTTGCTGCTGGTGTTCCAGAAGCTGTTACATTAAAAGCAAGAATCCCTGAGGATCTGGATGCTGTTGATGACAATCTGGAAGAAGCTGCAATTAAGGTAGGAACTGCTACTATTACATTCAGCGACGCTTCAACTGCTTCTTTTGATGTATATATGCAGAGAAAGAACATGCTGGATATAGATGATATAGACATAATTGTTGATGATGATGAATCATATGACGAAGATGATAATATTGATGAACTAAAAGCTGGTTCTGTCATTGAAATCGAAGTTAACGTTGAAAACACATATGATGATGACGATGATGATGTTGATATGGATGTTGAACTTACAGTTGAAATCGATGATGACAGTGATTTTGACATTGATGACGGAAATGATGTTGACTTAGATTCTGAAGAAGATGGAACTCTAGAAGCAACAGTAACAGTTGAAGACGGCATTGATGATGATGATTATGAAATGACTCTTTTTATAGAAGGAGATGACGAAAACGGCGCTAAACACGGTGCAGCTTTTGAAATTGACCTTGAAGTTGAAAGAAAGAGCCATGATCTGATAATCAAATCAACAAGTCTTGGATTCAGCACAATGAGCTGTTCAAAAGGACAAAACTCTGTTTATGTGAGGGTTTCCAATGATGGAAAGAATGATGAAGATGAATCTGCTGTTTATATCACAAACAGTGATTTAGGCATTGATTTTTCCAAAGAAGACTTTGAGATTGAAGAACGTGATGACTGGTCAAAAACATTAACATTTGAAGTGCCTGACAGCCTGGCTGTAGGAATTTATCCGATTAGAATCAGAGTATACTACAGCGGAGATGAAGATGATGGTGTTTTAGCAGACCTGGTAGACATTGATCTTGAAATCAAAGCATGCAGCACAACTACTATACCTGATACTGCACCTGAAGACCCTGTAACTGAAGAAGTTGTAGAAATTCCTGACGAAGTTCTTGAAGAATTCGGAATAACTGAAACAGTTGACAAAGGAAGCTTTACAGACAGCACAGCATTTATAGTCTTGCTTGTTGTATTGATCCTAGGAGCTGGCGCAGGAGTCGGAGTGTTAGTATTTTATCTGCTTAACAGCAAAGCTGATTAGAACTTTTTTCTTTTCTTTTTTTCTTTTTTATTTATCCTGTTAAAAACAAGAATCTTTATATAATTCTAAAACATATCATATCTGGGTGGAAGCATAGTTGAGAAAAAAACTATTCTTATTGGGACTAATTGTATTTCTACTATCCTTTTCGATAGTCATTAATGTTAATTCTGAAGTGTTATGCAAAGGAGATATAGTAGATGGTGTTTGCAAAGGAGCTGAGCTTGAAGGAGCTAAGATACATAAAGAGATTAGAGAAAGGATTGAAACCAGGCTTATTGAAAAAGATACAGGCAAAGAAGTAAAAAGAATTCTTATTGTTATGAAAAAAGGCAAATCATTTGATAAGAAAAGATTAGATGATAGAATAGGTTTTGTTGATAGAGCATTAAAGGCTGTTGGATTATCTCCAAAAGTAAAATTTAAAGAAAATATAAAGAATTTGGCAGTTATTGAATATGATTTAAGTGATCTGGATATCTTAATAAAGATTAGCAAAGAGCCAGATGTTGGTTATATTATGGAAGAGCCTATTCTTTATTTAGCAACTTCTGATGTCACAAGGATAATTGGTTCTGATGATATAAATCTAGTAAGGGTTAATGCAACTCCTCTTGATGGAAAAGGATATACTGTTTGCCTGCTAGATAGTGGAGTTGATTATACGCATCCAGATCTGCAGGATTATGTTATTCTAGGTCCTGATACCAGGGATGATGATGGTGATCCAATGGATTCTGAAGGTCATGGTACACATCTTGCAGGAGATATACATTCTGTTGCTCCTGAAGCTAAGATTGCTGCAGTTAGGGTTTGTCATACCAGTTGTGGACCTACAGACATGGCTCAAGGAGTTCAATGGTGTATTGATAATAAGGATCTGTATAATATAACTGCAATAAGCATGAGTATACAGGATTTTGGAGGACATCCTGCTCCAAGTGGAGCTTGTCCTAGTTGGATGGATTCTGTATTAGAAGATGCTAAGAATGCCAGTCTGTTTACAGTTTCTGCTTCAGGAAATCAGGGCTATACAACTGGAATTGGTTATCCTGCATGTTCTCCTTATTCATATTCAACTGGAGCAACTGATGATTTGGATACAATAGACGGATCTTCAAACAGATATTTTAATCCTGGCTCAGGAAATCATCTTGATTTTTTTGCTCCTGGAGATAATGTTATCTCAACTAAGCTAGGAGGGGGTTATAGCGGAAAATCAGGGACATCAATAGCAACACCATTTGTTGCAGCAGCGTCTCTATTAATACATCAATATCATGCATTAAATAGTTTAGCAACAGATCCAGATATAATAAGGGATTTGTTAAATGAGACAGGCAAAATAATTGGAAGCTGGCCAAGGATAGATGTCAAGGCAGCTGTTAATAAAGATGCATTGTATGATTGTGCTGAAAATTGGGTGCCTAATTCAAGTGAATGTGCTGGAGATTATAGAAACATGACTTATAATGATGCTAATGCCTGCGGCACAAGTTTCAATGTACCAGAAGATAATGGAACATCTATTTATTGCGGTTTATCAGAATGTGATTCAGGACTGGTAAATTATTGGAGCTTTGATGATGGATATGCAGAAGACAGTGTTGGCAGCAGCAATGGAACAGAATATAATACTACAAATATAAAAGGCAAAATTGGAATTGGTAAGAGTTTTAACGGCAGCAGCTATATAACAGCAGATGGCTCAACTAGTTATGATATTTTTACTGTTGCGCTATGGGCAAGATTTAACAATCTGAATAATGACCAGGTTTTGGTTGCAAAACAGGATGGAACAGGAACTGGAGAAACCTGGCTTCTTTATGATAAAAATGATAATAAAATAGAATCCTGGCTTGGTGGTGCAAAAACATTTACAGGTTATACACCTGCTGCAGATGATACTTTTAGGCTTTATACTTTAACATATGACAATGGTTGGGTAACAATGTATGTCAATGATATATTAATAGGAGGTCCATCAGCAAAAACAGAAGGAGATGCAACTGGAAATTTTGTTTTTGGTGCTAACAAGGATTTAGCTACTCAATTCCTGCATGGGGATATAGATGAAGTTGCTATTTTTGACAGTGCGTTATCATTAACAGAGATACAGAATATTTATAATAAAGGAGTAACTGAACATAATTACTGCATGAATGATTCTTATGAATGTTATTATAATATTAAATGTGGAATAGATTATTATGAAGGATTCTATTGTTCAGCAGGGGATATTTATGATAATTTAACAAGCTATACATGCAACAGTCCTGGGACATCTGGTTCAAGCTGTTCAAATTCAACAATGCCTGTTTTAAAAGAATCCTGCAGTTATGGTTGCGATGCTGCGCAGTGTGTGGCTTGCTCTTTAGATAGTGATTGCGGAACTGACTTCTATGAAGGATTATATTGTTCAGCAGGAGATGTTTATGATGATTTCACAAGCTATACATGCAATAATAATGGAACAGCATCTGCAAGCTGTTCAAGTTCAACAGCTCCTGTTTTGAATGAAACTTGCCCAGATACATGCACTAATGGAACATGTGATTCAGTTGAATGTTTCTCTGATACAGATTGCGGAACTGATTATTATGATATTTCATATTGTTCTAGCGGGGATGTTTATAATAATTTCACAGATTATACCTGCAATGATCCTGGAAATGCTAGTTCAAGTTGTTCAAATGCAACAACTCCTAATTTAAATGAGACTTGCAGTTATGGTTGTGATTTGGGATTTTGTGTTGCCTGCTCTTCAAACAGTGACTGTGGGGATAATTTCTGGACAGGAAGCCGTTATTGCAGCGGAGGGGATGTGTGGCAGGATTATATGAAATATGTTTGTTATGATGATGGAACTGTTTCATCTTACTGCAACAGCTCTTTTGGAGACAGGAGAAAGAGAGATTGTGATTATGGATGTTCTGATGGAGTTTGTTTAGATAATCCATCTGGTTATGATTGTTCTGTTGATTCAGATTGCGGAGCAGATGGTTTAGTTGGAGGGAGTTATTGTTCTGCAGGAGATGTTTATCAAAGCAGCAGAACATGGAGCTGCAATAATAATGGAACAGTTGATGCTTACTGCAGTTATAGTGATGCTGCTCAATCAATTGAAAATTGCACTGGTAGTTGTGTAAATGGAGCTTGTGTAAGCAATATCTGCAATGTTGCTGCTGATTGTGGTGCGGATGATTGGGTAGGAAGTCCTTACTGCAATGGAACAGATATTTACCAAAGCTATAGAATGTGGAGTTGTGCTGTTCCTGGAACAGACTCATGCAATTATACAGATGATGGCCAGTTAAATGAAACTTGTGCAGTGGATTGCCTGAATGGTGTTTGTGTTGATGCTGATGGAGAAAGCGGAAAAGATGTTGATGTAGGAGTTGCTAATTTCCATGTCCAGACAAATAATGTTAGTGCGGGTATTCCATTAACTGTTTTATTTAATCTTGATAATAATGGCAATGTTACTATCAATGATATTGAATGGATCTTTGATAGTGATGAAGGTGCTGCTATCATAGGAGTTGTTTCTGAACTCAGGGCTGGAGAGAGTATCCTTATCATAAGAGATATAACTTATTCAGGTGCTGGAACATATTACCCAAGTGTGGTTGTTGACCCTGATAATAATATAGATGAATCAAATGAAGCAAATAATCAAGATAATCTTACTTTAATTATACCTTAATTGGAGGATGAAGAAAATGAAATTTAAGAAAGTCACTTTAACTGCAATTGTTTCAGCAATATTGGCTGCATCGCCTGGATGTGGCGGTGGAGGAGGTGGAGGAGGAGGTAGTAACCCTCCAAATTATGCTACTGAAGTTGAAGGAGATAATCAACTTGCAGACACAGCAGATGCTTATTTAGCTGGTAGTGAGATTGAAAGCTATAGAAGCAATCCTTTAGTTGATGTAGTTGGAAATCAATTCAGAGTTGACCTTGAAGTTGTATTATCTGATGGAAGAACAATCTTAATCTGGTATCAAGGAGAGAATGATGGAGAGCATCTTGATGAAAAAGGATTCATTGAATCAAAGAATGATGTTTATTGGGTTCAGATAAATCCTTGTCCAAAAGAAGATATCCCTGGTACATTGGATGAAATAAATATTGTTCATGATTGGGCTCAAGGAGAATATTAGTTTTTTTCTTTTTTATTTGTCCCTTAGTCTGGACTAAAAGTCCCGAAGGTTTATAAAGGGAATAAATTGGATATTTCTATGGCATATAGTTTTGAAGAATTGAAACCACTGGAAACCCGAGAAATTATTCACATCTCTCAGATGGGAGACAATAGAGATGAGAATGGTAATTTTTCTCTATTGAGAGGAAAGAAAAACACTTTTTTCTTTGAAAAAATGGGAGGATATGGAACAATTTACCGTCCATTTGAACCAGAAGTAGAAGAATCTCTTGATGATTTAGTTTCTTTTGTAAAAGAGGACTGCGCATCTGTAAATTTAAGACATTTCCCCCCTTCTGTATTGGATAAGTATTTTTTTACAGTGATACCTCACGGAGGGACAAATAAACATTGGAGACTTTATCAAACACCTTTAACAGTTGAAGATTATGATGCTAAGCTTAAAAAATTCAGGAAGACTGGTTATGAGTATAGAGAATTAACTCCAGAAGATACACCTAAACTTATAGATTTGATCAAGGAATGGGCCAGAGGTAAAAAAGAAAGCGCAATGCGTGTATCGCTTGATTCTAATCTTGGAAGTGTACGAGATATTGATGAAAATATTGAAAAATTGCAAAATATTCGCAGCGAAGTTGCATGGTTAGATTTTTTAGCAAGGGAACCCAAAGAATATGAAAAATTAATGGCTCAGCCATTAACTACTCTTTATGGAACTTTTAGAGATGGCCAGCTTTTATCATATATCTATACAGAAGGGAATGAATTCTTTATGGCTTTTCATTCCAGGGCTTCAAAAAGAGTGAATAGCAGATCTCCTCAAGAATTTTTAGATTTAGCAGTTGCAAGAGAATTTGCACAAAGAGGAGTTAAGAAATTTGACAGAGGATTTTTAAATATTAGAAAAGGGATGATCGGGCTTATTGAATACAAAAAGAAGTTTGGAGAGATAAAAGGAGCTATTGAAATAAATTGGGATGGTGTTTATTTGTGCAATTCTCCTGAATATAGATATTTACAAGAAAAAATTGATTTTAGTAATTGATTATTTCTCAATAAACTTCTGCATCCTATTTACAAAGTCTTCTGTGAGATAAACGCCCGTATAAAACAAGGGATTTAACAATTAGGGGCTAAGAAGCAAATCAAATATGCACTGGTCACTGGACATGTGCCCGCAAGATATATAAATTAACTTATCTTATTAGTAAGTTATGAGTAAAGTAGATAATAAATTAGCTGTATTTCAGGGAAAACATATTAGAAAAATTTGGCATAATAATGAATGGTATTTTTCAGTAATTGATATTATAGATGCTTTAGATGCAAGTACTAGACCCAGAAAATATTGGTCTGATCTAAAAAAAAAACTTACTGAAGAAGGTTTTGAGTTGTCCGCAAAAATCGGACAACTGAAATTAGTGGCTTCTGATGGCAAATCTTACCTTACGGATTGTGTAAGTACCAAAAACACGTTTAGGATAATTCAATCTATTCCCTCTAAAAAAGCAGAACCTTTCAAACAATGGCTCGCAGAAGTAGGTTATCAAAGAGTACAAGAGATAGAAAATCCAGAACTTGCTCAGAAGCGAATGAAATCATTATACAAGGCAAAAGGTTATTCTGATGAATGGATTGAGAAACGAGTTAGAGGTATTACAATAAGAGATGAATTGACTGATGAATGGGGTAAAAGGGGTGTAAAAACAAACAGGGAATACTCTATTTTAACTGCAGAGATTTCTAAAACAACATTTGGTTTAACTCCTGGGGAATATCAAAAATTAAAAGGTCTCAAACACCAGAATTTAAGAGACCATATGAATGATTTAGAATTAATATTTAATATGCTTGGAGAAGCTTCTACTACGAAGATTGCCAGGAATAAAGATGCACTTGGATTTGATGAAAACAAGACTGCTGCAAAAGGAAGAGGAGTGGTGGCAGGAGTAGCGAGAAAAGAATTAGAAAAAAGAAGTGGTGAGAAAGTAGTTAGTTCTGAGAATTATTTAGAAGCACCTGAAAAAGTAAAGAAGCTGAAGAATAAAAGAAAATCTTGAAGCAAAATTAATATAGATTTTAGTTGATTTATTTCTCTATAAACTTCTGCATCCTGTTTACAAAGTCTTCTGCTTCTTTGTAGAGTTTTTCATATTCAGGGCCTTTTATCTCTTTTATTTCCCTGTGCGTGATGCCTTTCATAAGCTTATAGAATCTGTCCATTGTTTTTGCATATTTTGCTTCCAGCTTGTGCTCTTTGACAAGTCTTTTCTCCAGCAAGTCTCCTGCGTATTGAGGAGAAGGCGGTGTTTCGCCAATATGCATCAATGCTGCATGGGTTGCATCAATAACAGCCCAGTATAAATCTAAAGTTGCCTGGAGTATATGCCATTTTGAGTTTAATAATGTTCTTGGAGCCCGTCCAAAATAAACCCAGACAGACTCTTTTGTTGGCTTTATCCTTCCCTGGATAAGTAATGCCTGCATTGGGTCAAAGAATCCTGTATCCAGCAATGCAATTCCATCTCTTAGGATGTTTATTGCAACAGGGTCTCCTGCCCTTAGATATTCCCAGAAAGATGTTATTGTCATTGATGTTACATGCAGACGAGTTGATACTTTTCCCAGTGTTTTTTCAACTATCAACCTATACACTTCTATTACTTCTCTTGTCATCCTTATTGACAAGTCATCCACTACAATAAGAACATCAATGTCTCCTTTCTGGCCAACAGGTGTCTTTTTTCTTGCTGCTGAGCCGAACAGAACAACTGCTTTTAAGAAATCTCCGAATTCGTTTTTTAATCTTTTTGCAAAAGACTTTGCAGCTGCAATGTCTTCATTCGGATATTTAACTATGTTAGGATGAGCGCCTTTTTTTAGTGTGAATTTCAAATCTATCTCCCTCTTTTATTGAAATTAGCATTAAATAGTATTTAAAAGTTGTGTTTTAATAAGATTTACACAATGTGCTTCTTTCAGAACCACAAGTATAAAACTTTAGGTAAGTTTTACACAATTTGCTTCTTTCAATAAAGTTCATATCACTTTGCTCATGAACATACTTCATTTCAAAGAAATGAAGAACCACAAGTATAAAACTTTAGGTAAGTTTTATATATAAGTGAGACAAATTGGTCATATGAACATCTTAAAAATAGAAAGGTTTAAATAATTGGACTATTTAGTCCAAATAGATTGACCAAATGATGCAACTAAATGAACTATTAGGAAACAAGGAATTGTTCAGGATACTTAATTTCTTTATATCTAATCCTACAAAAGAATTTTCTCAGACAGCGGTGCGAAAGAAGATAGGAATCTCTAAAACTACCTTGATTAAATGGATAGATAAGTTAGAAAAAAATGAGTTATTGAATCTGAGAAAAATAGGAACATCAAACTTGTATAAGCTAAGCAGGGAGAATGTTATCATCAAGCAGATAAAGATATTAAAGAGTCTACTGCAACTAGGGCCTTTGAAAAGTATTGATGCAGAAATTTATGTATATGGAAGTGCTGCAAGG
Source organism: Candidatus Woesearchaeota archaeon (assembly GCA_018221125.1). GTDB lineage: Archaea > Nanobdellota > Nanobdellia > Woesearchaeales > WJKL01 > JAAOYC01. Next base: position 20,907 of record JAAOYC010000032.1, read on the forward strand.
GGGGAAGATGCAGAAGATAGTGATATTGATATCATGTTGATAGGAAAATTGAACAGGAAAGATGTAATTGAAGATATTGACAGGCTGGCTAAAAAAATAAAACGAAAGATAAGTTTCAAGATATTTGATAGGATAGAATGGTCAAAGATTGCAAGAGAAGATAATCCTTTTTATGAAAGAGTTGAAAAAGATAAGATAAGATTAGGATGAATATAAGAAAAGCGATTGAGGAGAGATTTTTAGAAAAAATTGAGATGGATAATGAATTGATTAGCAAGGAATTTGATGAGTCTGCCTATGATTTTGAAAAAGCACAAAAAGCTTTTGAAGAAGAAGATTACAAGTGGAGCATTGTGAAAAGTTATTATTCTGTATTCCATTCAGCAAAAGCAATGTTGTTTGCATTAGGATTGAAAGAAAGAAAACATTTTGCAATAAGTATAGTATTAGAAGATCTTAACTTAAGAGGCAAATTAGAATCAATCTATGTAAATGATTTTAAAGCAGCTAGTTCTGCAAGAGAAGATGCTGATTATCATTATTCTTATTCAAAGAAATCTGCACTGCATATTTTAGAGATTGCAGAAGAATTTAATGATAAGATGGAAAAATTAGTAAAAGAGCTGTAAAATGGCTAAGGAAGATCTAGAGAAAGTATTGAAGAAGAAAGTTGAGCCTTTGCTAGAAGAATCAATGCACAAGATTTTAGGTGTAACTATTTCTGAGTTTGGGAAAGATATCACTGACAGTATTGAGAAAAATCCTTTGATTGCCTATGATATTGATATTAGATTGGGTTTTAAGGCAGCAAAAAAACTGTTCAAGAAGCAGTTCTTGACAAGGATGCTGCAGACTAATTTTGGAAACATCTCTGCTGTTGCAAAAGTAACTGAATTAGACAGGAGAAGCGTGCATAGAGCTGTAAAGGAATTGGGAATAGGAATAAAAGGGATTAGAAGAGATATGATTAAAGCTGATTATTATCGTCGAGAAGCTGTTGGAGAGATATTGAAAGGGACTTTGGACAGTTATAAGACAGTGATCAGGCCTGGAAAGCTAGAGAATATGTATGAGAATGTTGACAAGATAAGCTTTGATATTGTGAAAGAACTACCTGCAATAGAGATGAGCTGGGATGCTGCTGAGAAGATGTTTGAAATCCAGTATTTTGAGAAAGCACTTAAGGAGAATAAAGGCAATGTTTCCAGAACAGCGCGTAGAATAGGTTTAAGATATGAAACTTTGCATAGGAAGCTGAAGAAGTTAGGGTTGAAGTAGATTAAGATGAATATTTTTGAATGAATTCTTCTACTTTGCTGTTGAAAAGATTTTCAGTTTCTTGTTCTTGTTGTTCTTGGATCTTCTTATAATGCTTTACAATAGGAATATGAAGTACAGCAGGTATAATCCCTCCCACAATAGCTCCTAAAACTGAACCAGCTGGGGCAGCAACATAAGCAATATTCTGGCTTTCTGTTAAGTAGTCAGCTAAAGTTCCTGCACCGATTGCTCCTCCAATATAACCAGCTACTGCAAATGTTATGCATGATGCTATAGCACTATATCCTGGAAGAGTGGGTGTGTCTTCTATATTTTCTTTAAGCATATCCCTTAAGTTTGGCAATTCTGATAATTCTTTTCCCCAGTTAGGAATTGAAAGGGTTTTTTCACTAAGTGAAGCATTCCTTATTGAATGATAATGAACTATTTGACAAAACTCTTCATAATAATCTTTACCAAGTCCTTTAAGTTCATTTGCAACATGAGATTTAAGATTTTCTAAATCTGATTCTTCTAAACCCCATGAATCGGAATTTAATCTAAGAGAATCCCAAGCCTCCATTGCTGGTGTAATTATTTCCATTAACATTTTTTATTCTCCTTCAGTCATATCTGCCAATAATATTGCAAGTCCTCCAACAACTTCATCTCTTTCTCTGAGTCTCTGTTCATATCCAAAACGGTTTTTAGGGTTAGGATTATTGAATTTAAATGTAACATTTTGAAAATAGTTTCCACAATCCTCTGCTTTTACTTCTACGTAATTTCCATAAGATTCTAGCCGTCTACCACTGTGTAGTCTGTTTGGATGTTGTGTAAGATAGAATCTTACCTGATCCATCTGTTCCCAATTCAATCCATCTACTTTTATTTTCATCTTTTTATTTATCACTGCCTAAAATATCTTCAACCCCTTTTGATAAAGGTCTTTCAACAATACTTCTTTCTATCTCTTTTGCTTCCTCAGAAGTTATTGGTTCTGTCCAAAAATGTTCGCCTATACTGGCTTTCATTTGCTTTACTACTTCATCAGCATATAATTTCCTTATTGCTCCACAAGGTTGATCTCTGCCCTCTTTGTATAATGCAACATATTCTTCTGTTATTTTTTCTTCGCCTCTTAATAATTTCAGCACTGCTGCAATCTTTTTAGGATTACGTTCACTTATCTTATCCATCAGTTCGCCTCTTTCTGACAGTTTTTTGCCTACTAATAAATCTGCAATAGGTGGATTATGATAATATAGTGAAACAGGTTTTCCATCTTCATAGTGTACTATCACTGCAGTTGTCTCTTCTGGGATTAAACCAGTTTTGTCTGTGCCATCTATTGCATACGTTTCCTTAACTAATCTAGATTCTATTGTCATTTTTAACCTCATGGGTCTAACATAAACAATCTTTTTCTCCATTTAGGGTTTAGTAAAACATCTCCGTAATTTTCTACAAGTCTAACTGAATCTTCAAATAGATTATCTGCTTGGATAAGCAAAGATGGCGCATCATAAGATAAGCAAGGCCCATCAAATTCTTGCAGCATTTCAACTAATTCAGATTTAGCTTTGTCTATTCCTGGATTATCTGGTGCATTGATTTTTCCCAGACATACTGTACCTACGCAAGATTGCGTTATAGGAGATTCTCCATTTATTACATGGAAACCTGAGTAAATATCAGGCAATGTGCTTTTTAGTTCATGTAATTTCTCATGCATTTTTGCAAGTGTTTCTTTTCTGTCAATAACTAGAGCTTCACATTCTTCTACTCTGCTAAAATTCTCTTCTGGATTTTCCAAGACTCTTTTAAGAGTTCTATAAAGACGTAATGGTGAAGGGCTATCCTCCAAATCTTCAATATTTGCTGCATCAATGATATAACCCACTCTTAAAAGTCTTGCAGCGCTGTTAGTGACTTCCCTATTACAAGCATCACCAAGACCAAAACGTCTTGCAATTCTTTCAGCAAGTTCCCTTTCCTCATCAGTAGCTCCTGGATAATTTTCAAGCAAATCTAAATAAGCGCTTAAAGGCTCTGTGTATTCTTTTTTTGATTTGCCTTCTCCATCTATAAGAACTTTCATATCACCGGGCTTTACTTTTAATTCTCCTGCATGTTCTTTGACTATTCTGTCTACTTTTCTGCCGATATCAACTACATCCTGGGATTTACAGCTAAAATATACACTGTCTACCCAAAACTGATCATTTGCATCTATGCAATATACATTTGGTTTTACTACATCAAATTTTATTTCCATTTTTATTCACCTTTATCAAGAAGAGCTCCATAATTAATCAACCAGGGATGCTCTTGTACAAATTCATTGAATAATTCCTTGAATCTTTCTCCTAATTCCTCGAATTGCTGGTAATATAATTCAGTGTGTCTTTTAATTGCAGGCGTGGTATGTTCTGGATTCTGGACTTTAATGCAGTTCACACCCATTTCTCTTGCTGATTCTATAATATACTGCTCAAAATCTACAAAAGACTTGTCTTCCTGAGATGGATATTCATATTCTTCGACTGCCATTGTTACATATTGACTTACGTGTGAGGCTACTGACACCTCTTTGCTGCCAATGTTTACTTTATTTCCCGCACCAATGATAACTCCAATAAGTGCCTTAGCCTCATAGCCTACTCCCTTTTCAGGATCAAATCCATAAACAATAACACTTGGTCTTAATCCACCTTCGAATTCTACCTTATATTCTAAACTAATTTCTTCTTTTCTTGGTTCTTGTGTTTCTTCTGTCATTTTTTATTCACCTTTTGAGTCAGGTGCTTTAAGTTCAGCTTTTGCGTCAAGTACTTGAAGTTCACCTGCATATTGTCTTACTCTATAATAACCATCTTTGAAATCGCAAAAGAATTCTTTTACCATATCTACATAATCATATCCTATAGTAACTCCTAAACCAAATCCCACTCCTAGAGTCAATAAAGTTGCTAAATCACTGCTTTCAAATGCATAGTGGGTAAAAGTTGCGACACCACTTAAAACAGCAACAGGCAAAGCAACTCCGCCAACTGCTTTTAGAAAGCTCTTGTTTCTCTCGCTTTTAGCTTCACCTAAACAATCTTCTATTCCTTCTCTCTTCTTAAGATTATCCAAAGCTTGATCTAACTTTTCTGTATCAATTTTTTCATTGAGGTTTGAATAGTCTCCTTCTGGACATTTCATTCTTCATCACCTACTTTTGTTCTAGAAACATAAAACTGCGCTGTTGCGTGCATAGAATATTCAACCTTTTTTGATTTTTCCCAAAGGTTGTTGAAAATATAATCATCTATAACATCTGGTTTTATATTACCCATTATATCACTATCTTCTGTGCGTGCATCAAGATCTACTGGAGGTCTGACTTCTTGTTCAACAAAATTAACACTAAAATAAGGAACTCCTAATTCTTCTGCCATACGCATTGAAGAACGAAATATTTCTCCTGAGCCATATTCCTCCCTGATTCTTTTAGAGGGCATAGATACAATATAATTTCTTGGACCTAGATAAGCAGAGCTGACCATTGTCAATTCATCTGGTTCAATCTTGTCATCAAGTGTTTTTGCAAAGTAGAAACGATCTAATTCAGCTAGTCTGAATACTCCGTCTTTCAAAACAATTAATTGTGGTTTTGGTTTTTCTTCTGTCATTTTTTATTCACCTGTATCCTAATCCTACTATTGGAAGTGCATATTGCACTATAACATTTCCTTGTTCATCCAGAACCTGGAAACCTAGAATTGAAACTGATTTACCTAAAAATTCTTTCAGAGAAATTAAATTTAATTTTTCTTCTGGAAAGCGTGGTTCTAAAGATGATTCTAGTTGGTTAAGTTTTTCAAGTGGTGGATCCTTTATGAGTTCAAAATTATCGTATGGTTCATTTTCAGGGAGTAGATCTTTTTTTTCTATTTTTTCAAGCAGTGGAATTCTTTTTTCTATTTTATCTCTGTCAAAAAACTCTTCAAGAGAAGATAAATTTTCTTCTCGATAATTAGGTTGGTCTTTTATGACTAATTCAGGAAAGTGTTTAAGTCTTATATCATCATATAAATCAAGTGAATAAACAACTACTCTTGCTCCTAAACCAATTCTTAATGGAATATCCATTCTAAAAGGCTCTTCATGCCCTTCCAGTCTGAACTCCAGGCTTCCCTGATGTTTAACAGCATAGCTATCCATACCTAAGAATTTTTTAGCTTCTATCTGCTCATGAGATGACTCCTGTACAACTCTTCCTTCTGTATGAGGAATTTCCTTACCATCTAAATATAGTCTTTCCATTTTTTATTCACCTTTATCAATACCAATTCCATATATTTGAATAGAATCTCCATATGCTGTAACTTCTCTTCCTTTTAGAACAGACAAATCTTCTCCTAAAGTTCCTGTATCGCAAAGAAATGAAGCAATCCTCTCTAAGCCTGCGATTGGAAGACTTGCATGGGTACCAGATTCAGATATTTCTACATATAATCCAGATTGTTCAGAATCAATCTTTTGCCTGTCACATTTAATTCTTTCAACAACTCTGCCTGGGCCAATTTGGAAAAAATAAGCATCAGCAATTGTTGCTTCTTGTGATTTAGCATTAGCTAAATCTGCTTCAGTAATATCTCTATTTGATGGTGTGTATACCCTTTGATTGTTGAATTCGAATGTTTTCATTTTTTATCCCCATCGCTCTGATTTTTCACTGCTGATATCTGTCCTACCAGGATTCATTTTAGAATATCCAAAAGTAATTAGTATATCCTCTCTAGCTTTTCTTAACTGTTCTCTGTCTTCTCCTAATAGAACTAATGCAGTCAATACATCACCATCCTGAGCACCATGAACATACTGGGTTCCATCAAAATGATCTTTTCTAAATACAGCATCTCTAAATTCAACTTGGCAGCCATATTGTTCAGCTACAAAACTAAATGTTGGCCTTATTCCACTTCCTTTGAGATATCTATTATCTAATACTGCGTCTGTTGAAACGTGTCCATAAACTACTATTTCCTGTAATGTTTTTTCTTGAGTTTCATTTGTTTCCATTTTTTATCACCTTTTGTTGTTATTTAATCACTTCTCAGTAAGTATATAGATTTCAAGCATATGTATAAACCTTGTTATTATAGAATATAGATTAGTATATATGTATATACAAGCGAAAGGTTTAAATAGTTCTAGGATTTATCTATACATATGAAGAGAAAAATCGTAAAACAAGGGGCAGCAACTATGACTATTAGCCTGCCTGCTCCATGGATTAAGAAATTCAGCTTAAAAGAAGGAGATGAGCTTAATATAGAGGAAGTTGGAAGCAGTATCAATATAACAACTGAGAAGGCTATGGGCAAGAGAAGGATAGAGCTGGATGCAAAAGAGCTTGGTTTTTTCACTAAAAATGAGCTAGGGCATCTGTATTTTCTTGGTTTTGATGAAGTGATTATTCATTTTAAGAATAAAGAAGTGCTAAACCAGATAAAAAGCAGGCTGCCTGACTGCATTGGATATGAGATTATAGACCAGACTGAGGATAAGATAGTGATAAAAAGCATATCAAGCGAGTTAGAAACAGAATTTGACAATATCTTAAGAAAGGTATTTCTGATGCTAAAAGAGATGGGAGACAGTGTCTATGATGCATTAAAAAACAATGAATTTTCAAGATTAAAACAAATAAGAGATATGGAATCAATAAACAACAAATTTACTGCTTTTTTAACAAGATTGTTGTCTAAAAAAGGATATAAAAGGCCAGAAAGAAGCCTGCAGGCGTATGACATGATGCAAAACTTAGAAAGAACTGCTGATGTGTACAAGTATATATGTGATGATTTTATAAATAGGAAGAAAGCAGTTGATAAAGATGTTTTAGAATTATTAAACAAGATAAATGATTATTATAAACTGTTATATGAAATCTTCTACAAGTTTGATCCTGAGAAAAAGACAGCATTATATGGAGACAGGCATGCATTGAAAGAGCAGGCTGATAAATTCCTGAAATCAGGCAAAGAAGTTGTTCTAAGCCATCATTTGATTGAGCTGTTAGAAAGGATATATAACACAGCTGGTTCTTATTTAGCTATGAGTATTTAAGCTGCTGGAACTACAACAAGAGGTTCTTTATATTGCTTGTATGCTTTGTAGTTTTCTGCTGTTTGTTTTAGTATTTCAACAGGAGATTCTGCTGCAAAGTCTACTAAAGAAGTTCTAAGATTTGAAAGCATTCCTGCTTCAGCTGGATTTTGTGTTAAAGCACCGTCTATCATGCTGATTGCTTTTTCAAAATATAATTTGCATTTTTGCATCTGTTCATCTTTTACTTTTGGATGTTCTTTTGCAAATATGATTGCTCCTCCGCATTTGTCAATCTGGTCATTGATCAAGGAGTATCTTAATGCTGTAGATAACCAAGTATTAGGAAGCAATAATGGAGTTTTATGTTCTGCTGAGTGTTCATTATGTTTGTCAACATACATGTGCAGCATATCTCTTGAAAATTCAGCTGGGTCCATGTCAGACCTGTCTCTTATTACAGAGTTTGTGAATCTTGCCAAGTCATCAAATTTCCTTCCTATTTTTGCTGCTTCATAATCTACAATAAAGCATTCTTCTTCTGACATTCTGCAGTTTCCTATGTGGAAATCTCCGTGTGTGAAATGTCTTGGGTCAAATGTTTTAGTAAAAGCAGAGTAAGCCTGCATTAAATCGTGAGCTTGAGGACTTACGATTACAGAATTACCTGATACAGGCGTTACAAATCTGCTTCTAAATTGAGTATTATAGTCAGTTAGTTCTAATGACAAGCCATAATGTTCTCTTAATTCTGGCAAGTTCAATGAAGCCAGAACATGGATCTGTGATATCTTGTCTAAAGCTTTTCCGCATGCATCTAGAACTTCTGAGTCAGAACCTTGTTTTACAACATTTCTTAATTCCTGTTCACCAACATGATTAATAAGCAATCTTGTGTTTCTGTCATAGATTGTGTGTGTCTTGATTCCTAAATCATTCAAGAATTGAGGAAGAATTTCTTCTTTTTCATCTGCATCTTTTGCAACAATATGTAATTGTTTTAATGCTCCATTTTCTTCATATTCAAATGTTAAGATATCAACATTATGCTGGGACTGGTCTGCTAAGCTTACTATTCCTGAATATCTTATTCCAGGATGCTCTTGTGCAAGCATTGCTAATACTGGCTTGTATTCATCTGGCAAAGAACTTTCTGCAGTTTCTAATGAAACTGCTGCTTTTGTTTTAGGTGCTTCTGATTCTTTTTTAACAGAATAACCGGCTTTAGTATAATTACCTAAAAGTTTTTCTAATGATTCAATGTTTTCTTTGTTATTAAATATGTATTCCTTCATTTCTTCTTTGTCATAGGATGTGTACTTCTCTTTAAATTTAGAATATTGTTCTATTTGAGGGATATAATACTGATTGAATTCTTCTGGATTTTCCTCTAATTGGTTATAAACAATAGAATCTAGATCTTTTATTTTATGATTTAGACTATTATGGTTTATATTCTCTTTTTTGATTTTCTTAGAGTTTTCATTGAGAAAAGAACTGTAATAGATCTCAATATTTTTTAGAATACTAGGTTCATAATTATTTTCCTTCTTGCTAAAACCATCTATAATTATTTCTTCTAGTGATTTATCCATAAGTCCTCATGAATTTAGAGGTATTACTCCTTTATAAACCTTTCGGTTTTTCACTACTAAAGGGTGGTTACGTTATTACTGCAGTGATCCTTCTAATATTTTTTCTAGTTTTCTAAAATTCCACCAGTTTCTTATATGTCCTTTAACATCTATTAAAGAATTAATAATTTCAATGTCAATATATGCCTGCATATCTAATTTTACATGAACTGTTCCTGTTCTGTAATAAGCTGAGGAGTCTCTTTTTAATAATTCTTCAACATCAATATCAAGTGTCATAGAAGGGTCAATCTTTTTTCCGTTTTTTATTGTTAAAGCAGTTGTTTCCCATGGAATCCATTTACCGTTTGAATAAAGTTCAACCCATGCATGGCAAACCCATCCTTTTATATGTTTACTATAACTAAGACCTTCTGCAAGTCTAACAAGATTTCTCATCTTAGGGCATTCTGTTTTTGTAGATAATACAACAAACATTGAATAAGTCAGTGCTGCATATTCATCACAATCTCCTTCTCCTTTTTTAAAACTTCTTTCTAAATCAAGCCCGTCTGTCATTTCATAATCCTGGATTGTTTCTGCAATCATATTAGCATATTTAAGCCATCCAATTGTTTTTTCTTCTAAAGAAGGGTTTTCATTTTCATAAGGAAAATCATATTTTGAGAAATGAAAAAAAGATTCAGTTTTTTTATTGATTGTTATTGTAGGTTGTGATTGTTCTGCTTTTTTTTGGAGATAAAAGTAATCAATGGGTATGCTTGAAGCAACATTTGCAATATAAAAAAGTCCTAAAAAACCTATTATGGATCTTACATATTTTCTAAATCTATTTTTTTTCTTAAGTTTCTGTTCTAAGTCATCCATGCTTAAACACATATTAAATGATTTATAAAGATTGGCGTATTATGAAACATTGCATAGAAAGCTGAAGAAATTAGGGTTGAAATAGTTACCTTACTCCAGCAACATTTCTTGAAGATTTTCTGCTTTCAGAAATAATATGAATTTCTCCACTTGAGTCTATTTGAAGAGAGACTTTTCTTATATATTTGGAGGGGTCTCTTAATACATTATTATCTTTAACAAAGATGGTTGCCAATGTAGGATACATTACTGGTCCGTTTGGGATTTTTAAAACAGTAGTTTCGTATGGAATCCATTTTCCCTTTAATTTGATTTCAAGATAAGCATGTTCACCCCCTGAAACGCCTTCAGTAAATTTAGCATAATCCCTTAATTCAGTAAGTTTTAGTCTTTCAGTTATTGCAAAGAACTGTGTGTATGTCATTTCAGCATATGTTTCGCAATCTCCTTTGGCTCTTTTTAATGCTTTATCTGGGTCATAGCCTCTTGTTACTTCATAATCTATTCTTGAGTCTACGATTATATTAGCAAGTTTTAGACATTCAATTGTTTTTCTTTCTAATTCAGAATATTTTCCAGTTGCTTCAGGAGTGCTAAACCCATTTTCAGCATAATATGATAAATCAATACCTGAAAAACCTATTTTTTCCTGCAGTTCTTTTGACTGGACCCGCTCTGCTCTTCTATTAAGGCGTGCTGCTTGTCTTCTGCTTGGAATTACATTGTATTTTTGGTTTACATTGTGTAAATAACAGCCGCTGGAAATAATCGCAGCTGCTGAAAGAATCCATGGAGTTGCAGCATGGTCCCAAATATATTTGACAGTTTCTGTGAACTTTCCCATAATAAAATAATGTTTTAGTAATTTATAAACCTTAGGGATTTAAATGTCTAGTAGAAAATAATTTCATTACTGAAAGATATGTGCCTACATCCTTAGAAAGTTTTTGCAGAGCATCAGCAATTCCTTCTGCCACAAAACCATCTATTGATTCTGTACTGAAAACTCCCATAAAGATAGTAAATTTAAGGTTTTTTATAAAGCTTTTAGAATTTGATAAAAAATCCTGCATTGATTGATTCTGTTTCTTCTGGATCTCCTCCATAATCTTCTTCTTCTCTTTGGTAATTAACAGTAAATCCTTTTTTTCCTGAATTTATATAGAGTCCTGCAGTAATGCCTTGTTTATCTGGGCAGAATTCATAATCAGAAACAGTTTTGTATATTCCTAAATCTATTCCAATATCCTTGCTGCCTATTTTTACATCTGCTCCAAACTCTTTTTCCCATGGCCTGTGCATAAAATAAGATTCAACTGAAAGATTTGCTTTATTGAACTTGACAAGAGCTCCTACTCCTGCTTCATAAAGGCCTGGTTTGACATGTTCTGCTCCAACTTCATAAAAATCAGCAAACTGGACAACAACATATGGCTTGATATCTGCTGCTTCTGTCTTTGCATTGTAAGAACCCACAGCTCCAATCATCCATTCTTTATTAAGCATATCATCAGCTGTCCTGATTAGAGTAGCGGCAACCTTTCCTCCTATGCTAAATCCCTGTTCATTATTTGTAGACATAGATGAACTAATAGTTAATCCATATACGTCATTATTGTCTATTTCTAAGTCATGATGGATTTTTCCATAGATTAACCCTGCAGTCATGTCACTGTCCATATCACTTTCTGATGATTTCATTGCATATCCAAAGTGAATCAAATCCAGGTGTTTTAATGGAGAAGACTCACTTCCTCTTACTGTTCCTATTTTTGCAAAAAAGCCGTTATGATTTAATTTAGCTGAATCAACATAGTCTCCTTTATCTAAGGTGATTATTGTACCTTTTTCCTCTTTAACTCCATGAAGCAGTAAATCTTTAAGAGGCTTGAAACAAGGATCATAATCCAGGAAATCAAAAAGATGCTTCCCATCATCTGTAATCAGCTTGTATTTCATTTTACCGTCTTCTAAAAACATATGCTCAAATGAAGCTGTTCCAATATTTTTTTGATAAGCTTCAAGAGTTTTTTTAACATTGTTTGTATTAGTCAATAGAATATGTTCATAATCAATAACAGCAAGTCCATTATCCAGTTTTACCAATGAATAAAGATGGCCTTTTCCTTTTCTGTTTCCTGAAATTGCTGCAGATTCCATGCCCAGATCATCTGCAAGCTTTTCAATGAATGAATGAATATGTACGCAGTCTCCAATTGGTCTTTCATTTCCAGTGTTTAATGAATACTGCAATGCTGAAAAAAATGAGTTTTGAGAAACTAATTCGTCTTCTGATGTTTCATAATTAAATTCCTCTGCAAATCCTGCAATAGCTGCAAACAAAGCAATGTTTTGGCTGTCTGAAAGTGTTCCAGCTCTTTGCACAAGCTCCTGATATGAATTGATGTTATTGTCTCTTATATCATTCATTACATCTTCTACCTGAATTTCTTCTGGATTTGTTAAAAAAAGGATATTTGGAACAAGGTCTAGCTGCGACATTCCCCTTATATATGTTGAATCTCCTGTTACATAACTTGTTTTTTTTGGCTTTGTTTCTGTCTTATAATTGACTTTGACTTCTATTGATTCTTCAGAAGCTGCACTAGTGATAAACATACCTGCTGCTAGTACTGCAGCTGCTATTCCCTTGACAATGCTTTCTAATCCCATAGAAATAAGTTATTTTAGAGCAATATAAACCTCAGTTGTAGTTATAAGTACAACAAAGGATATGACTTTTTTGTCACAGATTTGGATAGTTTTATACACTAGTATTTATAAGTCTAGAAATCATATATACTATAGTGTGATATTAGTGTCACATCCAAGAGGAAAGAATATGGTATGGTTTGATGCAAGTTTAAGATTTCAGATGTGTGAAAGTGGTATAAGTGGTCATGTTGTAACACCACCAATCAAAACTAGCATTAGCTCTATAAGCGGGTTTACACCAGGTGGCCAATAATGTCCTATTCAATCAATTGCGGAGATAGTGGAGGCTGCGGTTACAGCAGCAATGGAGGAAGTGCAGGTTATTCTACAAGGGATTCTGAAAACACAGAAAATTATGGTTTAGAAGGTGTTCTTGGAAAATATAGCGGAAGCAGTGGAGGAGGCAATGTCTATTCTGGAAATGATATCTCTTATATGATTGCAGCAGAGCCTGCTCAGTTCAGATCAAGTGGATTCTATGATTTTGATAATGTAAAAAAAGAAGTTTATTCAGACAATTATAAAACAAATAAAAGAATTTCTGAAACATATTCTCATTCAGTAGATGATTTTCTTAATCCAGAAAGGCCAAAAACTGTTTTTGTTGGAAAAGCCAATGAAATCAAAGAATTTGTTGAAGAGACATTTTTCAAATTAACAGGAAGAGATTTTCCAGATGATGTTGTTGTCAGAATAGTGACTGATGAAGAGATAAAGAAGATGCATCCTGGCAATGTCTTAGGATTTGCATTGAACAGAAAACATCTTGGATTGGTTTCAGAGATATTTGTCAAGAATGATATGCTGGACAGATTGATGATTACACTTGGGCATGAATTAGGGCATGTGTTGACTAGAAGATTATCTGATAATAAAGATGAAGAAGCAAAGGCATTTGCATTCAGCTTAGCCTGGATGAAAAAGATCAAAGAGGAGAATATTGCAAACTTATCAACTTCAATACAATTAGATGCTCCTGCTAAGAACGGGCTGCATGATGTTGCCTTGGATTTTGTCTTAGGATTGATAAATAAGGGAAGAGAGGCATTTGATGTCTGGAAAGATATTGTAAAAGGTTTTGTGAGAGTGGGAGCATGGTAAGTGCTTCTGAGCAGTATACTGCTATGCAAGCAATAACTAAACAATATGAATTAACTCCAATTCCTAATCCTGGAAAAGATTACGAAAGCGGCAATTCAAAGTTTAATTATGTTGCTATGCTAGACAAACCTTATCAAGGAAGAGCTGTAATCGACAATCCTGCTGTGCAGGAAAAAGAGAAACCTAGAGTTCAATATAATTCTAGTGAAAGAATAATAGACCTGCCTCAAATGTCTCATAAGAAGAATGATAATCTTAGTGAAAGAATTTTAAGCCTGCCTCAAATGTTCTATAAGCAGAGTGCTTAGCAAAAAACATTTAAATTGGAATTTCTTACTGTTTCTATATGAGATTAGGTGAATTAAGAGCAGTATTTGGCAGCAGGATAAAGGCTTTGGAGATATTTTTTCTAATGTATGGGCTAAAGCCTGTTGTAAGGCAGGGATTTTATGATAATGAGATAGGAAGAGTAAAGGAGTTCTGCAGGAGCAAAGGCTTAGCCTGGGAGATAGCCCCTTATAAAGTTGTTCTTGCTGACCCTGACAGTAAGTTCTCTAATAAAGGTTTTAAAGCAAGGATTGATGATCCCAGGAGAGGGATGTATTTTGTCTATATATCTAAAGATGAAAGAAAGGCAACAGAGGCAAAAATCTATGAGATGAAGAATGATCACAGAAGATTAGGAGAAGCACTAGGATATCCTGACTGCTGTGTTGAGTTTTTTGTCAAGAATGAGCCAGAAAGAAGAAGACTGGATAATAATTATGTTATTCCTGCTTTAAGGAATTCACAAGGAGTAAGATTTCCTTATTACACTAATGTCTGCAAAAGACACAAAGATGCTGCTTTTCTAAGCCATTTTCCTCATTCTTTTGAATGCACAGCATCAATTGAAATGGCAAAAAAATGCTTTAAGATGCTGAGCGAGCTAGAGCCAGACACAGCAATGATGTTAGTAAGAGAGCTGAAAGGAAGAGTAAGGATTGGAAGCAGGGAGATTGAGTTTTATTGATTGTAGCCCCGTTTTAGTAGTTAAAACCCAAAGGTTTATAAATAAAGATAACTAATCTATTTTAGTGATTTTAAGATGTTTTTAACTGTTAAACCTCAAGAAGGCAAAGGACTCGAAAATGCTATTAATGTTAGCAGCCACGGGACTAAGCCATATAATAGATTCAGTCCATTTACTTACTCTACAGATATTCTAATACCTGTGCCTGAACAGGATGATATTTATGCAAACAGCGTGGAATCAATATGGCAGGGGCTTAAGCTAATTGACAAACAGGTTGATTTTGAGAGGTTTACTAAAAAGCCAAAAAAAAGAAGGGGAAATGTCCAAGGGCACATGTATGGCAAGAATATTCTGGATATTGTTTCTGCAAGAGAGCAGATATACAAACCTTCTTATCTTTTTTATGTTGAAAATTTTGTTCCATCTGAGATAAAAGAAGATGTTCTTGCAAAGGCGCTTGAACACGAGGTTGCCTTTTATGATGTTGAATCAAATATAAACATTAAAGATATTTCTGCTCCGCTGGCTCATTCAGTTTTCCTAAAAATGTTTTTTGATGACTATTTGGGAAGAAGGCTGGAAGATGTTAGAACAAATATAGACGGCGAATATCAAAAACAGGAATTTAAGCATGAGACACTGGCAGAGCCATTGGCAAGGGCATTGAGATTATATGCGGACTCTTCTGAAGTTGACAAGATGCTAATGGAACATTTGCTGGCAAAAGAGCATGATTTAGACAAGTTCCATAAAAGATATTATTCTAATCTGTTAGAAAAGATAAATTCCTTATAGCTGATCTAATTTCTTCCGCAGGATGTAATACCCTTTTCTTTGAATAAGATTGTGAAGAGTTATGTCTCCTTCTGCTGCAAAGTGAGTTGGCCTGTTCTTCTCAAACTTCATCCACATCCTGCTGGCAGGATAAATTATCTTCACAATTATGACATCTGTTGCTGCGCCGGATCCTACCAGATGCCTGATTTGCATTTCACTCATTCTAGAATAATCCATTGGCTCTAGCAGATAGATATAAGGATCAAGCTTGTTCTTTCTCAAAAACGCCTTATCATGTTCAATTATGTCTGCTGCATCCTTGTTTGTAAAATGATACCCTAGGATTTCTACATTAGTTCCTTTTAATGTGCAGCCCTGCACAGGTCTCGAATCCCTGAATATCTGGTTTCCTTTTATTTCCACAGTGATTTTGTTTGAAACCAGACTTCCTTTCTCAATCAGTTTAGCAAGCCTGACATAGTCTCCCTTTATCCCTTTTCCGGGCTTTATACTCTGATATTCCTCTATGTTTTTCAGATATTCTGTAAAACATTTCTCCAGCTCCTGCAGCAAGACAACCATCTGCCTTATTCCTTGGCTGTAAGCAGAATCTACCTCATTTTTTAATTGCTCCCAGTCTAATGGGGTTTTATCCAATATAACAGATATTGTGCCTTTTTCTCCTAGCCATGGATTGGAAAGCTTTGAGATTATATTATTTTCGTAGATTTTTATTTGCCCTTCAATCTGATTTATTTTTGATACAAATATAGAGTCTAGTCTCTTCAGAGTATCAAGAAGATGTATCAATTTTTCTTCAAACCTGTGCTCTCTCTTTAATGTCCTTGAGCAGGCATTTGCATATACTCTTGACTGCGCTTCGTTTCTTGAGCTAACAAATTTTTTTAATTTTTCAAGAAAATGGGATTCAAGCATTATCCATTTCTTTTCCCTTTCAATCAGCCTGATTATTTTTTTGATGGCATCTATTGTTTCCATTATTCTTTTCCAACCTTCCAAAGCAATTCAAATAATTTTCTTTCTGTTTCAGCAATTTCTTTGTTGTCTATAATAACTCCAATAGAATTCTCTTTTTCAAAGGTTAAGGTTGCAACTTTATTGCCATAGATTATCTTTGTTGTTGGCAATCTTTCATTGATGAATTTTAAGTCAACAGATTTTCGAGGATTTTTCTTCTGGTAATTCCTCATTCTTTTGCAGTCTAATGTTATTACTTTGGAAAACATCCCAAGTTTTCTCTTTTTCCTGATAAAATGAGGAAAATAAAAAGGCAGAGCATCCATGAAATTAGGGTCTGCTATAAACCATGTTTCTTTTTTGTGCTTTAATATATCTTCTAAGACTGTTTTTAGGCCAGCAATGCCTTCATATAATTCTATAGCAGGCTTTGCTTTTACTGATTCTTTTAATGCTTCTAATTCAGGAAGGATTGATTTAAGTTTAACCTCTTTTTCCTGCAAATCACCCAGGAATTTTCTAGGAGCAGCTGATTCAAAATATTTAACTCCTGACTTTATAACATAGCTAACTAATCCTTTTTCCTGAAGATATTTCAAAACATCATAGCAAGTTACCCTATTAAGCCTGGATTTTTTTGCAATTGCATTGACTGCTGACTGGCCTAAGGATAATAGAGTAAGATATACTTTTATTTCCTTGTCTGATAATCCTAAATCCCTTAAGATTGCTTGTTTTTCAGGCATTTTAGGTTATTTTATGTTTAAATCTATATAAAGTTGTCGATTTTCTACAACAAAGGTTAATAAAACAAGTTGTGCTAACTAGTTAGTAAGGAAAGGGAATTAATGAGGAAAATAAAATGGAAAGAATAACACAAAAGGAATTGATTGGAAAGTTACAAAAAGGAGATTATAAACTAAATGATCTTTTTATTAGTGAAGTTATTGTACTTGATGATACCTTGTGGGGATTAGAAAACGGAGTTTACAAACCACTAGGTGAATTACAAATAGCTATGCAATATTCCAATGGAACATACCAAAATGCACATAATGAACCAAGTTATACCGCATATGATATGCTTTCAGTACTTAGCCATGATTTTTCTAATGGGACTATCTCCAGATACGATGACGGTTCTCCTTCTAACTTAGAGGATCATGTTGGTTACATAAAAGAAAAACATTTATTCGTACGTTCAGAGGGTCAAAGTGGTATCATAAGTGCCAGAAGAGTTATACAAGAATTTATCACCAAATTTTTAGATGTGTATCAAAAAAGGCACGAATTGAAAAATGATGAGGCTAAAGAATGTCTTCAAAAAAGCTTTGTAAAATATGACTAAAAGAATTATTAGATAGGTGATAAAATATGGAAAATGAAAACCAAAAATTTCAAGAAGCAGTAGATTACTTTAATCAGAAGCTCAAAGAAGCAGGAGTAGAAGAACTTAGAATTGACTGTTACCAGTGTGATGATGTGCTGCTACTTAGCTACCTCCTTCCTGAATCTGATACAGGAAGAAGTATGACTTTATTCATGGACTTGAAAGATCCAATTTTTTTACGAGGCATTTCTGGCAGAGCTGAGACTCTTGCAGAAATAGTAGATAAAGGCAGTTTAGGACATGTGCTAGTGCAGTCAGACGGATGTAACG
>JAAOYC010000033.1 GCA_018221125.1 Candidatus Woesearchaeota archaeon
AAATAAAAGATATTGATTATATCCTTGACAATGGATTCAACATACTTGAAGCAGAAATAGTTGATGTACTGCTGCCTGGAACCACAGTTGACCTTTTATTAGTAGGCCAGTCAAAAGGAAAATTCGGAGGAGGCGCAAGAAGGATATTCAGGCAGACTCAGAAGAAAACAAAAGAAGGGAACAAGCCTAAATTTGCAACAGTAGCAGTAGTTGGTAATGAAGATGGCTATATCGGAATTGGCTATGGAAAAAGCAAGGAAACAGTCCCAGCAAGGGAAAAGTCCATAAGAAATGCAAAATTAAATATAATCAAGATCAAAAGAGGCTGCGGTTCATGGCAGTGCGGATGTAAAGAACCTCATACAATACCTTACAAAGTACAGGGCAAATGCGGTTCTGTTAAGCTAAGATTGATGCCTGCTCCTAAAGGTACTGGTCTGAAAGTTGAAGGAGAAGTTGGAAAAATCCTGAAACTGGCAGGAATAAAAGATGTCTGGTCAAAAACAATAGGCAAAACAAGCACAAAATTAAATCTTATTTATGCATGCGTTGATGCTCTGAATAAATTGATGAAAATGAAGACAAAAGAGCAGGATATAGAAACACTTGGGCTCATAGAAGGAAAAAGCAAGGGAAATGAAAAACCTTCAGATGAAGAATTAGCTGAAATAATGCCTAAAACTAGTGAAAAAGAATCTAAGCCTAAAAAAACAAAAAAAGAAAATACGAAAAAAGAAACTAAAAAAGAAAAATAAAAATGGCAGAAGATAAAGCAGAAGAGAAAAAAGAAATGGAAAATAAAGAGTACGGGAAGATTGCTGTAATCAGGATAAGAGGTTCTATTAAGCTAAAAAAAGAACTTAAAGACACGTTTAACATGCTAAAGCTTTACAAGCAGCATAACTGTGTTATATTAAATGCAACTCCAAGTATAATGGGTATGCTGAAAAAAATAGCCAGTTATGTTACATGGGGAGAGATAGACAATGAAACCCTGAATCTTCTTAAGGAAAAAAGAGAAGAAAAGACAAAAGACAAAAAAGGCAGGGAAATCACGAAAAAATTCTTCAGACTGCATCCTCCTAGGAAAGGATTTGAAAGAAAAGGAATAAAGCTTCCTTTCAAGGTTGGAGGGGCTTTGGGATACAGGGGAGAAAAGATTAATGATTTAATTAAAAAGATGATCCCTCCAGAGTTGGTGCCGAACTTACAAGCGAAAAAAACTAATAACAAGGAAGGTCGAGCATAAAATGGTTACCAATAAAAGAAGGAAAAATTCAAGGCAGCGTGCAAGCACAACTCATGGATGGGGCTCTATGAAAAAGCATAGGGGAGCGGGAAACCGGGGCGGAAAAGGCATGGCTGGAACAGGAAAAAGAGGAGACGCTAAAAAGCCTAGAATTTGGAAAAACAAAAAGTATTTTGGAAAATTTGGATTTAAGAAGAAGAATATACCTCAAAAAATAAATGCAGTTAACCTGGCTTATCTTGAGGAAAAACTTGAAAAATTATTATCAAAAAAACTTATTGAGCAGCAGGGAGACTTGTATATCATCGATGTTGCGAAACTAGGATTCAATAAAGTTCTTGGTTATGGGAAACCAACAAAAAAATACAAAATAACTTCTCCTAAGTTTTCAAAAGATGCTGTTGAAAAGATTAAGGCAGCTGGAGGAGAAGCTATAGAATTAAACAAGGAGGCGACTCCTGCTGAAGAACCAATAGCTGAAGAAGCTACTGAAGCAAAAGAGTCTGCTTCAGAGGAAAATAAAAAATGAGTCTATATGATTCTATTATATCAAACCTGCCTGAAGTTACAGGTCCTGAACAAAAGAGGCTTTCTTTTAAGGAAAAGCTAAAATGGACAGGGATTACACTAGTGATATTCTTTGTTCTTGGTTTAGTGCCTTTGTTCGGTTTAGGAGCTAATGCATTGCAGCAATTTGAATATCTGTCTTTAATCCTTGGAGCTAAATTTGGCTCAATAATCTCATTAGGAATTGGGCCAATTGTAACAGCTTCTATTGTATTGCAGCTGTTGAATGGTTCTGGCTTGGTCAAATTTGATTTAACCACTCATGAAGGCAAGAAAAGATTTCAAGGAACTCAAAAACTCCTGGCAATTTTCTTTATAATATTTGAAGCAGGAATATATATCTTTATGGGAGGATTGGCTCCACCAGTAGAATTCATAGGAACCGGACTTTACATGCAGCTTCAATTATTGCTTGTATTCCAGTTATTCCTTGGAGGGATGTTAATCATGTTTATGGATGAGGTGATCTCGAAGTGGGGCTTTGGTTCTGGTATCTCCCTCTTTATTGCAGCAGGAGTTTCAGAGCAGATATTTATTAGAGCATTATCGCCTCTGCCCTCTCCAGCAAATCCTGGAATTGCAACAGGGGCTATCCCGGCTTTATTTCAATCGTTATCAGCAGGAGACCCGTTAACAGCTGCTTTGATGATGGCTGCAGTATTATCCACAATATTTGTATTTGTTATAGCTGTCTATGGCCAGGCAATGAAAGTTGAAATCCCATTATCCTTTGGCAGGATTCGCGGCCATGGGATAAGATGGCCTTTAAGTTTTATCTACACATCCAATATTCCCGTCATATTAATAGCCGCTTTGATGGCCAACATCCAGCTGTGGGCACGGCTTTTACAAAATTGGGGGCACCCCATACTGGGGACTTTTGTGGGGAACACGCCGACATCAGGCCTTGTGGCATGGCTGTTTTCTCCTGACCTTATAGGAAAATTGATAAAAGGCAGCATGACCTTTTCAGATGTGACTCATGGCCTTGTTTATATGCTTATCATGATTGGGGGAGCTATTGTGTTTTCAATATTTTGGGTTCAGACATCTGGAATGGATGCAAAATCCCAGGCAAAACAGATTATGGCTTCTGGATTGCAGGTTCCTGGATTCAGAAGAGATCAAAGAGTTTTAGAAAGGTTATTAAACAGGTATATCTGGCCATTAACAGTAATGGGTGCAATCACAGTAGGGTTTATTGCTGCTTTAGCTGATTTATCAGGAGCTCTAAGCAGAGGTACTGGAATCCTGCTAACTGTTATGATTATCTACAAACTATATGAAGAAGTCGCAAAACAGCATATGTATGACATGCATCCGATGATGCGTAAATTCATGGAAGGTTAAAATGAACAAACTAGAGAGGTTAGAATAAGATGGTTTTTGAAACACTGCTAAATCCGATATTTGCACCATTGTTAAACTTGCCAGTATTTTGGTCAATACTGATCATTTCATTGATTGTAGCTGTCTTGATAACAATGGTCTACAAATGGATGACAGACCAGCATCTTATGAAAACACTAAAAGAAGATATCAAGAAGTTCCAAAAAGAGATGAAAGAGCTTAAAGATAATCCTAAAGAATTCATGGCAGTCCAGAAAAGAGCAATGGAAACAAACATGAAATACATGATGCATTCAATGAAGCCTACTCTAATAACATTTATCCCCATCATTATAATATTCGGCTGGTTAAATGCGCATCTTGCATTTGAACCAATAATGCCTGGCCAGGAATTCACAACATCTGCTATATTTGACATAGAACATGAAGGAGAGATTAAAATAATTGCTCCAGAAGGTGTAGAGCTTGTCTCAGAAGAGATGCAGAAAATAGAGTGTGTTAAAGAAAAAGGCCTTATTTTTTCAAAAGATATCTGCAAAGCTGAATGGGTATTAAAAGGGCCCAAGGGCAATTATCTTTTGGAATATGAGTTCAACAGCAAAAAATACACAAAAGAACTGTTGATTACAGAAGAAAGATCCTATGAAAAACCCGTAAAAGTTATAAAGGAAGACGAATTAAAATCACTGAATATTGGCAATAAAAAAGTAAAACCTATTCCAGGGATTCCTTTTGGATGGCTCGGGACATACATCATATTTTCAATTATATTTAGCATGTCATTAAGAAAGATCATGAAACTGCATTAAGGTAAAAAACATGGTAGGCTCAAAAAGAAAAACAAAATCAAAAATTCAAAGAGAAGGACGTTATGGTAAATTCAAGTCCAGGTCTAAAAAGCTTAAATATGTTAAAACACCTGGCGGAAGAACTGTAGTTCATTATAAAAACAAAAAAATTTCAAAAGCAAGATGTGCCGGATGTGGAAAGCAGTTGGCAGGAACATTAAGAGCTTCTGCAGCTAAGATGAAGAATCTGCCAAAAACAAAGAAAATGCCGGAAAGGCCATATGGCGGGAATCTTTGCTCAAGTTGCATGAGAAAAAAAATAATTAGCGAGGCTAGGAAAT
>JAAOYC010000034.1 GCA_018221125.1 Candidatus Woesearchaeota archaeon
CTATAAACATTCCAAATTTCCCTCTTCTTATCTGCAAATCTCCTTTTTTGCAGACAGGACATGGGCCTAATGTGGAAAGTTCGTCTCTTGTCTCTTTCTGCGCTTCTGCCAGTTCTTTACCAATGTCTTTTTCTTTTTCCTTGAATGTATTTAATATCTTGTCCAGAACTTTTTTTGCTTTTTCTAATACAGATTCTTCTGTCTCTTTTTGATTTCTTATCTTTTCCATGTCTTCTTCAAATTCTCTTGTTAACTGCTCATCAAGAATATCTGGATTGTATTTTTCCAAAGTATTTATAGTCCTTATTCCAAGCTCGGTTGCTTTAATCTGTTTTCCCTCTGTATAATCTCTCTGGAATAAAGTATCTACGATAGATGCTCTTGTTGCTTTTGTTCCGAGATTTCTTTTTTCAAGCTCTTTTATTATAGAAGCTTCTGTATAACGCTTTGGAGGCTGTGTCTCTTTTGCATGAAACTGTATTTTCTTTACATCTATTGTCTGTCCTTTTTCTACAGCAGGAAGTTCTTCTTCTTTTGCTGGTGTAAATCTTCCGTAAAGAATATGCCATCCTGGCTCTATTGTTGTTGTGCCTTTTGCTAAGAAGATCTCTTTTTTGCAGTCTATCCTGATGTGCATTGTTTCCCTGATTGCAATATCTCCAAATGTTGCTAAGAATCTTCTTGCTATCAATTCATAAACATTCATAGCATCTTTGTCTTTTAAGAAAGGGATTGTGCCTGTTGGATAGATAGCTGGATGAGCTGGATCTGATTTCTTTCCTTCATTTGGCTTTAATGATTTCTTATCCAGAAGTATTTTTGTTTCTTTTTCGAATTTCTTTGATAATGCATTTAGTATTTTTTTATATCCTAATTTTGCCGGCAGTTTCTGGGAAGATGTTCTTGGATATGATATATAACCTGCTGTGTACAGGTCTTGTGCTATTGCAAGTGTGTTTTTTGGAGATATTCTTAATGCTCTGTGGGCTTCTATCTGGAGAGAGGTCAAATCAAATGGAAAAGGGGGGGCTTGGTTGAATCTTTTCTTTTCAACACTACCTATTACTGCTGTTTTCTCTTTACGGATTTTTTTGAATATTTCATCTGCTTGTTTCTGCTTCCAAAATTTGTCTTTTTCATGCCAGGAATCTATCTCTTGTTTTTCTTTTAATCCTATTAATTGTATTTGCCAGTATGGCACTGGCTTGAATGCCTGGATTTCTTTTTCCTGGTCAACAATCATCTTTAATGCAGGTCCTTGTACACGTCCAGATGACATCAATTTGAACATTCCTGTTGTTTTTATTGCAGCTGTTAATGCTCTTGACGTATTGATTCCATAGAACCAATCAAGCATATGCCTTGTTTCTCCTGCATGAGCCTGGCCCCAGTCAAGTGTTTTTGATTTGTTTTCATAAGCTTCAATCAAGTCTTCTTTTGTCAATGTGGAGAACTTCATCCTGTTTGCATCTTTCTTTTTGCAGGCATATCTTATTACATTCAATCCAATGACTTCTCCTTCAATATCATAGTCTGTTGCAACTGTGAATTCATCTGCATCTTTTGCAAGATTTTTGATAGAATTTAGATACGGCTTTGTATATTTGGATTCTTTTCTTGTGTCTGCAGAGGGTTTCCATTCAATATCATATACAGGATATACCCATCCATGCTTTTCTTTTTCAGCCAAACCGTACAGATGGCCTACTGCGCATGTAACAACAATCTCTTTTCCATCATGGGTCAACCGATAATATGGGGCTTTCTTATTATATGTCTCTCTTTTTGGCTTTTTGTCGGCGAGAGCTTCTGCTATCTTTTTTGCTGCTGCTGGTTTTTCTGTTATGATTAATTCATACATAAATCTCCCGAAGTGATAAAATATTTAAAAAGGTTTGTATTTAGGTTATTTTAGGGATGGTTAAAGAGATTTTTTCGAGAATAATTGAGTCTATTGAGAGGAAGGTTTTTGATAAGGAGAATGATATAGATGAAAGCAGATTTATCGACGTAAAAAAAGTTGATTGCGGGAGGATGGCTTTTATTGATGGAGGGCAGGCAGAACTGCTGAAGGCTAATAATTTTTCTTTGCAGTTCATAAGGACTGCTGCCCTAATTTTTGGGAGTAACCAGAAAAAAGAGTCAATTGTCAATGAGTTCTTTGTTTTAATTAGTATATGCGGGGAAGAGTATGAAACAGAGATTTTTGCAGTGAAAGGAGAATGTGTTGATGAGATAAAAATAAACTCATTTGATGAGACAATCAAAGAAGGAAAAGAAAGGGCAAGCATCTCAAAGGTTGGAGGGATTGTAAGAAGATTTGCTGAATTAGAGCTAGCTAAACAGATTGTTGGGAAATCAGAGGTTGTTGTTTTGGATGGAAGTTTGAAGTCAATGGTTAAAGGAGAGAAGGAGAAAATTGAGGAGCTGTTTAGAAAGGGAGAAGAAAAAGGAGTTGTAATCAGTGGTTTGGCAAAGACCAGCAGGATGATCAAAGATGGGGAATGTATCTTGAGCAAATTAGCCGGGAAAGAAGGAGAGTGGTATTATAGAATCAGGCCAGGCGTTGGAGCTGTCAGATTGAACAAGCAGAGCAGATATATTTTTGAGTTTAACATCAACATGAATCAAGAAGATAAAACAAATGAAGTCTTAGGAGGACTTGCTGCTAATTCAAATGACAATGTATTTCCTGGATATCCTTATGGTTTGATTATGGTGGATAAGCTTGCAAGAGTAAGCAATGAAGGGAAGGATTACCTGCTTACCTTGTTCAAAGCAAATGCCGGGAAAAAATGGGGAAAGTTGAAGACAAATCTTAATGTTTTAAATGCACATGAAATTCTTGATAATATATAGTTAGTATTCAAAAATAGTAACGAGTATTTTTATAGTCATTTTCTTGAAATAGGAGATAAGAGACTGCGCAGTCAAAAAAGTCTCAATTATATAAAATTAAAGGAGGTAAGCAAGATGGCTAATCAAATTGGAAAATGGGCATTTATCATTGGTGCCCTATTAGCAGTTTTGATGGGAATTCTAGAAGGAGTAGGACAAGTACTAGGAACAAATGCATGGCTAGTATTGTTGCTATTAGTTCTAGGCCTGGTTATTGGCTTTGTCAACGTAACTGCTAAAGAAGTACAACCATTTTTAGTAGCATCTATTGCAGTGTTAGCAGCAGCAGTAGCAGCTAACCTAGCAGCAGGAAATACTCTGTTTGCACCATTAGGAGACATCTTAGCAGCAGTTGCTAAGGATATTGTATTAGTGGTTGCACCAGCAGCATTGATTGTTGCACTAAGAGCGGTTTATGGATTTGCTGCTGAATAAGCTTAGCAAATCTAAAGTTGGGAAAAACCCAACATACTTTGAGCAATGCTCAAAGTTTTTTTTTCTTTTTTTTATTCTTTTTCTTTGAAAAAGTTTAAGGGCTTTGTCCAAAGTCTCGTTCAAGCGAAGAGTCAGACTCGCTTTGCTTCGTCTGGGCACCTGCACAAACTAAAAGCTTTGCCTAATATTGTGCTAGAGCTAAGCAGTTTTACAATCCTTTTTAGCACTCACTGGCCAATTAATGGCGACTTTGGACAGAGCCTTTCTTTTAGAAACGTTTATATAGGAGTAAATGGTAGATTAGGATAACTATCTTATACGAGGTGAATTAGATGGCTAAAAAATCAAAAGTAAATTTAAAGAAAGCAGGACATTATTCTTTTATGGCAGGGATTGTCTTAGCAATACTTATGGCATTGATTCCTCAGCTAAGAGGAGATTCTGTAATATGGATATTGGTCATACTAGGAATATTGGTTGGGCTTTTGAATGTAACTTCTAAAGAAACAGTTGGATTTTTAGTAGCTGCATTGACTTTGATAATCGCAAGTTCTGTAAGTGCCTTGACTTTGGCTGCTATATGGACAGGATTGACCACAATTTTGGGCAATATAATTATCTTTGTGTCCCCTGCAGCAATTGTTGTAGCATTAAAGACAGTGTATGCATTAGCACAGGACTAGATTAAAAAATTCTTTTTTTATTTTATTTTTAAAAAAGGGGTGTATGGATGAAGAAGATTAAGATAGAAAAACTCTTTACAGATAAAAAAACATTAATGCTTGCTTATGATCAGGGGTTGGAGCATGGTCCTATTGATTTTGATGCCCATAATGTAGACCCTGATTATGTCATCTATATTGCTGTGCATGGAAAATATAATGCTTTTATCTGCCAAAAAGGGATTGCTGAATTATATCATGAGAATTACAGCAGAAAGGTTCCTTTGGTTGTCAAGCTGAATGGAAAAAGCAATATTCCAAGGATTTTTCCGATTGCAAAGCAACTATGTTCTGTCAAGAAAGCTGTTGATTTAGGTGCAGATGCTGTAGGGTATACTGTTTTTGTGGGAAGCCCTTTAGAGCCTGAGATATTTAAGGAGTTTGGGAAGATACAGGAAGAAGCGCATGACTACGGGCTGCCTGTGATTGCATGGATGTATCCTAGGGGAAGGTTTGTTACAAATGAAACAAGTACATCAATGCTTGCCTATGCTGCAAGGATTGGGCTAGAGCTAGGGGCTGATATGATCAAGATAAAGTATAATGATGAAAAAGAGGATTTTAAATGGGTTGTGAGATGCGCTGGAAAGTCTAAGATTGCAGTAGCTGGAGGGACAAGGCTGCCTGACACTGATGCATTAAAAAAAATCAAGGATGTCATGGAAACAGGAGCAGCTGGGATGGCTATTGGAAGAAATATCTGGCAGCATAAAACCCCTATGAAGATGACTGCTGCTGTGAAAAGCATTATATTTGATGATGCCAGTGTGGAAGAAGCTTTGGAATTCCTGAAGTAGAATAATTTATATAGAAGTTCTTGGTATTTTATATTATGATTGAAGAAATAATCATACTAGTATTGCTCACATTGATTCCTTTTTTAGAATTAAGAGCGTCTATACCTTATGGGATTCTTGTATTGCATGAGGGCTGGATCTTTGTTTTTATTGTTTGTGTTATCAGCAATATAATCTTAGTTCCATTAATATGGTTCTTTTTGCATCATGTTATACATATTTTTTTGAAGATTAAATGGATTGATAGGGTTTATCAAAAATTTGTTGAGAAAAGCCAGAAGAAAGTAAAGCCTTATGTTAAAAAATATGGAAAGATAGGACTGGCTTTGTTTATTGGCATTCCTTTGCCTGGCTCTGGAGTTTATTCAGGAGGATTAGGAGCTTATTTATTGGGATTCAAGTTCAAGGATTATCTGAAAGCATCTGTGATTGGAGTATTGATTGCAGGAGTTGCAATGACTTTAATCAGCTTATTTGCAAATGAAACATTAGGATTCTTGATCAAGGTGATATGATGTTATCTCAGCTAGAGATTAGAAGACAACTGTTTCATCTTGTGAATGGGCTGATTGTTGTTGGATTGATTTATTTTGATATTTTTAATGAAATCTTTGCAATTGTGCTGCTTCTAGGTTATTTGATAATTTCTTTGGCTATGAAAAAATACAGGATTCCTGTTTTTTATTCTTTGTTTGAATATCTAGACAGGCCTAAAGATTTCAAAAAACTGCCTGGAAAAGGAGGATTGTTCTATATAATAGGGATTGTACTGGCTTTTTTCCTGTTTCCAAAGGATATTGCAATGGCTAGCATTATAATATTGGCATTAGGGGATTCTCTTGCCCCTGTTTTTGGGCAATATGGCTCAATTGAGAACTGGTGGAACAAGAAAAAGTATGTTGAAGGAAGTATTGGAGGAGGAGTAATTGCTTTTATCGGAGCATTACTTTTTGTGGGTCTGCCTGAAGCTGGATTTGGGGCAGCTGCAGCAATGTTTGCAGAAGGAATTGATCTGAAACTGGGAGTCAACAGGCTGGATGACAATATTATTATGCCTTTGGTTGCCGGAGCTGTTATGCTTGCTGTTAGATATTTAATCTAAACTTGCAGAATTTTTTTCATTGTTTGCTTGTATTCTTTGGTTTCAGAAATTTTATTCCATTCTTTGTATATATCTGGATTCCACAATAATATACTATCATCTACTCCAGTTACAACAACATCTTTTCTTATATCGAGAAATCTTTTAAGTTCTTTGGTCAGATATAATGTTTTGTTTTCTAATGACAGAATCTGGCTTGGTTCATCTGTAGAAGGGAGTTCTGCATTATTATCATAAAGAGCAATGCATTCAAATCCAAGGTCAGATGTTTCAACAGCTGTTAAAGTATCATAACCTTTATTTCTTTCTTCTAGTTCTTTAGCAATCAGACTGGGTAGAACGAGCTTATTGCCTGCTATCTTTCTATGAAAAGTACTTACGTATGAGGCCATATCCTAATCCATAAATATTAGTTTAAAAACCTTCGTGATTTTCCAATTACCAAACGTTTAAATATGAATGAGAATATCCAATAATTATGAAGATTTTAGCTTTTGTTGATTTGCATGGAAATAAAGCTGCTCTTAGAAAGGTTATTGAGAGGGCAAAGAAGAAGGATATTGAATTAGTTGTCTGTGCAGGAGATTTTACAATATTTGGAGAAGCACAGGAATTTATAATGTCAAAGCTGAACAAGATTGGAAAGCCTGTCTTATTTGTTCATGGAAATCATGAAGATGATGATGAGCTAAGGAAAGACTGCAAGAAGTTCGAGAACTGCAAATTTATCCATAAAAGCGCTTTTAGATGGGAAAATTATCTGTTTATTGGATGGGGCGGAGGAGGATTTTCCTTTAGAGACAGAGGTTTTGAGAAAGAGACAAAAAGATTCAAGAATATGATCAAGAAAGAGGATAAAGTTGTTTTAATTACGCATGCTCCCCCTTATAATACAAAAATTGACAAAATCTACGGAGAGCATGCTGGGTGCAAATCAATAAGAAAGTTTATTGAAAAAGTGAAACTTGTACTGGCTATTTCCGGGCATCTGCATCCCTGTGTTGGAGAAGATAAGATTAAAGGGATTAGAATTATTAATCCTGGGTATAAAGGGAAAGTATTAGTTATTTAGTCGGTAAATTTATATATGTTTAAGTACTATTTTCTACATATGGTAAAAGAGGAAGATGGTTATTTTTGGTATGTAGTATCTGCAATTAAGAAGAAGATTGGAAAAGCTGCTGAGTATTTAGGAAGTTGGAGGGCTAGTTCTAAGATTAGTGGTTTAGAAGAACAGGTTGGTGAGTTAGAAGAAAAACTTATAGTTGCTAAAACTTTAAAAGATAAGAGGACAAGATATGCGCGTAATCTGGGAAAAGTGGTTAGAAAAGAAAAAGAAGAGCTTGAAGCTGTTCTTGCAGAAAAAGAGGGGTTAAAAGAACAAGTAGAAGGATTGATAGAAGAGAAAAGTAAATTAAAGAATGAATTTGCTGGATTAGAAGAAAGAGTAGAGAATGCAGAGCAAGAGGTTGCAAAGAAAGAGGATGCTCTTAGTATGGAAAAGAGGCTGCGTGCAGCACAGGGCAATATAACGAAGATGCTCTATAGCAGGATGATTATGTCTGAGAGGCTTGTTATAGAAGGAGTTAAAGGGCCTGTGATGTTTCTAGACAATAATTTAAGAGTAGTTGCTGTGAACAAGACATTTACAGAAGAGTTTGGCTATAAACTTAGTGATTTGAGAGATTACCTGGATACATTGCCTGAGGGAGAGGAAGTTGAGTATAATTCAAAAAAGGTTTCAACAAGAAATATTGTAAGGAACATGCATAACCTAGAGAAGCTTAATGTTCTTAATCAATTCTTTTATCCAAAAGCAAGGAATGAGCATCATTATGAAATCTGTCTTTATATAAAGCCTGGAAAAAAGAAGAAAAGGTGGTTTGGGGGTGAGGCAGAGCAGAAGGATGTGATGTGCATGGCATATGTCAGGGTAGCTGTGCATGATGGACGATTTATTGGAGCGTCGCTTGAGATGAAAAAGATGAGCCGCTCTGAGATAAAGAGCACAAGTGTTAATTATATCTTGAGCAAAGATGCTTTTATTACAGTTGATGAGCATGTTGATGCTGCAAAAGCAGAGAGATATGTCAATGAGCTTGCAGCAGCATATACTACAGATCCTTCTCCTATCAAGAAAGAGGAAGGTAGCAGCCGCAAGGTTGTGCTTGATTTTATTAATACGAAGATGATAGAACCTGAAGCTAGTGAGATATTTAGCAATATGTGCCAGTATAGCTTAGCTACTAGAGGACGTATCAAGATAAAACTTGCTAATCTTAATGTTGATTTAAGAAATCAATTATTAGATGCTGGAATAGGAGCAGATATAGTGCATGGGCGTATAAGAGAAGATATTGAATATAAAGCAGAGTCTGATACACCACCTCTTCTAGAAACTAGCTGATTTTTTCTAACAAAACTACTCTTGATTCTTTTTTCTCATCTTTTAATTTGTAGTTTTCAAGATGTTTTAGGATTTTTTTTGCGAAAGATTTTACTTCATTATGTCTAGGCATGTTTTTAATGTCTAATCTTTGCTGAGAATAGCCAACCCACATGTATGCTTTGACTTCAACAAAATCTGGCTGGGCTTTTTTTATTGCTTTTGCATACTGCTCTGGCTTAACCATGTTTAGGCTTTTTATTAAAGTTATTCTTAAGACAGTTGTTGTTTTTAGCTTGCTTAGGATTTCCAGGGATTTGTTTAGTTTTTCCCAGGCATTTTTTATTGTTGGTTTGTCTATTTTCTCAAACAGAGATTTATTAGGAGCATCAATTGAAAGGTAAAGATTTGTTGGCAAAGGATTGAGTTTTTCAAGTGCTTCTGGCATTAGGCCATTTGAAACAACATAAGCTGTTGC
>JAAOYC010000035.1 GCA_018221125.1 Candidatus Woesearchaeota archaeon
AAAGAGGAGCCAACAAAAAAAGCAGATGATTCATTTTTGGACATACTTATACATTATTTAGGAGAAAAGAAAATTGAGATTATGACTTATGAAATCATCAGAAAAAAAGCAGAGATTGACCTGATATTAAAAGTGCCTTCAGTTGTTGGAGATCTTGAATATTACTGCAAAGCCAAAAATAAAAAAAGTGTGAATGACGGTGATTTAAGTGCGGCTGTTGTAAGGGGGCAGCTGAAGAAAATGCCTGTTTTATTTTTAACAACAGGAGATTTAACTAAAAAAGCAAAAGAACTTCTTGATACTGAATTAAAAAGAGGGCTTGTTATAAAAAAGATATAATAAAATGGGAACAAATCTCAAAGAACTTCTGGTGATGGATGAGGTTAGCATCAGTGATTTTAAAAATAAAATCCTGGTTATTGATACTTTTAATATTCTTTATCAGTTTATAACTACAATAAGACAAAGAGACGGGACTCCTTTGAAAGATTCTAAAGGAAATGTAACTTCTCATTTGACTGGATTGTTTAGCAGAACTACAAAACTGATGAAAGAAGGATTGAAACTGGCATTTGTTTTTGATGGAAAACCTCCTGAATTAAAACAGAAAGAGAGGGCAAGGAGAGTTGCTATTAAGAAAGAGGCTATGAAATCATATGAAATTGCTGCTGAGAAAAAGGACATTGAAGCAATGAAGAAGTATGCAGCAAGAACTTCTAGACTGACAGGGGAGATGATTGATGAAAGCAAGGAACTGATTAGGGCTTTAGGATTGCCTGTTATCCAGGCCCCTTCTGAAGGAGAAGCGCAGGTTGCCTATATTGCGAATAAAGGAGATGCTTATGCAGGAGTAAGCGAGGATTATGATTCTCTGCTTTATGGAATCCCTAGATTAGTGAAAAATTTAACTATAAGCGGAAGAAGGAAGTTTGGAGCAACGTATGTGAATGTTACACCAAAGATGATCAGCATCTCAAAGAATCTTAACAAATTAGGGATAGACCAAGAACAGCTGATCATTCTGGCCATACTTGTAGGAACTGATTATAATCCAGGAGGGGTCAGAGGAATAGGCCCCAAGACTGCTTTGAAACTGGTCAAGGAATATAAACATGATTTTGACAGGATTTTTGAAGAGGCTAAATGGGATGAGAATCTTGATTTTGACTGGAAAGACATCTATTATCTGATTAAGAATATGCCTGTTAAAAAAGATTACAAACTTGAATTTGGAAAGATAAATAAAGAGAAGATCTATTCTATGTTAGTTGAGGAGCATGATTTTTCAGCAGAAAGAGTCAATAATGCAATAGAGGCTTTGATGAAAGAAGAGTCTAAGAAAACTCAAAAAGGATTAGGAGACTGGGTTAAATGAACATTCCCTGGTATGCATATGCAATTGCAGCTGCTTTGTTACATTCAGCATTTCAGATTATAAGAAAAAAGGCTTTGTTAAAAGTACATTCTATGAATTTTGAATCAACAAGAGCATTATCTGTTGCTTTGCTGGCTTTATTTTTGATTCCTTTTATCAATCTGAATATAAGCAGGAATATTTTGCTGCTAGTATATCTTGTTTCTGTAATAGGGACAGGAGGTATCTTGCTTGCTTCAAAAGCATTAAGGCATGAAGAGATATCATTGATTACTCCTTTGGGAAATTTGAGGCCTGCTTTTGTAGCTGTACTGGCTTTTGTTTTTTTAAGAGAAACCCTTGCAGCAAGACAGATTGGAGGGATAGTGATATTATTACTAGCTGCTTATTTGCTAGAATCAGACCATCATTTTTCTGATTTTATCCAGCCGATTAAACACTTTTTTTCAGACAAGTACAGTATATTTTTTGTTTTGGCTGTTTTATTCTTTAGTGTTAATTCTATCCTTGATAAATTTATGATAACAAATCATTTGGACATCTTCAGCTATTTTTTCCTTGTATGGATGTTTATAGCAATAAACTTCAATATAATCCATATCTTTTTTTATGGATATAAAGATACAGTAAATTGTTTTAAAAAGATAAAATATCTTCCTTTGCTTGTTGGAGGACTTTCAATGGTCGCTAATCTGCTTGCATTGAAAGCTTTATCAATGGCTTATGTATCCTTGGTTGCTCCTGTCTTGATGCTTTCAACATTGTTCATTGTTTTGGTTGGAGGAGAGTTTTTCCATGAAAGATATATATACTTTAGGTTGTCTGTTTCTTTGCTTATGCTGGTAGGAGCTTATCTGATTATAATCTGAAAATGACTAATCTAAAACAAGCTTTGAAGAAAAAGTTGACCAAGAAGGAGATAGATATACTAGTCAGAAGCTATGATGTGGTTGGAGATATTGCTATAATTGAGATTCCTGCTGAGTTAGAGAAAAAAGAAAAGATTATTGCTAAGGAATTATTAGGATTGCATAAGAATATCAAGGTTGTTGCAAAAAAAGCCGATATCCACAAAGGAATCTATAGGAGAAGGAAGTTAAAGATATTAGCAGGAGAAAGAAGGAAGACAACTGAAAGCAAAGAGAATAATGTTAGAGTGAAGTTGCATGTTGAAGATGTTTATTATTCTATCAGAAGTTCTACTGAAAGAAAGAGGATAATGGAGCAGGTTAAGAAAGGAGAAGAAGTCTTGATAATGTTTTCAGGAGCAGGACCTTATTGTCTGGTTATTGCAAAGAATACAAAAGCAAAATCAGTATATGGTATTGAGATAAATCCTATTGCGCATAAGTTTGCATTAGAGAGTTTGAAATTGAATAAATTGGAAAATGTGAAACTGTACAAAGGAGATGTCAGATTAATCGTTCCAAGATTAAAGAAGAAGTTTGACAGGATTGCAATGCCTTTGCCAAAATCTGCTGAAGGTTTTTTGGATGTTGCTTTGAAAGCAATCAAGAAAAAAGGAATAATACATTTCTATGATTTTGAAAAACAAGGAGAATTTGAGCTTGCAAAAGCGAAGGTTAAAAAAGCCTGCGCTATTTCTAAGAAGAGATATAGGGTGTTAAAGATAGTCAAGGCTGGCCAAGTTGGGCCGAGAGAATATAGGCTTTGTGTTGATTTCAAAATTCTCTCTTAGCACTGGTCACTGGACATGTGCGCGTAAGGTATTTAAATCACAATATCTATTAATTCTTTATGTTTAATCAAAATCATTCTACAAATAAATCAAAGGCAGAAAGAGTTTATGATTTATTTTTAGAGAATCCTGAGGAAGTATTTAGCTCTAAAGAAGTAACTAATCACTTCAATATTTTATTTGAGGATATAATTCAATTAGAAAAAGTTACAATGATTCTTAATAGATTACATAACAAAAATAAATTGTTGAGAACCAATACCCAGACTACTAAGGGATATATTTATAGTTTAAAAAATAAAAGAGAATTAGATAAAAAATATAGCAGATATCTTTTACCTTATGAATTTCAGAATAAAAATAAGCTGTTAAGTTTAATGTTGCAAAATTCTTTTGATATTCTAAAACAAGATGAATCAAAGGAAGATATCCAAATAGCAAAGTTGGTTGCTTTTGTTATGGGTGATGGGCACATTAAAAAAAGAAAAGATAGCATTCTATTTTTCTTTAAAGAGAAGAAAGATGCAGAAATATTCAAAAACGACTTTCCTCAATATGGCATTAAAGTAATTAAAAGACCCTATTGCTATGCTTGTATAATACATAGTGTAAAACTAGTAAAAAAGCTTGAAAGTTTAGGAGCACCTATCGGAAATAAAGTATTTCAACCATTCATAATCCCTAATTGGATTTATCATGGATTTGATGAAATAAAGTTAGCGTTTCTTTCAGTAATCTATGGAAATGAAGGCTCAAAACCAGTTGATAATAGATGGAGAATTCAGTTTGTTTTATCTAAAAATAAAGAAAATATTGAAAATTTGTTAGTCTTCTTAAATCAAATAAGAGCGATGCTAAATCATTTTGGAATTTCTAGTTCTTTCATTCAATTAAGAAAACAAAAAGGAAGGCAATTCTGCGGAAGATTTTATATCAAAGGAAAAGTAAATTTGCATAAGTTTTATAAGCTTCTAGAGTTCTCATATGCATCAGAAAAGCAAAAGGTGTTAGAAGACTTAATTTTAAGGAACAATTCCTTTAGAAGTGCAACAGTGCAATGATCTGAGTGAACACCAGATGATCCTTCGGGAGATGATTAGCGGAAGTAACTGAGTAGCACTGCACAAATTCAAATAACTGCTGAGCGTGCACAAACTTTTTAAAATTCTTATCATTCTTATTGTCATGGCAGTTGTTAAAGGTGCAGCAGTTTATGATGAAAGAAGATTAAAATTTACTAATCCTGAAGATTTTAAACAAATTATGAGAGAATGTCCTTTAGACAAGGAATTTATAGACTGGGTTGTTACACAAGGATATAAAATAAGATATCATTCCAAATGGTCAAAAGGTAAAGGAAGAATTTTTACTTATCCCCTACAAGGAACCATTCATGTAAGCACTAATAATGGAGATAATCATAATCTTACTGATTTAATTTTAGTACATGAATTTGTGCATATTGCTGTTCCTGATGAAAGACTTGGTCTTTGTTTATGGATTTATAATAGAAATAATATTAACATTCTAAATCAATATGAAGAAGCAATAGATGAAATAGCTAAAGAAATTGTTCAAGATACTGATTTTATGTCTTATTTAAAAGAAAATATACCTTCTAAATCTGGATATTAACCAAACATAGCTTTATGTTCCTGCTGTTCTTCTTCTTGCTTTACTTTTTCAATTGCTTTGAAGAAATCTTCTTTTTTTATTGAAGTTCTTTCATCTCTTATTGCAAAATAACCTGCTTCTGTGCAGACTGCTTTGATCTCAGCCCCTGAGAACTGCTCCATTCTTTTGATTATGTCTTTGACAGGCACCCCTTTTTCCAAAGTCATGTCTTTTGAATGGATTTTGAAAATCTCCTTTCTTCCGTCTAGATTAGGGAGACCGCAATGGATTAGTCTGTCTAGTCTGCCTGGCCTTGTTATAGCAGGATCTAAGATGTCTTTTCTGTTTGTTGCGCCTATTATCTTTACATTATCCAATGGCTTGAAACCATCGATTTCAGCAAGGAATTGCATGAATGTTCTTTGCACTTCTCTTTCTCCAGAAGTTCCAATCTCAATCCTTTTAGAAGCCAAAGCATCAATCTCATCAATAAAGACGATTGCAGGAGCTTTTTCTCTTGCAAGCTGGAAAACTTCTTTTACTAATTTTGCTCCTTCTCCGATAAATTTCTGGACAAGCTCAGAAGCAACAATCTCAATAAAAGTTGAGCCTGTTGAAGCTGCAACTGCTTTTGCCAATAGTGTCTTTCCTGTTCCTGGAGGTCCATGAAG
The DNA here is from genome assembly GCA_018221125.1 of Candidatus Woesearchaeota archaeon. Lineage (GTDB taxonomy): Archaea > Nanobdellota > Nanobdellia > Woesearchaeales > WJKL01 > JAAOYC01. The sequence goes on from JAAOYC010000035.1 coordinate 5,360, forward strand.
GAGAATTCCTTTTGGAGGGCTTATCCCTACATCCCTAAATAATTCCGGCTTTTTCAATGGCAATTCTACAACTTCCTGTATTTCTCTGGCTTGTTTCTGCAGTCCTCCAATCTCTTTCCAAGTCATTGTTGGCTTTTCCATTATAACAAAGGATTCTACTGCAAAGCCTTTTGATTTTGGGATTTTTTTTATTATTGTAAGATTTTTCTGCTCAACCAGAACAGAATCTCCTGGCCTGAGTTTTTCTTTTGATGTATTCTCAACATAGAATTCATTTCCATTTGGAATTTGTATTATTGCTTGAGTGTCAATTATATCCTTGATAGTGCAAATCATCAATGGAACTTTCTTGAATCTGTCAAGCTCTTCTTTTAATTGCCTGATTGTTTCTTTTAACAACTTGTTTTCTTCTTCATACTGGTTAGAGCTTGTTGTATAAGAATATATTACCCTGTCAATTTCTTTTTCTTTTGTTGGCATTGGTTAAAATAAAGCTAAAAGGTTTATAAAGGTTACCTTCAATAAAATTAAATTTCCAAAACGTTTAAATATGCAATGTTTTATTAGAGTTTTATGACAGATCCAAGGGTAAAAAGATTAGCAGAGATTCTTGTTAATTATTCTATCAAGATCAAGAAGAGAAGTGTAATAAATCTAAGTTTTGGTGTTGATGCAAAAGAGCTTGCTTTAGAAGTATACAAGCTTATTTTAAAAAAAGGAGCATATCCTATTGTGAATCCTAGTGTCCAGGGATTTGCTTATGCTTATTACAAAAATGCCTCTAAAGAGCAGCTAAATCGTTTTCCTAAACTAGCTATGTATGAAGCAAAGATGGCTGATGGAGAGATTCATATCGGGGCTGATTATAATACTAGAGAATTTACCAAGATAGATCCCAAAAAAATAGCTTTGAGAAGAAAGATAACTCAAAAAATCTCTGATATCAATATAAAAAAGAATAATTGGGTTGTATGCAAGTTTCCAACAAACTCTTTAGCTCAGGACAGTGAAATGAGCCTGGAAGAATTTGAGGATTTTGTCTATGATGCTTGCCTGCAGGATTGGGAAAAAGAAAGCAAGAAACAGGAGAAATTAAAGAGAATACTTGATAAGGGGAAAAGGGTTAGGATAACTGCAGATGATACTGATTTAAGCTTCAGTATAGCAGGAAGACAAGGAATAAAATGTTCAGGAACAAGGAACATGCCTGATGGAGAGGTTTTTATTGCTCCTGTTGAAGATTCAACTGAGGGTTATATCAAATATACTTATCCTGCAATGTATGGAGGGAGAGAGGTCGGAGGGATATATCTGAGATTCCACAAAGGAAAGGTTGTTGAAGCAAAAGCAGAGAAAGGAGAAGGATTTTTGAAACAAATGATTAAAACTGATGCCGGAGCTGTTAAATTAGGAGAGTTTGGAATTGGCGTCAATTATAATATTAAGCAATTTATCAAGCAGATATTATTTGATGAGAAAATTGGAGGAACAGTGCATTTGGCATTAGGAATGGCTTATCCAGAAGGCGGCGGGAAGAACAAATCTGCTATTCATTGGGATATGATCAAGGATTTGAGAAAAGGCGGAAAGTTGTTTATTGATGGAAAACTGATTCAGAAAGATGGACAATTTACTTTTAAATTATAAAATGAAAACTTGGCTTAAAGGTGGTTTAATATGAAAACAATAATATTAGTTCTGTTAATTGGATTATTTATCTTAGTTGGATGTGGTTCTACAAATGTTCAGCAACAAACAACACAACAACAGACAGATATTAGTCCTGAACCAGAACAAAATCAACAGCAGGCTGAAAGTGGAAATATCCCCCGACCGCCAGCATTACCAGAGGAATGATAAAGATGAATAAACAAATTATTATACCAATTGCATTAATCTTATTAGTTGGATTAAGTGTCTTTGTTTATGCTTATACAACTAGTGGAGAAATTATAAGTTATCCAGAAAATAACAATAATTTATGGGATTTTCAGTATACTATGGATTTAGAAAAGGGTTGGAATTTAATTGCTTATGGTGAAGATTTTCCATTCCATCTTGATGCTGGTTCAGATTTAAAAAAGGAAATTGATGATTTTATGTCTATTCCAGGATTTGAAAGAAAAAATAGATTAAACGAAGCCCCCTTATTTACATATATCCTAAATCCAAAAACAAAAGACTATATTAGGATATTCCCTGATTCAGAAATACAAGAACAAATTACAAGAGTAAATTATGCTGTGTGGGTTTATGTTAAAAAGGGAACAAGAATCTCTTATTTTGCACCAAATGCTCCAAAACTAAATGATATTAAACTTTTAACAGGTTGGAACCTAATTGCTATCAATCCTATAATGGGTGAAAAAACATTAAATAATATTAAAGGTAGTTGTGATATATCAAAAGCTTACTTTTACAACTATGAACCAGAAGAAACAGAAAGAGGGACTAATTGGAAAAATATACCTTTAGATTTTATTCTTCCAGATGAGATAATTGGTGGTGGAATGGCTATTAAAGTATCTGGAAACTGTGCATTAGGATCACAGGAAGAAATAACTACTCCACCAGCCTTACCTAGTTAAAATAAAAAATTAGAAAGGTTGTTTAGTTAAAATTAAAAATGATGCCCAAAATAGGGATTATTATTCCAATCATATATTATATTGTTCTTCCATTAGTTATTACAGCTTTATTTTTAAGAAAATCTGAAAAAAAGTCTTATTTAGCTGGTGTTGGTATACTTGCAGTAACTACAATTTCTTTAATTATATTTGTATTTATAACAATGTATTTTTCACGCTTTGTTCCTTCTAGTTTGGAGAAAATTGGAGATTTTGTTATAGGCAGTTTAATTGGTATGTATGGAATAATTTTGATTTATGGAATACCAATAGCCTCTGTAATAAATCTTATTTTACTTGTACCTATTGTAAAAATATTGAGGAAAGATAATAGATGAAGAATTTATCTTTAATAGAAAAAATTGGTGCTTTTGTTTTGGGCTTTATAGTAATTGGTATTCTATTTTATGGGATTAGTTCCTTATCAAAAGGCTATCTTACTTATTTTCCTGGTTTTGTTTTATATTGGGGGTTATGGTTAATTGGATTGTTAGGATTAGCAGTAATAGCTTATTTTATTTACAAATTAATAAAGCAATTTAAAAATTGGCAATCTTGGAGGTTATGGTTAAAAGGCGGGACAATAGGGATTGGAATCTATACTTTAATATTTATTATAACTTTTATTTTTCATAATGTTACTAGTAAATTACCAAAAATAATTTTAATGATTCTTATTCCTGGAGGATATATTTTTAATTATACTTTAGGTTCTGTTTTTAGAATTACTAATGATATTATAGAAATTTCTGTGGCATTTATGATTCATATCATTATAGGTTTTCTTATTGGAGCAATAATCGGATTAATTGTAGAAAAAGTTAGAAAATGAAAACTTGGCTTAAAGGTGGGTTGATTGGATTGGGGATTGCGGTGTTATTAATTATTTTAGCAATGATAATCCCTGCAATTGGCTTTATTATTTCAATTCCTTCTGGAATGTTATTTTGTAATGTCCTTTATAGTTGTCAAGGAGAATGGGCTGGTCTTACAGAATCTTTTATAGCATCTTCAATTTTAATAGTTATAATCTCTTTTCTTATAGGGATTTTAATTGGAAAAAAAGTCTAAATAATAATCAATTTCTTGCTTATTTTTGTTAGAATAACAGGACTTTCTTTTACAATTATAGTGTCCTCAATTCTTATTCCTAGCTTGTTTTTGAAATACAAGCCAGGCTCTATTGTTATTGCTTGATTTTCTTTTAGTTTTAATTTTCCTTTAGGTTTTAAGTTAGGTCCTTGATGTATCTTCCTTCCAACACCATGTCCTGTTCCGTGAACAAAGTTTTTGAAGTGTTTCCACAAAGCTGCTCTTGCTATAAGATCTATATCTGCAGCTGCAACTCCTGGTCTTGCATGATTTAATGCAGTAGTTTGCGCTTCTAGAACAAGGTTGTATAATTCTTTTTCTTCTGCTGAAGGTTTTCCATACAAATAAAATGTTCTTGTGCAGTCTGAACAATAATCTTTGTATTTTACTCCAAAGTCAATAACTAAAAAACCTTTTTTTAATCTTGAATTAGAAGCTTTGTGGTGGATTTCAGCTGCATTCTTTCCCATAGCAACAACTGGCTTGAATGCCAGTTTGCATTTGTTTTCTTTTGTTTTTTGCTTTAGAAAATTATAAATGTCTAGCTCTGTTTTGAATTTGCGCTGCTTAAGTTCTTTAATCAATTGCTTTAGAATTTTATCTGCTATAGAACAAGCTCTTGCAATATACTTTATTTCTGTAGAATTCATTCTGGATAAGCTTTTTTCACTAAATCTTCTTTCCCTTTAATCTTATTTCTTATTGGTTCAAGAAGCTTGTTTACTTCTTCTGCTACAGCCTGCTTTAAATCTGTTGGGTGAAGCTGTTTTGCTGTAAAATCTTTTTCTAAATCTTCATAAGTTTTGTAGGAAAGATTGCCCCCCCATTTTTCCGGGCGTGTGATAACAAATTCTTCCCCTTTATCCTGTTTTATTGTCATCAAAACATATTTGCAGAAAGCCAATATTCCATTGTTTTCTACAGCGCCTTCTGGACAGAATGCCATATTTAATTTTGTTTTTACGTCTTTTTCAGAATCTAATAAATCTATTTTTGATGCTTTATCTGATGCTGACATCTTTCCACTTTCAGTTAATCCTGGAATCAAAGGAGTCATTACTTCAATCCTTCTTTTATAGCCTATTTTTGGGAGATATTCTCTTGCAAACATCAAAATCTTTCTTTGGTCAATGCCTCCATACTGGATATCGACTTTTAGATATTCTTCATCTACTGCCTGCATTATTGGATATATTAAGCCAGAAAGCTTTGGACTTCCAGACTGCTTTACAACATCTGATGCTGCTTTTGTACAGTCATGTACAGAAGCTAATGTTGAAATTTTTAGAGTATCCAAGATAAAATTTTTATCCAGCTGGAAATCAGAGCCTTTTACAATTTCAAAGTTTTTGATATCTGCTCCAATAGCCTGGAACATTGCTGGAATAACTATGCTGTAATATTTGAATCTATTCTCAAGCAAATCCCATGGACAATTGTCAAGAGCTCCATGAATATCTGCCAATAGCAGCTTAACTTTAAATCCTGCTTTTAGAAAATCAGCTAATTTCAAAACCCACATAAAATATCCTACATGAGGTCTGCCAGTAATAGCTGTTCCAAGATAAACTGCTGGCTGTTTTTTTGTTTTTAGAAGTTTAATTAGCTCATCTTCTGTTACAATCTCTTGAGTATTCCTTTTTATTAAAGCAAGTTTTTCATCCACATTCATTTTATATTCAAATTAGAAAGATAGTATAAAAATGTTTCTTTAAGATATAACCACTGGTCACTGGACATTTGTGCGTAAGCTATATAAATAACTGACTTGTTTTTAGATTATGGCCAGAAGAATCTCTGTTACAATGCTTAGTTCTTATCTGTACTGCGCCAGGAAGCTGTTTCTTGAACGTGTCTTAAAATTGTTTGAGCCTGAGAAGTTAGCTTTAGTTAAAGGAAGCATTCGGCATGATACAATTGACAAAGCGAGCCAGTTTGAAGAAGAAGTTGTCAGAAGTGTTATTGAAGGAGATGACTATGAATCCATATACAACAAGTATCTTGCAATCTATTCTAAATTACTGAGAGAATCTATAGTCAGGAATAAATACAGGTTGAAAACAGTAAAATTGCCTTTGATTGAAGCATACAATGAGATAATTCCTGCTTTTAAGCAGCACAGTGAGATGGGTGCTTTAAGACTGTATAAGTTTGTTGAAGAGAATAAATTTTATGGAGATGAATTATGGGAAAAACTTGTCCCTAAGATAAAATCAGAGATAAGGATAGAATCTCCTGAGCTGGAATTGAATGGAATTGTGGATCAGATTGAAGTGTATCCAGATGGTTTTATTCCTATTGAGCTTAAGACAGGAAGCATGCCTAATGAAGGAGTTTGGCCAGGACATAGGATACAGCTTGCAGCATATGCCTTGCTGATGGAGGAGAAGTTTGGCAAAGAGATAAAAGAAGGATTTGTATATTATTTAGATCAGCAGGAGAGGAGGCAGATAGTTATGAATTCTTTCTTGAAACAAGAAGTCAGGGAATTAAAGGACAAGGTAAGAGTTTTATTAAATGGAGAAGAAATCCCTGAATTTACTGGCAATGAAAACAAATGCAAGAAATGCGGATTAAGAGAAAAGTGTTTTGATGAGAAAATACTTAACAAATTATTAAAAGAAAAGATTACTAATTAGAACCATTTTCTTTCTTTAAAGAATATAAGCATACCAACCATCATAAAACCCATGATCAACATCATTATCCAAAATCCATTTGCAACTTTAGAGCCTGGAAGATTTATGAAGTTTGTCCCATAGACTCCTGAAACAACTGTCAGAGGTATAGCAATTGTTGCTATTATCGTCAATACTTTCATTACTTCATTCATCTGGTTAGAAACTGCAGTCATATAAGTGTCAAAAGTGCTTCCAATTGCTTCTCTGTGATTTTCCACTACATCACTGACCCAGATTGCATGATCAAAAACATCTCTAAAATAAGGCTGAGAACGTTCTGATAAAAATTTATAATTTCTTCTTACAAGGAATGAAATTTTTTCTCTTTGAGGAAATGTTATTTTTTTTACCTCAACAATCTTCTTTTTTGTTTTAAGTATTTTCCCCAATAATTTTGAACTTACTTTATGAGTAAGTTCTTCATCCAGCTTTTCAATTTCATCATCAAGTTCTTCCAGTACCGGGAAGAAGTTGTCAATTTCTTCATCCAATAATCTATGGAATAAGATGTCACTTCCTTTTTTAAGCAACAGTTCAATAACTTCTGGCCTTTTTTTCAATGCTTCAAATCTTGTTAAGCGTATTTTATGGGTACTTATAATAAAATTTTTCCCAACGATAAAATCCAAAGGAAGCAGTTCAATCTTATGGCCGTCTTTTTCTAAACCATAAAATGTACAGAATAGATAATGGGGAAACTCTTCAATTTTGATTCTTCCATGAGATAAAAACATATCTTCTTCTGTTACTGGGTGGAGCTGAAATGAGTTTTTTATCAGATATGCTTCTTTTCTTGTAATGTTTGTTGCATCTATCCAGAGTTTTCTGTTTTGTATTCTAGGTAAGTCTTTGATGTCTGCTCTTTTTAGAGTCCTATCCAGATAAAAGATGTCTAACATTTGGTTATATTGGCTTGATTCTCTTGAATAGCCAGTGATTTAATAACAGGAAGAATCCTATGACAATTGGAGCTATCCATATAATTATCCATAAGCTTGCTAGAGGCTTGCTAAGCAATACTGTGATTACAAAGAATGTTATCAATCCAATAACTATCAATGAAAAACCACTTAGTGTCTGAGAGTCAAGGTATTTTCTGTTTTTCATTAAACGTGAGCCCATATAAAAGCTTGAGCTTAAGCCCCTGTCAATAAGCAAGCCTATGAATGTAACTCCTAAAACAGTTCTCCAGATTAGTGTCATAATTTGAGGTTGTTTGTAAAATACTATTGAAGCAAAGAAAGCAGTTGCAAATATGTATAATAAATAAGCCCATCTTTTCAATGCAACTTTTATGTCTTCTGAAGGAGGAATACCAGTCATTCTTTCTATGTTAAAGTATATTGTCCCTAACAAGCTTAACAGCAAGCCAGTGCATACTGCAAATGTTATTGATATGAATGTAGAAGGTTTTGTAAGCAGGATCCTTATGAATTGGGTGTCTGCAACAAGCAATGCTAAAGTTATGAAATTCATTGTTGTAAATTGATGCCCTTTTGGCTGGGAAACATCATATAATCTGTAATGGATATACCAGATTATCCCTATAAAGAAAAGCAGCTGTCCAAAGGTGGATATTGGATCTAAGATGCCTTCTGCTGAAGAAACATCTATTTCCATCAAAGGAGATGCTGCAAGAGCTATTATCAATCCATAAACCAGCAATGAGAAGAGTCCAAGTCTTTCTGTTTTATGGGGGACATTTTCAGGAGGCACGTTCTGAAGTTCAGGAGGCAAATTAGGCTTTGCTTTTGGATTAATCCAGGTTAAAAAAGCATATCTATTGAAATAAATAAATACAGCTACAAACCAGAAAGGCCTTATTGCTGGAGTTGCAATCAAAGCTGTAAAATATCCTACTGATTCCCATGTCATGTTTTTTGCAGAAGCCCTTGCCCATTTTTTCTCATTTTCCCCGCCATCCATGAATCTAAAGGAAAACATGAAATAAAGACAAGCAGTTGAAAGAGATATAAGGAATATTGTTATTGTTGCAAGATAACTTCCTATTGAAGGATTAGCTCCCCAAATCCTGATAAATTGAGTAAATACTATAACAAGGAATCCTATGAATAAAGTGACTACTTCAGTTAAAAATGAGGATCTCTTAAATCTGTTGATAAGAGCCATGTGCCTATACCAAAAGATAATCAAGAAAACAAATATCAATATAAATTGAGCAAAAGCAAGCCAGGGTTTTGCAGTCCCTTCTCCAATGCTTTCCAGAGGCTTAGCTGACATTGCTAAAGCTAATGCAAAAATCAAATCAAAGAACAGTTCAAGCCATGTGACTTTTTTAACATCTAGACTAGGATTTGCTGCTGCTTTGGACATATCCATTGATGGCACTTATTACACCTCTTTTTAATAAAACTCTTTTTTAAGGTATTTAAATCTTTCTAATATATTTTTTGATTTATACACAAAATAAGACGTATTTTTAACAAAAAGAAAAACTTTAAATATCACTTACACTAATCAATGACTATCATCACTTAATAATCAAAAATAATGAGGGGTTATAAAATGGCTGACGAAGATAAAAAATACTCAAAAAACCTGCTTGGAAAGACCGTTGTAAGCAAGACTGGAAAGAGATTTGGAGAAGTAGGAGATATAATATTTGAAACAAGATCTGGGGAATTAATCCATTTAGTTCTTGTTAATCCTACGTCTTACACTACAAAATTAGAATTAGAAAAAGACAAAGAAGGAAATATCTTAATTCCATTTTCTGCAGTGATTGCAACTGGCGATTTCATGGTTGTTTCTGAAGAAGACATTATTTAGAAAGCTTTTTATTACTTCTTTTTTTATTTATTATTAGTTAATTGTTAGGGGCAAAATGGACAACGCTATATGGACTGAGAAATATAGGCCTAAGAATTTTGAAGAAATCAAAGGTCAGGATGAGATTGTCAAGAGAACAGAGTCTTTTGTTAAGCAGAAGAATATGCCTCATTTGATGTTTGCAGGGCCTGCTGGTATTGGCAAGACAACTCTTGCATTAGTTGTAGCAAGGCAGCTGTTTGGGGATACATGGAGGCAGAATCTTCTTGAATTAAACGCAAGTGATGAGAGAGGAATTGATATTATCAGGCATAAGGTCAAGGACTTTGCAAGAACAAAGGCAATTGGAGATGTTCCTTTTAAGATAATCTATCTAGATGAATGCGATGCTTTGACAAGAGAAGCTCAGCAGGCATTGAGAAGGACTATGGAAAATTATACCCAGACAACAAGATTTATCCTAAGCTGCAATTATTCATCAAAGATAATAGACCCTATTCAATCAAGATGCGCTGTTTTTAGGTTTAATTTATTGCCCAAGGCTGATGTTTTAGTAATAATAGACAAGATTGCGAAAGCAGAGAGTCTAAAGATAGATGAAAAAGCCAAAGAAGCATTGTATGTTGTCAGCCAGGGAGACTGCAGAAGGGTAGAGAATCTACTGCAGAGTTCAGCAGCAATATCCAATAAAATAACTGAAGATGTTATTTTTTCATTAGCTTCTGTTGCAAGACCCAAGGAAGTCAAAGAGTTCTTGGAATTAGCTTTGCAGAACAAGTTTATCGAAGCCAGAGGAAAGATGCTGGATGTTATGCTTAATTATGGACTTTCTGGATTGGATATAGTAAAGCAGATACAGAAAGAGATTTGGGGATTAGATATGGACAACAGAAAAAAGGTAGGGTTGATTGACAAATGCGGAGAAGCAGAGTTTAGGATGACAGAAGGAAGTGACGAGTTTGTTCAGCTTGAGGCTTTGCTAAGCCAGGTAGTTCTAGCTGGTTATGAAGAATAAAATAAAAAGAATAAAAAACTTAAAAAAAGAATTAAATTGTTCTCTTGATTCTGACAGTTTCCTGGATTAAATCCCTGTAATCATAGCTTAATGTTAAGCCAATTGCTTTTGTGTATAAAGCATCTTTTTCAAGAGGGTCTTTTAACCTGCATCTGATTGTTGCCTTGTCATTGATCAATCTTGCTTCATTTTCCCTTCCTGCTGCAGTGCATGTCCACTTACCTCTTTCTGTTACAGGCTCAATTGTGTAAGCTAACTGGTTGTACTGACTTGAGAAGTCTTTTCCAGGAATAGTGGCTCTTCCTCCCCCTACATTCTCAATTTTGAATTCAAGGCTGATTAATCCTGCTCCTGCTGGTTTTTCTGCTACTGATTCAACCTGGATAGGAGCTCCTGAGGAATACACTTTTTTAGATTCATCTACCTCACAGACCCTGTCATCTCTTAGATTTTCCTTGAAACAGACATTTGGAATAGATGCGTATGTCTTATAAGCATATGTATAGCTTGCAAAGATATTCACATCATAAAATGTTCCAGGTATAACCTGGTTATATTTTACATTTTGTCCAAAATCAATAATCTTTTCCCCGCCTTCTTCATTTAGTTCTGATATTTTTTCTATTTCTTCTGTGTTAGACAGGGTTCCAGAAGAAATTCCTGTAAAATCTGCAAGAGGAATTCCATGTATTGTTATTGAGGAGTCTCCTGGAGCTAAATCATGCTCTCCTTTGTTTTTTAGAATAATTTGTATTGGAAAGCTTTCATCTTCAAAGACTGTGTAGATGCCAGATTCTTCTATGCCCAATGGCTCGAATTCTGCTACAAGCCCCTTGATTCCTCCGATATATGGGGAAGGGCCTGTTACAGCTTCTTCTTCTCCGCAACCTGTTATTAAAATCAAGGTTGTTATAATAGCAATTGCCAAATATTTTTTTGGATTAATCATTTTTTACCCTCCTCATTCCGGTGTTTTAATTATTTCAATATCCTTTGAAATTGAATCCATATAATTATAATCAAGGACTATTCTTAGCGGTGTTGTGTAAGCTGAGTCTCCTGTGATCCTAAATGTACAGAAGATTGTTCCTTTACCATCAACTAGCCTGATTCTTTCATCTCCTTCTATTTCAGGAGAGCATCTTACTTTAGTGCTTCCTGACATCTCAACATCATAGCTTATGATATTATAGTCTTTTGGGTCTATGCTGTAAGGGCAGTCTCTGAATACGCTTGCTCCAAGGTATAAAGGTGTTCCGCCTCCTACATTTGAAACCTTTATGTTGAATGCTACTCTGTCTCTTCCAGCCATCTCAACATTAACTCCTGATACTGCAATCGGAGCTCCCTGCCCGCCAGCTGTTGTTACATCTTTTACTGTACAGGCTCTTTCAACAGGACCAATCTCATAAAGCCTTGGATCTACACAGACAATTGGAGATGCAGTTGTTTGATATTCATAGCATGCTGTGATCATTATTTTTTGAGGCAGAGAATCAAGATAATCAGGGATTCTGATTATGTCTGTTGAGAATTGCTGGGTGTTATAGCCGCCCTCTGGATTTAGTATGCTTTTGCCTTCAAGTGATGAAGCGCACATCTTGTCTTTGTCAAGTCCTCTTATTATTGTATCATCAAATCCTGACAGATAAAGCCTGCATTTATTTCCTGACAAGTCATATGTTCCTTTATTTTCCAATTCCAGCAGAATTGTTAGAGGGGTTGTATCATAAAGCTTGCTTGGAGGCATGTTTCTTAGAAATTCCATCGCCAATCCTTTTGTCCCCCTATATATCTTTTCAGGACCTTCTTCTGCATCTACACCAGGCTTTCTTTTACAACCAATTGTCAGAGACATGATTAAAAGAATGATTACAAATATAACTAAATACCTTTTTTTCATTTTAGTATTGTCTTATCTTTTCTTTATTTAAGTGTTTCTAAATTTTATCAGTCAGCAGATAATGATTTTATTTTTATTGTCTTGTCTACTTTTGATGTGTAATCATAAATCAACCTTATTGAAAGCGAGGATAGATAAGAACCTACGGTTACTGAAGTTTCTGTCTGGCAGGATATGCTTTTTTCCTCGTTTTTCTCTAATTTTATAGGCCTGTCCGTTCGTACACAGGAAATAGGAACATTTGCTAATCTTACATCATCTACCCAAACTCCTTCTATCACTTCTCCATCCCCTTTGTTTTCAAAATATATGATAAAATTGATCTTAGCCCTATTTCCAAAAGGAACAACTGATTCTTCTATTCTTGTTATAGCAACAGGAGCTCCTTGC
>JAAOYC010000036.1 GCA_018221125.1 Candidatus Woesearchaeota archaeon
GATATTCCTACAGATTTCAGAATCAGAAAGCCGTATATTATGGAAGAATTAATCCATCCTTTTAATCTGTTTAATGAAGAATTCTTTGAAATAAGAAGTATGGCTATGAATGGAAAATATGTAGGAAGCATGCTTTTTGTTTCTCCAAAAAGACCAATGCACCTGGTTGCTGAAGGGAGAGTTGAGAAAACACCAAAAAAATTAGAAGGCAAGATAAAAAAAGCAACAGAGACTGTAGTAAAAGCTATTGAGAATGCTTCTTTAAAGGAAAAGAATATAAAGTAAAAGATATAGGAAAATAATATGGAACTCAAACAGGTTATTTTAGTTCGTATGGATTTAAAGCTTCCTCCAGGTAAGCTTGCGGCGCAATGTGCTCATGCTTCTGTTCAAGCTGTATTTAATTCTGACAAGGCAAATGTTGCTGCTTGGAAAAGTCAAGGGCAGAAGAAGATTGTTTTAAAAGTTAAAGATGAGAAAGAATTGCTTGAGTTTGTTAATTTAGCAAAAGCAGCTGGATTGAAAACTGCTTTGATAACAGATGCCGGCAAAACAGTTATTGCTCCTGGTACTAAAACTTGCCTGGGAATTGGACCTGATGATGAAGAAAAGATTGATTCTGTTACTTCTAAGCTGAAGATGGTTTAGTTATTATTAACTAATTGAGGAATAGAGCAACATTTAAAAATCCAAAAGACTTAGATGATTATATGGCAGGAGAAGATTCTTATGGATATAGAAAAACGACTAAAAAGATATCTTATTTAGAAGACTTTCTTTCCAGACATAACGGAGATAATTATGCAAAGGATGTCAGAGAAGAATTGAATAGAATAATCAAAGATAATCCATATACTTCTGACAAATTAGACAGATTATATTCAGATGTGATGAAAAAGGATAAGAAATCTTCTTGGAATCATAGGGATTATGCACATGTCTCTTTAGACAGGCCATTGGCAGACGCTTTAAAGATACACCAGGATAAAAGAGCATCTACTTTATACCTAGATGGAATTTCTATTGTTTGTTTTTCTGAGAAAATGGTATATCATGTTGGCAAAAAGATAGATATAACAGAAAAAGATATGCAGGGAAGCCTGTATTTCAACACAGATTTTTTCAAGAGTTTTGATGTTTCAAAAAGCAAAAAATCAGGCTCTGATATGAGGAATATTGCCAAAACATTCTTCAAGGTTGATGGAAAAAACCATGTTGCTCTTGTGCAGTATATGCCTTCCGGCAAATCAAGCAGCGAGCATTATCACACTCTTGGCGAAGTGATTATGCAATTAGCAGGAAGAAGTTTTTTAGAACTGCGTCCTGTTGATAATGATACTGAAAAAGAGGTTTTTGAGTTAAACCCTGGGGATATCAAAACAATTAGCCCGAGATATTTGCATATTGTCAGGACTTATGATGAAGGAAGCTTGACAGTTCCTATCAAACAGACTATCAATGGGAAAAAAGACCACATATATCCTGAGAAGAGCACAGATAGATTAATCGGAGAGATTGAAGATATAATCAGTATACCTCATTACAACTCAGGGAATGAAACGATTGTTGCCTTAAAAAAGTATTGTGAACCCCTTACTAATTCTGAGATGAATAAAGTCAGAAAGATTATAGAGAAAAGACTGGAAGAAGAGAAAAATCCAAATGTTAAAGATATCTTGGCTAGATTGATAAAGGACAGATACTCTTTAACTCCCTGAAGGCGTCCATCCTGTTTTCTTTTTCATTAATATGTTTATTGTTTAAGAATATATATAAATATTTCTAGTTAAAATAAAAAAAAATAAGAAATAAAAATTATTAACTTAATCTATATCTAAAGAATTAAAAACTTGGTCTTCTTTTTCTATAGCATTCTTTGCAATAAACCGGCCTGTCTCCTGAAGGCTTGAACGGAACTTCGCATTCCTGCCCACATTCAGCGCAAACTGCTTTATGCATTTCCTTAGGTCCACCGAAATCTCTTCTTGGACCCCTATCGAATTCTCCCATATTTATTTCACCTTATATTTTACATCAAAGAACCTAGAATTCTTCTCTGTTATTCTGATTGGAACATGGGGATTGTTTATAAAGGTTGCTATTCAGTTAAGTTTTTAAACAAAATCAGAATTCTATTCTCTATTGGGTCCATGGCTTAGTCTGGTTATAGCACTCGACTGATTCAATCAGGGTGAAGCTCTTAACCGAGATGTCGCGAGTTCGAATCTCGCTGGACCCATATTTTCTAAAATTCACGAAGTAAAGTTAGCTTTGCTAACATACTTTGTAAATTCTCTCTAACTCTCGAATTCACGAAGGTTTTTAAATAATTTGCATTGCTTTCCTTATTATGTGGAATCCATTATCATTATTTAGAAAGCCAAAACCTTTAGAGTTGTCAGTAGAAGAACTTTGGGAAATGGCTTTGGATAAACCCTCTGGGCAGGATGGAGGCAGAAAAGTTCTTTTAGTCGTTGAAAACCAGGAATTTAGATTTGTGCCCTGTGCAGTTTCAGAAACTGCTCAAACATACTTGGATGAAACAGGGGATGTTGAAAAGGTATTAAGGTATGTTGCGAATGCATTCTATATTTACAGAGATACTGCCTGTCATGGTTTTTTGGCACCTCATTATAAGGTAGATGGTGCTTATGAATGGCCTAAACCAGTAAAATTCTCATGGGAAAGCATTGATGCAGTGATTATTGGAGGGGAATATGTGAATGGACCAATACCTGAGGATGGAAAAGCAAGGGTGATGAAGGAAGTAGGGGATAAGATTGAAGAAACTGAAATAAAATTTAATAATCTAAAAAATGCAGAAGGAGAGGTTTTTGAACAGATTATTACAAGGGAGGAGAGTGTGAGAGATATTATTCCTGGAAAAGACCAGTTACAAAAAGAGCTCAAATACAAAATTGATAATTTAAAAGATGTTGGCTTTATAGGAATGCAGGACTGGCAGACCCGTTCATTAAGAGTTTATGCAAATCCTTTCTATCATATGATCTGCGATTTGCTGGAAGGCAAAGTCTCTAGAGGGGAAATTAGAGGGTATGTTGAAGATTACTTAGCATGCATGACTAAATCATACAAAACGATTGTTGGAAGATACAGGAAACATAGATTTGAGAAAATAAATCCAGATGCTCTTATGTGGAATTTATTCTAGAAATTAACAAAGGTTTGTCAACAGCCTTTTCCTCTTCGCTTCGCTCGAGCAAAACCCTGGGGAAAATCGCCCAGTACTATTTCGCAGCGTAGAGTCAAACTCACTTCGTTCGTTTGGGTACCTGCTCAATAGTACGAAAAATTAACAAAGGTTTATAAAGGGGAAGATAATCATATGATGTATTGGAAAACTTTAATTCATTTTAGATTATATTTTTGGCGTGATTATTAATGATTTTTCTGATAACAAATAAATGATTGATTATAAAATAGTTAAATACTGCAAATTATGTAAAAAGAGATTCGTCAAGATGAAAGGCGAGTCAAATAATTATTATTGCGACAAGTGTATGTCCAAGATTAGAAAAAAATGATATGGGGGTGAAAAAATGAAGGGAACAGTAAAATTCTTTAACGAAGGAAAAGGATTTGGCTTTATTGCTGGCGAAGATGGAAAAGAGTATTTTGTCCATATGTCAGGATTAAAGGAAGGCGTTACTATTAATGATAATGACGAAGTAACTTTTGACGTTGTAGAAGGCGACAGAGGACCAAAAGCTGAAAATGTTGAGCTAGCAAGTTCTGAGTAAGAATTTCTAATTGATATAATTAAAACTCTTTTTCTTTGTTTTTTTTAATTATGATAGTGGTAGCTATAAATTGACGAAGGTTTATAAAATAAATAATATTAAAATTAATATGATAGACAAATATCAGTTAGATAAACTTCCGGAGAGATTTAGAAGCTATAATCTGGGTATTTTTGACATTGATGTTTCTTCTCATTATTTTAATGAATTAATGTGTGGTGCTATTAGTGATAATGATATAATTGTAAATCCTGGGTTCTCAGAAGAACGAAAAGAAGAAGCAAGGAAAAGTTTGCCTGAAAATCTGCAAGCATTAGTAACTTATAGAGAATTTTTAGCAGAAGAAGTAGAGAGATATAATGAAAATGCGTCTGAGTATGGAAATCTTACTATTAGACTAGAAGATGTTATAGGGATTCTAATGACTTCTGGAAGTAATGGTGAAAGACTTAATAAGATAACTCAAGAATTAAAAGCTATGGGTATTGAAGGAGAAAAATTAGATTATGACAGATTAAGGAATTTGTGTCTTGAAGCTACATGTTTGATTTATGGGGAAGAGGATAGAGATAAATACAAACTAAGATTAGGAATTTCTGATTAGTAAAATTGACGAAGTTTTATATAATATCTAAAGTACTTTCTTGATATGGATAAACATTTACTAAAAAATCCTTTAATCTTAGCAATATTAACTATTGTAATGAGTTATTTAGTAGGATGGGTAGAATATGCAATCTTCTTTTCTTTTAGGGATTTTTATCTTGATACAGCATTAATGGTAATTGGAGGAATATTAACTGCTACTATTGTAGGTTGTATTTATGCAGGGCTTTTCAAAGAGATTATGCTTAAGAAAACCAGGATTATTGTTGCAGTTATTTATGTAATCTTTCAAATGTTTGCTATTTTAGTCGTGTCTGCTTTTTTTGTGTTTATACCAGCATTAGTCTCAGGATTAAGCGGAGCATTATCAGGACTTGGCATGGCTGTTTTAATTCTAATTCCTGAGTTGGTTTATGCGTTGCTCATCTATTGGGTATTGGGATTAAGTGGAAAGATTTATCTTAAATTGAAGAAGATACATTAGGCTCTTTTTCTTTAATATTCACGAAGGTTTTTAACAAATATTTATATATCTTTTAATTCTATTTATTGATATGCCAGAAGACTACGAGATGGAAGAGTTTGCAGATATGGCTATTGGGGAATTAAGAGAATTTATTGATACAGAATTGCAGTTAGTTAATGAAGAGCATGAGCTTAGTTCTAAATTGATGTCATGGGATTATGTGATCGGGCATCTTGATGAAAGGATTCCAGCAAACATGACTCATTTGCATGCATTGAATGGGAAAATTACTGAAAAGCTTGTTGAAATCAGGGCTTTGGTTGAGTCTGACAGGATGAGGGATTTGAGCATAGTGAAGGAGGAAGAGGAAACACTGCTGAAACTGAGAGCAGATGTAAAGCACAGGGATTGGAGAGCAGTAAAGAAAGATGTAAAGGCAGAAGAGAAAGAAGAAAAAAGGGCTTTGAGATTGGAAAAAAGAGAGTTAAGGCAGCTGCATTCCCTGTTCATTGATTTGATGAAGCTGATGAAAAGAAGCAAGCTGATAGAAGCAATTGAGGAAGATTTGGCTTCTGAAAAAGGGAAGGAAGAGTATGAGAAATTGGAAGAATACTATTTCTTGCAGATTTACAAGTTTGCAAAGGCTTATGAAAGAATCTTCAGGCACTTATGGGAGAAAGAGTTAGTGTTGGCTAGGAAGATTTAACGAAGGTTTTTATTGGTTTACTATACGATACCAAGGACCACTTTTTTGACCAATTAATACAACACCTTCTTCTGCTTCATCATATCGTTCAACAATGCCTTTTTCTTTCCATTCTTCTAGTTTGGCAGGCATGGCTTCATGAGCATCAGGATAATAAGTGCTACAAAGCACACCAGCACCAACAACACTATCTTCATAAAGACGTCTGCCTGTTATAGCAACAAGGCTTACATTACGTGGTGCTTTATATTTTTGACCTTTTAGTTTTGAATATGACTTCTCATGTTCTTCTTGTTCTTTTCTCCATGAATCTAATAGTTCCTCTTCAGTAAATTGGTATGATTTACAAAATTCCTCAAATGTTATGTTTGGCATTTTATTATTTAAGTGTTAATAGTTTTTAAACCTTCGTTCTTTTTCTAATATTCACGAAGGTTTTTAAACAGATTAATCTAATATTTTCTATGATTGAATACCCAGCAGTTGTTTTTTGGACTGATGAATCTAATTTTGAGGGAATCAAAGCTGTTTTAAGAGATGAATTTGGATTGGTTGCTCCAACAATAGCTGATGAAGAAAGACT
Source organism: Candidatus Woesearchaeota archaeon (assembly GCA_018221125.1). Classification (GTDB taxonomy): domain Archaea; phylum Nanobdellota; class Nanobdellia; order Woesearchaeales; family WJKL01; genus JAAOYC01. Next base: position 6,123 of record JAAOYC010000036.1, read on the forward strand.
AAGAAGGCAATTAGTCTGGGAAGATGATTCTAATGTTGGAAGGTACAGAGTTAATTTTGCACCTGAGCACAAACAGATGAGAATGGATGACCCAAAAACAGGCAAAGTAAGATATATCACAATAGATAATTTTACATCTGGAGCAAAAGTAGCGTTCAGATATTGGTCTCAAAGACTAGATGAAGAAACAGAAAAAAAAGATCCTATGAAGACTGCTTATCTAAAGATATATGAATCACTAAAACCTGTCAAAGTTACAGATTTTGTATGTGAAGATATTGATTTAGAAGTTCTCTTGGATTCTTAAAAACCTTTAGGCAAATCTCTCAATCTTTCATAGGATTCTATTGATTCATAAGGGATAGATACATGCCTCTCATGAACATATTCCAGATCAAAATATTCATCAGTTAATTGTCTAGCATGTCTAAATGTTCCTGACATCATTCTTTCATCCCAAGGTTCATTTTCTCCTTCAAACACCATAATCCCTAGATCTCTGTTTTGTAAGAACTTATAATCTGGTTTAAGCATTACAAAGAAGATTCCATGATCCTCTTCTTCAAGAGATTTTTTGATGTCTTTTTCTAATGATGTCCCCATGTTCATTGTTAAATAGAGAATTATATAAAAAGATGGTGCTTTTTTTCTAAAAACCTTTATATATAACCAATACAACTTGAATTCTTATGGGTGAAGCAGAGCTTATTAACGAGAGATTAAGAAAACTAGAAGAGATTAAACAATTAGGTATAAATCCATATCCTTATTCTTTTGATGTAAAGAATACTGCAAAGGAGCTGAAAGAGAAGTATGCTAAGCTTAAGGAAGAAGAGCAGACAAAAGATACTGCAGTTGTTGCTGGAAGAATAATGGCATTGAGGAGGATGGGAAAAGCTAGTTTTGTTTCTTTGCAGGATATGACTGAGAGAATACAGCTTTATTTTAAGCAGGATGATGTTGGAGAAAAGCTGTACAAGCTGTTGAAGCTTTCTGATATTGGAGATATAATTGGAGTAGAAGGAGATATATTCAAGACAAGAACAGGAGAAGTTACTATCTATGTTAAGAAGTTTGAGATGCTTTGCAAGAGCATCAGACCCTTGCCTGAGAAATTCCATGGATTAAAGGATGCAGAATTAAGATACAGGCAGAGATATGTTGATTTGATCATGAATACAGATGTAAAGAAGACATTTATTTTAAGGACAAAAATAATTGATGCAATGCGGGAATTCCTGAATTCAAAAGGTTTTATTGAAGTTGAAGTCCCAACTTTACAATCTATTTACGGCGGAGCAAATGCAAAGCCATTCATGACATTCCATAATGAATTAAAGCAGAATATGTTCTTGAGCATATCTCCTGAGCTGTTTTTGAAAAGATGCGTTGTTGGAGGAATAGATAAAGTATATACTATCTGCAAGAACTTCAGGAATGAAGGGATTGATACAACCCATAATCCTGAATTCACAACAATGGAGTCTTATGAAGCTTATGCTGATTACAATGATACAATGAAGTTAACAGAAGAAATGGTTGAGTTTATCTGCAAAAAAGTTCTTGGAAAAACAAAAGTAAAGTATGGAGATAAGGAGATTGATTTCAAAGTTCCCTGGCAAAGGATGAGCATGAAGGATGCAATAAAGAAGCATTATCTGCTTGATGTTGACAAACTAGATGATTCTGAATTAAGAGATAAGATAAGAGATTTGAATATTGATGCAGGAGAAGGAACAAGAGATGAGATGATTAATGCAATATTTGAAGACCAGGTTGAAAAACATTTAGAACAGCCTACTTTTATCACTGATTATCCTAAGCAGATATGCCCTTTGACAAAAATCCACAGAAAAGATAAAGATCTAGTTGAAAGATTTGAAGCTTTTGTAAATGGAAGTGAGTTAGCAAATGCTTATTCTGAATTAAATGATCCAAAAGACCAGGAAGAAAGATTAAAGAAACAGGAAGAAGCCAGGAAAAAAGGAGATGAAGAAGCTAATCCAATGGATGCTGATTTTGTAAGAGCATTGGAGTATGGAATGCCTCCAACAGGCGGCTTAGGAATAGGAGTAGACAGGTTAATCATGTTTTTGACTAATTCTCAAAGCATAAGAGATGTTATCTTGTTTCCAATGATGAGAAGTGAGAAATAATTTATCCAGAATTCTCTATCTTTTCAATAAAAGATTCTAGTCTTGATTTGAATACAGACATTTCTGCATCATCAACTTTTGCTTCAAGAATATCCTGCAGGAATCTCTTTACAGGCTCAAAATTATAATCAATGCCAAATTCATCCTTAATATGTTCTTTTTGAGGCGGGCACATATAAGCAATACAGATAGGAGGTTTAAGATCTTTTAATCTGCAGCCTTGTTCTCTAGTGTGATAGCCGCATCCATCTTTCTTATTTTCAGGACTTCCATACTTTTCAATCCTTATATCTTTAATGACGAATTCTGCAGCATGTAATCCTCCTTCAAGAATGCCTGAAATGCAGCAGCCCAGATATCCAGGAAAACCGCGAAGAAATAAACTTTCTTTTTGAGACAAGCAGTTATCATAACAGAAATCTGCTGCATCAAAGAATCTTCTTAGCAAAGTTTCGCATTCAAGATATTGATGAACCTGCCTTTCAATCTCTGTGTCTATTAAACCTAATTCAACCATGCTGTTTTTGAATTAGGTCTTGTTTTTAAAGCTTGGTAAATTCAGGAAGTTTTATAAAATTTGATAACATATTAAAATCAAGATGAGAGAATATATTCTAGGAGCAATTGCTGTTGCACTGGCTAGCCAGATTGGTATTTCGTTTATAAAATATAATCCGGTAGAAGAAATAGATTTAGACGGAGATGGTGTGGCTGATGTTGTAATATTAAAACATCCAGATAAAGGAGGATTAATGTATGGAGATTTGAATGGGGATGGTACTCTTGATATCATGATAAAGGAAAAAGGAAAAAACCAATAGTACTTTTCCAGACACATGATGGGCGTTATGAGAAAAAGGAAGGTTATGAAGAAAAAGAAAAAAGCCATCTTGAAAATTATTTAGACGAATTCTTGAAAGGATATATTAAAGAGACATAAGCTAAGAAAGAATAACCTTTAAAAAACAGAACTATTTCTAATGTTAATTGAGGGAGGATATTATGTCTTTACGTAAAAAATATGATCTAAACAGAAAGGTTGACAAATTTATTGAAAATTATGGAACAAAACTGAGAGACAGCAAGAATATAGATATGGTAGAATTAAATGATCTAGTTGAGTGGAATAAAAAAAATTTAAGAAATTATATTGAAACAGAAGCAGTATATGCTGAATTAAGGCATCCGTTGGTTTATGGTACTGATTTGGTGAATTTTGGGGTTGATAAAAGGTTTGTTGGAGAATGCAAGAAAAAATTCTCCTGGGATTTTTTTACGAATTTAAATCATCCAAAATTTGAAGATTCTGGTTTGGCTGATAAGGATGTAGAAAACTGTGTGATTTATAGAATCATTGAAAGAAGCGGACATAGGGATGGTTCCAGAAGAGGCCTTCTTTATGCAAGAGAAATGGAGTTAAGTATTGATGTTCCTGTGCAATATTCTGTTGACTGGAGCGACCCTTATCTAGCAGAATTCTTAGCACCTTTAATGCCTGAATTAGATTTGGATATGCTGTGTCCAGCAGGTTATTTTATGGGGAACCTTAAAGAAGTAAAACTAGAGGATGTTATTGCAAGATTAGGGGCAAAGGAAGCTGTTATAAAAGCAAGGAATAGAGTTGGTGTTTAAACCTTCGTGAATTTAACTAAATACTAAGTTTTTCGATATCTTTATACAGCGTAAGCAGAGCTTACTGGCATAAAGATTTCTTAAACTTCGTTTTTCGATATCTTTATATAGGCATTATTTATTAATTCTAAGCACAATGATTACTAGAAAAACAACTAAAAAGAGGATAAAGAAAATGACAGGAAAAAGCAGAAAACCAATGAAATTCAAGAATAGAAGTGTTATTGGGCTAGTTGAAAAAGTAATGATGATAGGGCCTGAAAAAGAAAGAAAAGTAACAGCCAGAATCGATACAGGAGCAGATATCTGCTCAATGGATACAAAGCTGGCTAAAAGGCTTAATCTAGGGCCTGTTGAAAGATTAAAAAGAATAAAGTCTGCTCACGGGATAAAGAAAAGGCCTGTTGTAAGAGGAAGAGTGGAGATAGCAAAAAGAAGATTCAAGAAAGTAAGATTTACTTTGGCAGACAGAAAACATTTGAGATACAAAGTACTGATTGGAAAAAATATATTGAAAAAAGGATTCTTGATTGATCCGAACAAGGAGATGTAAAAAATGCCTGTAAGCGCTGCAATCATATCACTTGGAAGCAAAAGCTCAAAATGGACAGCTAAATCCCTGAGGAATTATTTCAGAGTAGTTGATGAACTGGATATCAGGGATATTGAGGTTACTTTAGGCCCAAAGGAAGCAAAGGTATTGTACCAGGGAAAGCCGATTGAACATTATGATTGTATCTTAGCAAAAGGAAGTTTTAGATATGCTCCATTATTGAGTGCAATAACAAGTATTCTTTCAAAATATTCTTATATGCCTATTGAAGCAGATGCATTCACAATTGTCCATGACAAATTACTGACTCAGATTGAACTGCAGCAGAATGGCATTCCTATGCCTACAACATATCTTGCAGCAACACCTGCTGCTGCCAAGAAGATACTAGAAAAGATGAATTATCCTATCATCATGAAATTCCCCCAGGGAACACAGGGAAAAGGAGTGATGTTTTCAGACAGCTATGCAGCTGCAACAAGCATGATGGATGCTTTGACTGCATTAAGGCAGCCTTTTTTGATACAGGAATATATTGAGACAGAAGGAGCTGACTTAAGAGTCATTGTTGTTGGAGATAAAGTAGTTGCTGCTATGGAAAGACAAGCAGAAGTCGGAGAAAAAAGAGCAAACATACATGCAGGCGGGAAAGGAAAATCCATAAAGATTGATCCTGTAACTGCAAAGATTGCTGTAAAGACAGCTAAAGTATTGGGAGCAGATATCTGCGCTGTTGATCTTCTTGAAGGCCATAAAGGGCCTTTGGTCATTGAAGCAAATATCTCTCCAGGACTTCAGGGAATCACAGAAGCAACTGGAGTCAATGTTGCTGATCATATTTCCAAGTTCCTGCATAAGAAAACAAAAGAAAGTGTTGATCTGAAGAAGAAAATATCAGCAGAGGATATAATGAAAGAGATTGAAACAGCTGGTGGTCCTGGAAAAGAGATCATAACTGGACTGGATTTCAGGGGCGAGAGAATTTTACTGCCTGCGCCAATTGTAAAAGAGACAGGATTCACAGAAAAAGACGAGATTGTGATAAAAGTTGAGAAAGGAAAGCTGGTCATTGAGAAGTTCCATATTGAAGGGGAAAAGAAGAAATAAGCTGTTTCTTAAAAGAACTACTTCTTAGTAGCACTAAAAACGTAAGGTTTATAAATGCTTTTTGATAAATTCTACTAGAAGATTTGATTTTGTTAGGGAGAAGAATCTAGTTTAAAATGGCAATCAAAGGCAAAAAATACAGGAAGAACGAAGATTTGATGGAGGACCTAGAAGCAAAAGTTCTGATTGTTGATGATGATAAAAATATGCGTGCCCTGCTAAAAGAAAGACTTGAAGACTGCAGATCCAAAGTAGCTGCAAACGGAGAAAGCGCTTTGAAGCTGATGGATGAGTCTGAATTCTATGTTGCTGTTGTTGATATCAACATGCCCAAGATGGATGGCAAGAAACTTATCAGAAGATTTGAAAAGAAGAAAAAGAAAACAGATGTCATTGTTGTTTCTGGAGATGATTATTCAGACCTTTTAAATGAACATGAATCTGTCATAGCTTTTTATGAGAAATCAGACATAGAGGGACTGGAAAAATTAGTCAGGAAAACTGTCAAGAAGAGATGGCAGAATGAGCAGATAGTGCAGGAATCAAAAAGAATCTATAAAGAAAGGGTTGCAGGGCGGGAAAATAAGGAAAGCACTGATGATGAAACAAACCAAGACTGGCTGCAGGCTGAAAGCAATGTGCTGAAAAGAATTCTGGTCTATACTGAAGAAAAATCAGGGGAAAAGATTACAAAGGAGCTGGACAAGGTCTTAAGATATAATATAAAACATGTTTCATCCAAAGGAGATGCTGAAGAAGAGATTGAAAAAGGAAATTATGACCTGATATTTGCCTCTCCTGATGAAGGGAGATACCTTATGGAGATCTTAGACGAGCTGGAGCTTGAAACCCCTATAATCTACAGGTCTCAGAGGCCTAATGCTGAAGTGATGAGAGATGCATTTACAAAACTTAGAGCAGCGCAGGTCATAACAAGCAGGGATGATATCATTGAGGGGGTAAGCGAGTTTTTCTACAAGCAGAAGCCGATAATAGAGAGGGAGCAAGAGGAAAAAGAAAAAGCTGATAAAAGAGAAGAATGCTATAAAAAAATCACTCCTTATCTTACCTGGCCTGACAAGGAATTCACAAGCAGAGAAGAGCTGGACCTTATTGCATTTGCTGTCAAGGAAGGACTGCTAAAAAGTACTTTGCTGGAAAGCCCAGATGGGCCTGATAATTATGCTGTGGGGCTTGCAAGCGCAAGGGAGCTTGACAAGAAAAAACAGTATGATGTTGACAAGATATTTATCGGAACATTAGAGCATGCTCAGGGAGAAGGATATCCTATAGAGGTAGCAGAACAACTGCAGTTAAATTATGAATTATTCCAGGACACTCCTGGATTTAATGTTCCAAAAGTTATGCCTTTGATTGTAGATAAAGAAAGAGGAGTTGGATATGTCCGAAGAGAATTTATAATCGGGCCTACTGTTGCTGAAGTATTATTGAGTATAAGAGAAAGGTCTCCCTGGCTGTTTGACATGAATGACAGCCCTGAACAAAGGCAGCAAAAACTAAAGAATGTTATGCAATTAAAGAAGGTTCTAATAAACAAGTCCTTGAGAAATCTGGTATTTTGGCAGAGAATGACTGAGCCTGAAAGACCTTCTAAAACACAATGCGAAGAATTACGCGAGCATTATGCTGATAGCCTGGCAAAAGCTGTAGAGACTTTTGAAAAGTATGCAGACCTTAATATTTCCTCTTCTGAAGTTGCTGCTTTCAGGAAATGCGCCTCTGTTTTTGCAGACAGGTTTGCAATAGAAAAATCTACTTTCTCAGTAAAAATGGATTCAACTCCCTGGAACATGGTGCTAAAGACAGGCAAGATAGACATGAGCCTTGAAGAGATTGTCAATTATTTCAAAGGAGAGGATGGAAATATAGATGCAGAAAAAATTGAAGATACTTTTTATCATACTGACCTAGGAAGCGATTCCAGCCAGATATATTCCTGCATCCTGGAGGATTTTTGGCATTTTGTTGATTCATATGAAGCCAATATAAAAGGAGAAAAAATACAGAAGAATTACTACTTGTTTTTGCTTGAAAAGGCCAAAGAAAGAGAGAAAGAAGGCTCTATGAAAAGAGATATTCTGGAGAGGATTATCTCAGAAGTAAAACAAGACAAGCTGCCTACTGATATCTATGAAGTAAGAGAGAAAGTATCTTCTTTTGACAAGAGCAATGAAGAAGGAAGGATATACAGGAATATAAGAAAAGCTGCCCTGGAATTAGAAGTCTATGGATTCAGGAACCACAAGAAGCATGAAGAAGGAAACAGGGATTATGATAAATTCATTGAAAGACAAAAGCAGCATAAAGAGTTTATAATGCATCATACAAAACTTGCTGCAAAATATGCCAGAGTCAGGGAGGAGTCTGAGTTCAGGGCATTGCAGGAGATATTTAAATTATACGATCCAGAAGAAGTGGGAATGATAAATGAGGGATTTAAGGAGTATACTGAACTAAGAGAAAACCTTTCCTCAAATAACACTGTGACTTTTGGAAAGTTTGTAAATTCTATAGAAGAAAAGATAGAACAAAGTGATAACTCGCAGTATAAAAATTTTGCAAAAGAGTTAATTAATCTGGCTAATCTGAAATATATCCACCTCATGCTTGAGAAAATTTCACATTTTAACCAGGATATTTCAATAGACTATACAATGAGGGAGCTGTAAAATGCCTGAATCTGATCATATGATAAGGAATAAGGTTAGCCTTGAAGCAGTAATTGGCATGGCAAAGAAAAGGCTATTTGAAGAACCAAGAAAATATCCAATCACTGTTGTGCACCATAATGATGCTGATGGGTTGAGTTCTGCCTATATCCTGAAAAATGTCTTTGAAAGAGAAGGATTTAAAACACAGTTCTGCTGCTCAGAAAGGACATACTTAAGGGTTTTTGACGAAGTATTTAGACAGGCTTCAGGGCCTGTTGTGGTTGCTGATCTAGGGGCAACAAAAGAGCAACAGATCAAGAAGATAAGCCAGGGAAGGCTGACAATCATCATCGACCATCATAAATCAGGAACGCCTGGAGGATTGATGGAGCTTGACCTTATTGATGATAATTTCTTTGTTATCAATTCCTGCAATCATGGAATCAGCGGGGATGATATGGCTTCAGCTTCCACACTTTCCTATGCTTTTGCAAAAGAAATCAGTCTTGAAAACAAAGAACTGGCTCATATTGCTTTAGTGGGTGCAATTGGGGATAGAAACCATGATAATGAAGAGATAGGATACCAATTTAAACCAGATGGTTATGATATGCGGGCTTTTGCTGATACTGATAATACAAAATTTGAATTTGGAAAATATCATATAATGCTAAACAGAGAATGGAATGATGCTGAGGAGCTGGCAAAGCAGGTAGTCACTCTTGGCTCAATAGGATATCTTAAAGGAGGTCCTGAATTCTGCCTGAATAAATTTTTTGAAAAAGACCATGATGATTCTGAAGTTGAAAAAAGAGTAGGGGAATTGACAGCAAAACAATTGGAAGCATATGATAAAGCCAAAAAGAGGATAAGAGAGAACAAAGGAGTTATATCAGAAGATGATATAATGTATTTTGATGTGGGGGATGTTTTTGCAGGAATGGGAACAAAAACAATCGGAGATTTTTGCGAGGATCTTATGGGGAATGCAACAAAAGAAGGGCTTATCGATACGGCAAAATATCTGATGGGCGGGCAGACTATAGAAATAGCTTCTGTGTTTGGCAAACCTATCAATGTCCCAAAAGAAGGGGAATGGGTCAAGGTATCTATCAGGGCTTCTTATGAATTGATAAGCGATATCAATGAAGGAAGGAGTCTTCAAATAGATGAGCTTGTAAGCTTGGGAAATCCTAATTATTGCGACGGGTGTCATGAAAGAAAAGGCGCCACTGTAATACTAAAAAAAGCTGTTCCTTCTTGTTTAGAGCTTTTCCAGGAAAAAATAAAGGAATTTAAAAAATCAAAGGGCATTCACTAAGAAAGGCCCTGTCAAACAAAATATTTTCTGGGATATTATCAGGAGATTGTGTGCAACAACTCTTTCTGTCTTGTTTGAGCTTGTCTCTATGATATTCATGAATTTGTTTACAAGCTTTTTCCTTGCATCTCCGATTTTTACAATCTTTGAACTGTCGAATTTGTAGAACAGCTCGTAGAATGCCCTTAGCATATCATTGACTTCTTTATAGCTGTCAAGCATGTCCTTGCTCAGCTTCAGGTTTTTGTCTTTCCTGTCATAGAAATAATTGCAGAGATATTTATACTGGTCTGCTATGTTTTCTGCATCCTCTATGATATAATAGAGAGGGCCTATCTTTCCTTTTTCATATCCTTTCTTGTTCAGTATTCTCCTGCAGGAAGTTGTGAATCTGTTGTTTGACTCCTCTAAAAGAGCAATATTTCGCATTCTTTCAAGCTCTTTTTTATTTAATGCGTCCAGACTTTCATCTGCCATTGAAATCAACATTAAAAACATCCTTCTTAGAATCTGGCCAAAGCCTTCCAATCCTCCAGTGATGTTCTTGATGATGCACTTGTTCTGCCTCTGGTCTATGATTTCATAGCCAACAACCTCTTTTCCCAGTGCATTCTGGACATGCTCAATCAGCTTTGGATCATCAAAAGAGATATCTAATTCATCGATCCCTTTTTTGTATAAAGCGTGAAGATATCTTGAAGTCATAAGACCTAGCTTGCTTATGTTTAATTCAGCTCTTTCAAGCTGTTTTCCAGTAGGATCTGCCTCTGGATGCAGGACTAAATGTCCTTTATCTTCCTCTACTGCTATTAAATCGCCTTTTTTAAGCTTATTTTTTAAAACCCAGCTCTTTGGAAGCGATATTATAAAAGATGTCTTCCCAAAACTGATTAATTTTCTGAATTCCATATATTCCACCCCGGAATGTTAATCTAAGCATATTTACATGTTCAATTGAATATTAAACATATGTTTTTCATCAGGTATATATGTTATATGGAAAAGGTATATATATTTAAAGGTTATTATTATAGTAGCATATAGCATAAAATTCCTGGAGGTGGGGGGAAATGAAAATTAAAGATGAGCATTTTGAAGATGATGAAAACATCTACTCTGAAGAATCAAGAGAGCTGCTTCTTGAAGATGGAGAATTAAGTGCTGAAGAAGAAGCATTTATGAGAGGATATGACGAAGCTGCTTAAACAGCTTTTTTGTAAAAATGGAGTTTTTTTTAGAAGAGGATATTGAATTAATCAAAAGTATGAGGCGTGATCCTAAGATTGATGTCAAAGGTATTCTTAGCAGAAAGAAATTAAGTAATTTTGAGCTTGATATTATCATGAATAATTGTTAAAGATGTCATTAAAAAAACTGCTTGGACTGAATGAAGCCGGGATTTCTGATTTTGAGATAATCAGCAGGCTAAAGAAAGCACAAAAACAGGATTTGGATGAAGTTGATTTTATCAAAGCAGATGGTTCTGTTGTAAAGGTCAATCTTCCCCATATGGATTTTGATCCTATCTTATTTCAAGAACATTGAATTCTGGTAGTACAGGGCTTCTAGTGGCCGAATTCTGGTATTTTAAAGCGAAAGGTTTTTAAACTAATGGGCTTTATTTTTAGTAGAAATTGAGATAAATTCTGGCCAATTTTACGTCGGGAAGTAGATAAAAATGTCTGAAGATAAACAAAGTTATGGAGCAGAGAAAATACAGGTTTTAGGAGGCCTGAGTGCAGTAAGAAAGAGACCCAGCATGTATATTGGAGATACTTCTATCAGCGGCCTTCATCATCTTGTTTTTGAAGCTGTTGACAATGGAGTGGATGAGGCTTTGGCTGGTTTCTGCACAAAGATTAAAGTTACTATCCATGAAGATGGAAGCATAAGTGTTATTGATAATGGAAGAGGTATCCCTGTTGATATCCATCCAAAATTTAATATCTCTGCTGTTGAAGTTGTAATGACAAAACTGCATGCCGGCGGAAAGTTTGATTCCAAGGCTTACAAAGTTTCAGGAGGCCTGCATGGAGTAGGGATCTCTGTTGTCAATGCATTGAGCAAGGAGCTTAAGGTCATGATCAAAAGAGGCGGAAAGCTTTATATCCAGAAATATTCACGAGGAAAACCTTTGACCAAGCTGGAGATCAAAGGAGAGTCTGAAGGAAGCGGGACCTGCATCAAATTTGTTCCTGATGATGAAATTTTTGAGACAACTGAATTTCATTTTGATATACTTGCTAACAGGTTAAGGGAACTGGCTTTTTTGAACAAAGGGCTGGAGATCACAATCAAGGATAAAAGAGACGACAAAGAGCATATATTCAAGTATGACGGAGGTATTGTTTCGTTTGTCGGGTTCCTGAACAAAAATAAGAATGCACTGCATGAACCAATCTATTTTGAAAAAGAGAAGAATGGAACAGAGATTGAGATCGCTATGCAGTATAATGAGGCATATCAGGAGAATATATTCTCTTTTGCAAACAATATCAATACCCAGGAAGGCGGGACTCATCTTAATGGTTTTAAGACTGCGCTTACCAGGGTGTTCAATGCTTATGCTAAAAAGATTGTGTCAGATGTCAAGTTAAGCGGGGATGACAGCAGAGAAGGATTGAGTGCAGTTATTTCTGTAAAGCTTAAAGAGCCTCAATTTGAAGGACAGACAAAGACCAAGCTAGGAAATTCTGAAGTCAAAGGAATAGTTGAAAACATGGTAGGAGATAAATTAAAGAGTTTCCTGGAGGAGAATCCTGCTATTGCAAAGAGTATTGTCATGAAGATTGTAAATGCAGCCAAGGCAAGAGAAGCTGCCAGAAAAGCCCGTGAATTGACAAGAAGAAAAGGAGCCTTAAGCAGGGGTTCTTTACCTGGGAAATTAGCTGATTGCCAGGAAAGGGAGGCAGCGAAATGCGAGATATTTATTGTTGAAGGAGATTCTGCAGGCGGCTCGGCTAAGCAAGGAAGAGACAGAAGAACACAGGCTATACTACCTCTTCGCGGCAAGATATTAAATGTTGAGAAGGCTCGTCTTAGCAAGATATTTGAGAATAATGAGATTATTACTATGATAACTGCATTGGGGACTGGAATTGGAGATGAATTTGATATCTCAAAATTAAGATATGGAAAAATAGTGATCATGACTGATGCAGATGTTGATGGAAACCATATTGCGTGTTTGTTATTGACATTCTTTTACAGGTATATGCAGCCATTAGTTGCAGCAGGTAATGTATATATTGCACAGCCTCCACTATATAAGATTAAAGAAGGAAAGAAGGCTGTATATGTTTACAGTGAAAAAGAGAAGGATAAGTTTGTTGAGGGAAAGGAAGTTTCTCTGCAGAGATATAAAGGTCTTGGAGAGATGAATCCAAAGCAGCTTTGGGATACGACAATGGATCCTTCTACACGTATATTAAAGCAGATTACTATTGAAGATGCTGTTGAAGCAGATGAAACATTTACTATCCTTATGGGAGACCAGGTTGAGCCTAGAAGGAAGTTTATTGAAGAGCATGCTAAAGAAGCAAAAGAGCTTGACGTATAAAAGCAAAAGACTTATAAATCAATTTGGATTTTTTGAGAGAATGGTTAAACTTACGAGCAAGGCGAGTAAGGTTTGACATTTTAGAAAAAAATGGCAAAAGCAAAAAGAAAAACATCAAGAGCTAGCAGTGTTAAGAAAACATGGTATCCTATATTAGCTCCAAAATTGTTTAATTCACAGGCTATAGGAGAGACCTATATAGCAGAGCCTTCCAAGTCAATTGGGAAAACAGTAGCTGCAAATCTTATGAACCTAACAAGAGATATGAGAAAGCAGAATCTAAAGGTCATTTTTGAGATAACTAATGCTACCAGCGGCAAGTTCTACACTGATATCATCGGATATGAGATGATTTCTTCTTCAATCAAGAGAATGATAAGGAGAGGCAAGAGAAAGATTGATTATTCTTTTAAAACTGTTACAGCTGACGGATACAGGCTGCAGTTGAAAGTCATAATGATCACAATTGGACTGGCAAACCTATCTTCATTAACAAGATTAAGAAAAATATGCAAGGAAGAGTTAACAGCTCTTTTGAGCAAAACCAATTACCTGAATTTTGTTGATGATCTGGTAAACCATAAATTCCAGGGATTTATCAAGAAAAAGCTAAGCAAAGCATATCCATTAAGAACATTTGAACTAAGGTTTATGAAAGTGATGAAAAAGGGGAAGGCTCCTGAGAAAGAAGTGGAAAAAGAGATTAAGAAGGAAGTTCCTAAAGAAGAAGTAAAAAAAGAAGTTGAGAAAGAAGCTCCTAAAGAAGAAGCAAAACCAGAAGAAGAAGTAAAAAAAGAGTAAAATGCCAAAACCAATTATTTCTGATAAATGCACTAACTGCGGAACATGCATTGAAATATGTCCAGTAGATGTTTTTTCTAAAGAAGATGGAAAGGTTGTTGTTAAGAAAGCATCTGATTGTATTGGCTGCAGGGCTTGTGAAGTTCAGTGTCCTGAAGAAGCAATTAAGATTGAAGATTAATTCTTTAGGAAAAAATATTTATAATAGACTATATTATTCTGATTCTGGGGGGATGAAATATGACAACTGGACCATTAATTAAAATGCTTTCTGGAGAGGATTTTCCTTATGAAGTTAGTTGGGTAGAAGTATTGTTTAAAGGATTAGCTGATTATTTGAAGATGGGGGGAGTTACAGAGACACCAATTGAAGTTCATTTTGAGAATTCAAAACTTAAGGTTGAAAGAACGCTTGCTGCAAATGACCGTCATCTTAGCTTAGTTTATAAAAAATATCTTTCTCCTTTCTATGATCTTAAAGAAGAAGAAACAAGAGAAAGTGAAAATGCAATAAAATCATTGGCTGAGCTTCTTGTTTCAGATGAAGCAGCAGGAGTTCGACAGTTGATTAAGTATTTGAATGATGGGCCTTATTGTGAGACTACAACATTGAGAAATTATTCTTTAGATCCGCATTTTCAACAAGCACATGCGAAAGTTTATAGGCTCGCAGAGTTAAAGGATAACGAGATTAAATTTGATACGCGTTTGAGTCTTGGTATTGATTCTGAAAAAATCGATGAATATATGGGTTATTTAAGTGAGTTTGAACATAAATTTGCTGGTTTTTTCCATGAAGGATTTAAACAATCAAAAGAAAATGATCGTGAACATGCAGAAGTTCTTAAAATACAGGATATAATGTTTGGTAAACAGAGAAGGATTGTTATTAGAGATATGCCTTTAGAAGATAATTTAGATGATTCAGCCAGAGAAGAAATAATTGAGTTTGCAACTTATGTTTCAAGGTTTTAGTGAAGGTTTATAAATTTCAGATATTTCTTTAACTATACATGTTAGAATATATAGCTAATTTGAGAAAGTCCTTCAATGACAAAGTTAGAATTGATGGAAATAAATTATATGATGGATTAGGTGACACATTTACATCAGATATGCATGAAGGAGTGGTTTCATTTATAATAGTGGCTTCTGTAGGTTTACCATATATCTATCATGCTTCTGTGCGAACTTTAGATGAGGGATTCCAACAGATAAGAATAGAACTAAAGGAAACTATGAAGCAGGATTCAGAAGAATTTAGAAAACAGATGGAATATAAATTTCAAAAACTGCTGGAAGATGAAAAGAGAGGACAAGAAAAAATGTTAGAAAGAATGTTTGATAAATTTGACCTGCCTTTAATTAATGAAGACGAACATTTAAGTGATGATTATTTCTAGGACAAATCTTAACACCAGGATATTCTCTGCACATTTAGATTCACAAAAAGATATTCCAATAATTATTCAGTAATTCAAAATCTTACCCTTTAAATTTCTGTATAGAAAAAAGAAGGGTAAGAATATTCCTTAAAGGTTCTGAAATAATTCATCTGGTTTTCAATTTACCACATGTCAACCTAAAAGTTTATGTAAGTTATACCTACACAAAACACAATATCTCAATATATGTAGGTATAACTGTTAAATTATCATTTATTCCAGAATTCTTCTTATTTCCTTTACTTTATCAAGAATAATTGTTTCATTTATACTTTTTATTTCCAGTATAAACTCAAGAATTTTGTTATAATCTACATGGACTTCTTTGTTCTTAAGATAATATTGATTATCAATTCTTAATTTCTTATCTTTCTCGAGAATATTGGAAAATCCCTTGGGTATAACCTTTCTATCTTCCAATAATCTGCAGACAGATATTGTGCAATCGTGTATCTCACATTTTATACCAATTTTCATAAGCAAAGAGTATACTGCAAAATATTCGCAATAATATTTTGTTGTGGCGAGCCATATTTTTGATTTGCTCTTTATATTTCTAAGCACTTCCAATGTTTCTTCAGCAGTCTGCATATATTCCCTAGATAAATTGTCATTTGGTTCTACGAGCTTTAATCCTTTCTTCTGATTCTTGCACCATTCAAGGGTTACCATATAAACCACCTTATTATATCCTCACTTCCTTTTAAGATAAGATGTTTTTTAATTATTTCTTTCTTTAATGATTTTGATATTAAGTCTAGTCTCTTAACATTAATTATATGAATTTCCTTATTGATCTGTTTAGCAAAATTCTTTATGGCTTTCTCTTCAGCCTTTCCAATAATTAACAAGTCAATATCATTTGCAGTTTTAATGGAAACTGCAGCAGAGCCAAACACTAAACATTTAGCATTTTCATTAAGATTTGATTGAATAAAATGATTTAATTCCTTTAACAAAGGCTCTTTTTCACATTTTCTTATTAATGCGTGCTTTTCGGCAATAGTCAAATAATCTATGATATTCCTGTTCTCATGATTTAATAAATATAGAGTAAGCCTTCCTTTGTGCAGTTTTCTTAAAACACCTTTTTTTTCCAATAAATTAAGCCATTGTCTTACAGTAGGGTGGGGCTCTTTTATTTCTCTTGAAATCTCTGCAAGATGAAGCATTTCTTTTGGCTTTGATAGAAAAGGTTCTAAAACGTTTAATATTGTTAGTTTTTTAACCATATCGTTATAAATATAACGATTAATATAAAAACCTTTCGGTTTTCAAATGATGAATTTAGTTTATGATGCCAATGATAATTTAGAATTTAGATCGACAATATTCATTAAATCAGTAACTTTATTTCTTTCCTTGAGGACAAATATCAACACCAGGATATTCTCTGCACATTTTTGGTCTTATTGAATATATTTTGCAATTATTGTTTTCTAAGAAAAAGCATTTTTTGTCTGGAAGCTTGATGCACTTTCTTCCTTTTGTGTCTTTTTCTGTGAAATCTCTATATCCTTTTAGAAGTATTCTTAGGTATTCTAGCAGAGAAAGTCTTACTCTTAAAGTGCAGCAGTAAGCGCATCTGCTGCAGTTGGATGGCATCATAGGAAGAAATTAAGAGTTTAATTATTTAAATATTTAGTAAGTAACCATATCTTTCAGAAATAACTTCAATAAATCCCTTGTTGTTACTATACCTTCTGGGAATTTGCCATCAACAACTACAATAGAAGAGATATCAAATCTTTCCATCTTGTCAATAACTCTTTCTAATGTGTCTTCTGGAGATGCAGTTATCATAATAGTGGTGGATATGTTCTTAACAGGAAAAGCATTGAGGTCTATTCTTTGCCTGAAGGCTCTTATTGTTCTTGTCCCTTTCATTGTAGGAGATCCTCTTCCTCTTGATTCTGATTTAGACTGTTGGTTTAAGATAAAGTTATTCAATAAGTCTGTCAATGATATTATATTGACTAATACTCCTTCCTTGTCAACAATAGGAAGCCTGCTGATGTTGTTCTCTTTCATCAGGTAGATTGCTTTTCCAATTCTTTCATGCTCATATATTGCTATAAAATTAGGAGTCATTACCTCTGTAATCTTCTTTTTTGCATGCTCTGTCTCTTTTAGTTTTGAGATTATATCTTTTGATTTCACAACACCAATGATCTGGCCTTTTTCTTTTACAGGAAGCATTCTTGTATCTGCTGCAAACATCAATCTTACTGTCTCTTTCAATGATTCTTTTCCATTCAGGACATGAACTCTTTTTACTATCTTTTTAACTTTCATCTGTGCAGGGTTTAGTTTTGTCTTTACAAGAAGATGCGTGTCAGCAACACCCAAGAATTTATTCTTGTCAAAGACCAAAGCTGCTTTTTCCTTGTGAAGTTTTAACTGCCCTATTAGTTTAGAAACAGATGCAGACTTATCTATCCTAAGATACTTCTTTTTTATCAGGTCATCCTCAACCATATGCTGATTTTAGAGGAGAAAGTATTTAAGCTTTTTGATTCAGAGAATCAAAACTTTTTGGACTTTCAAAATTTTCTGTGGATTATAATCATTATCTACTAGTAGTAACAAACCGAAAGGTTTATAAGCAATCTTTATCTCTTATTTTAAGAAATGGCTAAGGCAATAATTTTCCCTGTAAATAATAAAGGAGGAGTTGGAAAAACTTCAATCTTAACAGATATTATTGCTGCACTTTCAAGAGGATACGCCACAGGAGTTATTGATTTTGATCTTCAGGCAAGCATGGCAGGCACTTTGATCAGAGACCTTTCTATAGGAAATAGAAGATTAGAATTTTATGATGAATTAGAAGTGCAAAAAGTTCTATTGCAGGAAGGAACAACTCTTGTTTTTTCTGACCCAATGAGAAGATTAAGATTAGAAGTACAGCCATCAGAAACGAATCTTGCTGTTTTTCCAGTAGGAATGTTATATAATAATCCTGATTGCAGAAAAAAACTAGAGGGAATTATTCAGGATGACTTTGGTTCTGTAGATGTAATTGGTATGGACCTTCCTCCTGTACCAGACCCTGCATTAATCTTTGATTATAGTTTGAAGCCGGTTGTTGAAATTTCTGGGGATGCAACTCTTTTCCCAATAGTTGTTGCAACTACAGAGCACAACTCTCTTCAAATTGGCCTGGACCAGTTTACAGGAGTTTATGATTATCTTTTATCACTTGGTGTTGAAGAAGAAAAAATCAATCCAATATTAATGATTAATAAAGTAAGGGCTGAGTGGAATAATGATATAAAAGCATTCAGCAGAATCGAAGAAAGGGATATAGAAAAATTAGAAGCCTTTGGATTAATGAATGAATATGGTTCTAAAATTGTTGAAGAATTAAAAAGAGAAGGAATTACCTATCATGTAGCATGGCTGCCTTATTTTCCTCATTTAGATTCAGAAAGAGCTGATGGGCGCTTTTCTTTTTATTTCGGAACTGCTCCAAAAATTTTCCACTTTCCAGAAATATATGATTTACTGGACAGAGAAGGTTACCTAAAAAATGACCTTACTGATGTAGAGGAAAAATTATTTGTTGCGCAAATTCACTCCCTAAGTAATTTCTTATGTTCAAAATTCAAACCAGCTTCTACAACATTTTATTCACAAAATCTTGAAAGAAAGAATGTAGCAGAAGTTCAATCAAGATTAATAGAAAGCATGAAAGAATCAAGAGAAAAAGTTTTTACTGAATGGGCGGAGAATCCTAATAGTAAGAATTACCAAGCCTGGGAAACTAATGAAATTACTGCAAAAAGTTGGGGATATAAGTATAAACATTATCAAATTGATATTCCTGGAACCGCCATTCCAGTAGAAGTTATGATACAAGCCATATATAATACATCAGAAGAAATTTACACAATAAGCGGAAGGCAGCATGATCCTGATTACAAAGAAAGATTAACAAAGATTTTGACAGAAGGAGATACTTCTTCTCTTAAATACGCAGGCCTTCATAATCTATCTGTTAAGTTTGATGGAGAAGGAGACAGCTCAACCTGGGAGATAGAAGTAAAATTAAAAAAAGAAAGCTCATATGAGCAGACGATAAATGAAAGGTTTCCTGTGGATAAAACAATGGATTTTTTCCTAAGAAATTTAAATGATGCATTATCTAAATAAGTCTTTTCTCTTCTAAATTTCCGACAACTATTAATGGAATTCCTTTTCTAATGATTAAATTATCACCTAATCCAAGATCATAAGTCAGATGAGGACCATCTATGTATAGTTTTCCTTGTCTTGTCAAAGATTTTAGTTCTAATTTATCTGCAAACTGTGGTTTTTCTCCTCTTTTTTCTTTTACTAGATATTGGATTTCTGCTGAATCAAGAGGCATCAATATTCCTTTATTTTGATACATCCTTGCAGATGAGCCGGCTGCTGTGCATGCCAGTATTCCACAATCTAGATGTTTTTCACCATCTAATACATATAGAGTGGGGGCTCCTGGATTTGAATGAGCTATTAAAACATCATTAAGCACTGGCTCTGGAATTGTTTCTCTATTAAGCAAAAGTTCTAATCTATGCAATCTAGTTCTTGGAGCATCAAACATATCTATAAAATTATCAGTATTAGCGCAGCAATAAAATCCTTTGCTATCTTCTGGGTCTGAGTTTACTCCAAGTATTGGAGTGTCTTTAACATAATGAGAAACTTCTAAGAATGTTCCATCTCCACCAACAGAAATAACCAAATCTTTATCAGTTATTTCAGTCAAATCTCCCCTGTAGATAATATTATAATTTAAGTCTAATTTATCTAATCCATCAACAACCTTTTCCAATGATTTTTTCTGTATTTCATGGCTTTTCTTTATTGCTTCTGCATCAGGGTCATTGCTTTGGATAAACTTAACAGTATCTTCATGACTTCCGTATAATTCAAATGTGCTTTTTTTATACACAACTAGTATGTTTTTCATGTTCCCATAACATTGCGCTTTTCTGTTTCAATACATTCAGAGTATTTATATCCCTTAGCAATAGCTTCTAATCCAAATTCTTTTATAAACCTTTTATCAAGATTGTTCTGTTTTATATAGTCTGCAACTGGCAGGGGAACTAAAGATTCCCAATCTTCATCATTTGCCATCTTGTATCTTACTTCTGTTGCAGTTATTCTTGTCTGCCTTCCAGGAAGTATTAATGAGTTTGGGCGGATAATATCATAGCTGCCTTTAAGCAGGTGATTAACATATTCATTTCCTGAAACAAAGCAGTCCAAAGTGCCATAATGTTCTATAATATAATCAGTCCATTTTTCTTCATCGCAAAAATCAGGGATATAGATTATTTTGTAATTATCATATTTCGGAGCTAAAATAGCGTCAATCATATCTTTTGTTTCTTCTGCTGTGAATGAATTCCTGGCATTGTATTCATTGCAGCTGCCTATTCCTATTGTGACATGCTCTGCCTGCTCGCAGATTGATTCAAGCAGTGCTGCTCCTCCTTTATGCAATGGCTTGAATCTTCCTATGATTCCTGCTTTTTTCATCCTAACCTCCATATTTTTTCAGCTATGTCTTGTATTTTTTTCTTATCTTCAATAACTTCAACCCAGTCTTTTGGAAATATCAATCCATTTTTTGCTCCGCATAATGCTCCATAGATTGCCCCTGTTGTATCGCAATCTCCTCCATAGTTTACTGTTTCTAACAGGCCTTCTATTGGATTATCCCAATATTTTTGAAACATAAACAAGGTAAATGGAGGTGATTCAAATGCTAAAGATGTAGTTTTAAGATGATTATATGCTAATTCACATTCAGCTTCGGCATTATCTTTAATCCATTTTAAGCGAGATTGGAGATTACCTTTTTCATATAATGTAGCATCTTTATCTAATGGTTCTTCCTGTTTTATACACACTTCTATGATTGAATCAAGGAACTCTCTTTTTGATGGATTTTGAAGTAAAGTATAGATGGCATGTGCTTGTACTATCCCGCTAGCTATTGCTCTTTTATCTAGGTGTGTTGCCCTTGCTATTAATCCTGCAAATTCCAAGCCTTTTTCGTAATCCTTTGCATCCATATAAAGTCCTATTGGAGACATTTTCATGGCAGGACCATTGCCTAATCCTGGCTTGACTCCTGATTCTAAAGGAGAAATTCCTTTTTCTAGGTTATTAAATGCCATTTTGGTTGATCCACCAAATCCACCTGTGGGCCTATCTTTGTAGGCTTTTAGCTGTCTTTGGCATATGTCTTCTAGATTTAGATAACCCAAGTCAGCAATAGATTCTGCTATTGCTATTGTTAAAATCGTATCATCAGTATAACTTCCTTTTTTCATATTTTTCCAGTACCTTAGCTTTCCGAACTCATCTTTTTTAACAATCTTCCCTTGACCATCTTTAATAACAAAGGGTTCTATCGGCTCTGTTATTCTCCCTAAATATTTCTTAATTCGTTCTCTTTTCCAGCCTTCAACAGGCATGCCTATTGTATCTCCTATTGCACATCCTACTAATGTTGCTATATATTTGTCTTTCATTTTTCATATCCTCTGAATTTTAGGTATTTTCTTAAGATATCAGCATGGTCAAATGCAAGCTGATTATTTTCAACTAATCTTATTATTTCATTGATGGTATAGACTTTTGCATCTTTTGCATCATCTCCTGCTTTTAGTTCACCATAACCTTTTGCAATATAAGTTACACTTATCATATGGTCTCTTGAGTCTCTATCAGGGTCTGAAAATACAAATGGGGTGTCTGGATTTTCAAGGATAACTTCCAGATTTGTTTCTTCTTTTGCTTCTTTTCTTGCATTATCTTCCAGGCTTATTCCCCATTCTGCAAATCCTCCTGGAATTGCTAATCCATATGGAGGGTTTTTTCTTTCAATCAGGACAACTCCTTTTTGGTATTCTATTATGATATCTGTTGTTGGAATTGGATTCCTGTATGTTTGTACTTCTTCTTGTTTTGGCATTTTTTATCACCTATATTCTAGTGTTATTTTTCCAACTGGAGGCAGCTGCCTTTTATGTTCAGTTGTTTTGTGTCTAAAATCAACATCCTGGATTATTTTTAGGTTGTATCCTGTTGCTTTTTGAATTTCTTCTTTAGTCAATCCTTGATCATATCCATTTTGGATTATTTCTGCTTGATTGTAATTATAGCCAAGTTCTCCTTCATCTGTTTGCCCAGCCCATAAGCCTGCTGCGGGTGTTCTTTTTACTAAATCATCTGGAACACCTAAATAAGTTGCTAGTTCTCTGACTAATCTTTTTGGAAGATTTCCTAAGATGTTATTGTCAACAGCTCCGTCCCCTCTTTTAGTGAAATATCCAAGAACATAATCCTCATCCCTGTTTCCTGTTCCCATTATTCTGAGATTATTGGCAGCGCTATACCTGCTTATGACAGTTGCCCTTATTTCTGAGTACAGGTTTCCAATATCAAAGTCTCTTTGCAGTGCTTCTGGCAATTCTTTTATGTAAGCTTCTGCCATTGGCTGGATTGGAATTACTTTTGCTTCAATACCTAATAATTTAGCAACTCTTAACCCTTCTTTTTCATCTTTTGGATTGTTTGCTTTGGATGGCAGGATCAATCCAAGGAGTTTTAGCTGTGTTTTTCCTGGATTTTCTTTATTATATTTATCAAATGCAGATTTTGTTAGATAAGCAACTGTTGTTGAGTCAATTCCTCCTGATAATCCAATAACTCCTCCATTAGCTCCTGTTCCTGCTGTCCAATTCAGTATTTGGTCTGCTAGTTCTGCTGCTGCTTGAGCAGGACCATATTTGAATTCAGCTTTTTTTATGGTTTTTTCCAGGTTCATTTTATCAGGCCTCCTAAATTGTCATATTTCTCAAATTTTGATAATATGCTTTTTACTTTTGCAACCCTTTGTTCTAAACTTCCTTTTAAAACTACGAATGGAACTTTATGCTCTATCAAGTAAGCAATTGTTCTTTTTTGCATAACTTCCCTGTTAGCATCTCCTGATCTGTCCCAAGTGTCATCATAAGGAATATCATTATCGCAGAGGAAAAATAGGTCATATCTTTGGATGCATTTTTCAGCAATCGCCTCTAATTCAGGGGCTGCTTTTCCATGATAGTATAATGAGAAGAGATAAGTTGTTATTGCATTTGTATCTGTAAAAAGATACTTGTTTGCATTTAACAAAAGTTTATCTTCTCTTTCTATGTGGCCTTTTGCAATCTCAGTAAGCTGATCTAAGGTCAATCGTCTTTCAATTTGATGTGTTGCCCAGTATTCTCTTCCATATTCTGGCATAAACACTGTGTTGAATTCTTTTGCCATCCTTTCTGTGATAGTTGATTTGCCGCTTGAAGGAGCTCCCATGAAAACTATATTTGCAATCAGGTCTTTGTATACAACTGGATGCAGAAATTCCCTGTATTTGAATGGGTCTTGTCTTATCTTTGTTGCTGAGACAGGAACTTTTTGCCTGGCCATGTCAATTGTCCTGTTTTCTGCGCCCAGTGCAATTCCCATATGTTCTCCATAAGGCTCGCTTGAGTAAAATCTTGTTATATCTTTTCCTTCAAGCAGGTCAAGGATGTAATTCTCTTGTTTTTTCATTATCTCCATTGTATATCCTACTTCTTTAGGACCATCCCATGCTTCAATTATATTAACAGGAGGGTAGATTGTCTTTATCCAGCTGCATCTGACAGTTAATGGAACACTGATTATTTCAGGACAATCATAGACAATAGCAGTTAACTCATCAACTTCTTTTAATGCAGTATCAACTACGTATTCATGTCCTTTATGAAAAGGTGCAAACTTTCCTAAAAACAACCCTTTAGCTTTGGGCATTTTCCAATTTCCTCCAGTTATAGTAACCATATATTGCATTTACCAGATATGC
This sequence comes from Candidatus Woesearchaeota archaeon, assembly GCA_018221125.1. Taxonomy (GTDB): domain Archaea; phylum Nanobdellota; class Nanobdellia; order Woesearchaeales; family WJKL01; genus JAAOYC01. The sequence continues at coordinate 30,265 of JAAOYC010000036.1, forward strand.
TGACCACATGACCAACATGCTGATGTCATTGCCTCCTTTCAATAGGATGTAAAACCACATGTAAACAGATACAACATCAATTGCTATCCACAATAGCCATTGCTCTGTAACTCTCTTGACCATAAGTATCATGGCAATTACAGAGAGTACTGTTGATGCTGAGTCAACAAAAGGAAGTGTTCCTCTCAAGTACAGCAAAAACAACCCGTATCCAAAGATTCCTGCAACAGAGATGACTGCCCAGTATATTCTTTGTTTTACATTTAGGTGCTTGATTACAACATCATCTTTTCCTTTGATTGCATTGGAATGTTTTTTCCAGTAATACAATCCAACAAACTGCATTGGAAGGAAATATAATGCATTTAGCATAACTTCTCCAAAATACCTGCTTTGAAATGCAATGTATGCATACAATACAACATTTACAACACCAAAGTAATAGTTGCTGATCTTTCCTTTTGCAACCAACACAACACACAGCATACCTGTCAAGGATGTGACTAATCCTATGATGCTGTCTTTCCATGCAAAAAACAGATAAATGTTGATTAGAGTGAAAGATATTAGCCAGATTCTTTCGAATAATGTCCAGTCTTTTGCATAATTCCTTACACTGTCTCCCCATCTTTTTGTTGGAATCATTTTAGGATATCCTCCAAAGTTGTGAAGATAGCTCCTGCTTGTTTCATCTCTTTTATTGCTAGTTCTGCATCTTCTGGATCTAGATTAACTGCTGCAATTGCATCTTCTAGAACATAACATTGGATTCCTCTTTCCTGCATTCCAACAACAGCTGCCTTAACACAATAATCTGTTGCAACTCCATAGACAATTGCTTCTTTTACTCCCATTTGTTTTAACAAAGGTTCAACTGCAGGATTTGTAAAGACATCATAATGTTGTTTTTCAAATACAATATCTCCTTCACCATCTGCAATCTCTGCTAACTCTGCTGTTGTATATCTTCTGAAGTTATCTCCTTCAGCTATTTTATTTTCAACAACATATGCTTCATTATTTCTTATTTCTGGGATAAAATCAATTCCAAATGTTCCATCTGCATTTTTTTGTCCATATTGCTTATCCATGCAGTGTTCTGGAAATGGTCCTCCATTTGCTAAGAGTTCTGTATCATCTTTGAAATGTCTATCTCTACTTGCAGCTTTTCTGATGCCTGCTTTTTCTACTTTTTCTTCAGTTTTGTCAATTTCTGCTTTAATTTCTTCTGCACCAGGTACATACAGTCTTCCATCTTTTTCCCTCATAAAGTCCCCTTCTGGGTCAACTCTATAAGCAATAAGTTCGTTTGTCATTTTATTTACCTCCTAAGTATTTTTCAAATCTTTGTTCAGCTCTTGCTTGATCCCATTTGCCATCCCACAATGGATTCCAGCTGACATAATCATAAAGATCATAGACCTTGCTGAAATCCTGCCCCATATCTTTATAATCAATGATTATGTTGGTTGCAATATAGACTCCACTCTCTTTGAGCTGCCTTGCGATTGCGATTGTTTCTAATGTATCTCCAACATTCCTATTCATGTTTCTCAATACTTCTGGAGTATCGCTCTGTATTGGTGAATGATAAACTTTGATCAGTCCTTGTTCAGCAGTTTCTATCAATTCATCTTTACATCTTACTGTGATAGACGGCTCAACATTCCTTATAGAGAATGGTTTGCCATGTTTTTGTGCAATTGCACACCATTCCTTAACTTGTTTTTCTGTTGGGCTGTCTGCAATTAACAGGATATCATCAAAAGCCAGGAATTCTTCTTCTAACCTTGCTGCATCATAAGCTTCAAAATCTCCTCTTGTAACTCTAATTGTACAATATGTGCATTTGTTTGGACAACCTTTTCCAATTCTAAGAGGGTACATATTTCTAAACAAATGACCTTGTTCAAATTCATCTCCTCCTTCAGCAAAATCATCAATCCAAAATGGTTTTTCAAAATGAACTAATGTCAAATCTTCAAGGAATTGATAATTTTCTCTTGGAGTATCTAATCTTTGCACTAATTCTGGCATTGGAATGTCTTCTCTTTTTGAAAGACAACCACTTATGAAATATTCCTTACCCGGATTTTCTTGCTGAAGCGCCTCCATAGTCTTAAAATCATTAAGGATAGCAAGATCTGTAACCTGGCATGAAAGTACAACGAGATTATCTGCCTCTACAGGATCAAGGGTTGTCTTTTCTTTGTGCTTGTTTGCCCAACTCAATGCATCTGCCCAGACAGACATACAGGCTGCGCTTGTCATATACACTTTTCCTTCCAGTGAATCTGCATCTTTCATTTTAACCTCCATTATAGTATTCTTTCCAAGTCTTGATTAACTCTTGGCGGTCTTCCAACTTTGTGGATTATGTTTTTCATCTGATAGCTATTTGGCATATTGAAATCAACAGTGTTAGCAGTTTCTCCAACTCCGATGATGTCTGCGGTTGCAGTTCTTACATTGTCAAGGAATCCTGCTCCGATGCTGTCATAAAGCTGTTTTCTGAAATATTCCTCTCCTTTATTGAATGCCTTGACTTTCTCTGGATTGCTGAAGCCTGAGCTTAGGACAATGCCAACTCTTTCTTCTGGGTTAAATGCGTCCATTGCTGTTCTTAAGGCATTTACAGCATAGACATTAACTCCTGTTCCTTTCCAGTATTTTCTCTTTCCTTCAATGCCTCCTTCTGCAATGTTCTCTCCGCAGGTGTCAACTCTGACTGCGTTTAGTGCTGGCAGTTCTTTCATCAATCTTAGAGTATCTGTGATTTCTTTGTTTGCATAATCAACTAATGCTATTCTTGGGATTTTTTTGTCCATGTATTTGTCAAAAGCTTTTGTTGATTCTAAAACTCCGTTTTCTATTCCATGATAATATGCATAGATGTTTTCTAATGCATGAGGAATTGTTCCTAGTCCTTTTTTTCCAAATGGTTCTGCACCATTATCAGTTGAGCAATCTTTTGCTCCTCCTTCAAATGCTGCTTTTGTGATTGCCTGATCCATATTATAATGCCAGTGCCTTGCTCCGAAATAGAAAATTGGGCGATCTCCTGCTAATTCAACTACTTGCTCAACTTGTCTTTGGATTGCTTCAAGATCTGGCTCTTTCTTGTCATTCTCTCTTGTTATTGCAGCTGCAATCACACCTAAGTAAACTGTTTCTAATTCCATGATTTCCTGAACAGGGGCAATTATGTTCATCAAAGTATCTTTTGGCTGATAGATTTCTCCATCTTTTTTTGCATAGATTCTGCCTCCTGCTTTGACAATATCAGAATTTTGAGTTATGATTTCAACTGCTTCATCTATTCCAGCGACTTTGCCAGGCCCTTGCCTGACAAAGACCTGCATGTTAACCCATGGATTCAGTTTGTCTGCTTTCAGTATTTCATTTGCCCTTAGGAAATATTTGTCTGCATATTTTTTCATTTTGTTTTTCATCTGTTTCACCTTTGTGTATTTTATACACTTACTATAATCAAAGGAAATAAAACATTTATCTCCTTCGTGTATTGTATACACTTAGTACTTTATAAAGATTTCGATAGTGTAGTATATACATTAACTATTTAGCCTTTTTGAAAGAATACAGCTGAGCAGGCCTGTGTGCGCCTTCCATCTTAGTGCCTGGCATTTTTTTGAGGATATTAAGCTCTTTTAGCTTTTTCCTGAAGTTTCTTTTGTCTAGTTTCTTGTCAAGAATGATCTCATATGCATTCTGCAGCTCTGTTAATGTGAATTCTGCAGGCATTATCTGGAAAGCAATGTTGGTATTTTGTATTTCAAATCTTAAGTGAGATAAAGCATTATCTAAGATTTTTTTGTGGTCAAATGCCAGTTCTGGAAGCCTGTAAAAAGACTGCCATTTTGCCAGTTCTGCGTCTGTTGATGCATGAAGTTTTACTTTTTCTCCAGCAATTAATGCAAGGAATGGAATTGTAACAACTCTGCCTCTTGGATCTCTGCCAACATTGCCAAATGCATGAAGTTTTTTTAAGAGAATATTTTTAACACCTGTTTCTTCTTCTAATTCTCTTTTTGCTCCATGTTCCAGGTTTTCATTGATGTGAACAAAACCTCCTGGCAAAGCAAACTTTCCCTTGAAAGGAGGAATTTTTCTCTTGATCAGAAGTATTTTTAGCTCTTTGTTTAGGATTGTAAAGACAACTGCATCTGCTGTAACATAGAACCTATCTTTCCTGAATTCTGCCATGATAGTGTAGAAGTTACATTAATATTTAAACTTAACTGAAAAATCCATCAGGTTTAAAAACAGCCTTGATTATAATTTATTGAGAATGACTAAAATATTCAAACCAAAAGATGTAATAAAGTATGCTGAAACAAGGCTTTTTGGCAGTAATGTTGCTGCTAATGATGTTAGAAGCATTGAATTACATACTGCAGTATTGCCTTCTCAGCTTCTTGAAAATGTATTAAAAGAAGGTTTTGAGGAAGTTGAGCAGGAGAATGGTCGTGAACCAATTTTTTTCAAAGAAGGAACTTTGTATATCCCTCAATACAGTGGATTTGGAAGGGGAACAAGATATGAAGAGATGATTAAGGCATATATTGAGGCAAGCGGAAAGAATATTAAATTTACAGAACGTTTTCCTGAAGATGATACAAGAAAAACATATCTTTATAGTTATTTTGCATATGATCTGGTAAAAAGATTGTTTCTTAAAGAGGGGATGGATACTATTAATACAATAATATTTGGACCTGTTGATGCTATAGCTAAACAAGCCAATGTTGTTAAGAAAGCAAATAATGAATATCTTCCTTTCCAATATCTGTATATTAATGATGGGTTTGTTTTGAATCTAAGTTATGTTTATGCTGACCAGGCTGGAACTCTGATTGAAAAAATAATGCATGAATACAATGCAATGTATAAAAAAGATGGAAAAGACAGAGAAATAAATTTCCTGATGTTTGGAAGAGTTGGCGGACTGGCAGATGGATTAAAAAGACATGATCTAGTTTATCCAACAGGAGTAATCAGTGAGGTTGATTTGAAAAAAGCATCAGGATTGGTCCTTCCTTTTGAAAATGTTCTTGCGCAAGGAGAAAACCAGGGGCTTAATTTCAATCCAGTCAGTATTGTAAATGAAGAGTATGAGACTCTTGAAGAAGCTAAGAACAAAGGATCTATTTGCGTTGAAAAGGAATTAAAGAAATCTGTCTCTGCTATAAGCGAAGCTAATGAAAACTATGCAGGGCATGTTATTGGAAGATTTGGCTTTGTAGGTTATGTTTCTGATTTGCCTTTGAAAGGAGATAATCTGGCAACAGAATTAGATTCTGACAAAGGAGAGCAGGATGCTGTAAAGAAGATTATTGAGAATATCTAAGGTTTAATTAATTCTGGGTATTTCACCAACATTTAAAAAGCCTCTTACTTTTTGTTTTCTTATGGAGTGCCAACATTGTGGGATGTGCTGCGGGGATAATAGAATCAATATTAACCTGACAGTTGGAGACATATGGAGGATCTGCAGCCACTTGAAAATTTCTGTTGATAAGTTTTTTGAAAACTATTCAGGGTTTAAGAAGTTTGGAGACCCAAGAAATCCTGATGTTTTTGATGTTGACTTAGGACTGAATATGCCCTGCAAATTCTGGGTTGATAACAGATGCTCTATCTATTCAGCAAGGCCTGTCAACTGCAGGATATTTCCTTACTGGCTTCTTGCATCTGTTCCTGATGAACAAGTAAAAGATATTCTGCATTATAAGTGCAAGTATGACTTAAGCAAAAAAAAGATGTACAAGAAATACCAGGATGCAATTGGCAAGGTTTTAATGGAAGAGTCCAAATGGTTTGATGTTGACAAGCAGATTGGAAATGAAGAGATTAAGGATAAAGTTCCTATTGAAGAGATTAGAGAGATAATTGCAAAAAAGTTAAACAAGATAGGCAGGCATAGCAAAGATATAGAAGATGCTGAAAGAATTCTAAAAAAGAAAGATTTATAAATGTTAATATCATATTAATACCATATATAGGTGATGTTAATGGTACAAGCTATAATAAATATAAATGAACGGGCAAATAGGATCTTGAATATTGTGAAAGCTAAATTTGGACTTAGAGACAAAAGCGAAGCTATTGAGATGATGGCTAATCAGTATGAAGAGGAAGTTCTTGAACCTGAATTGAGACCTGAATATATTGAAAAGATTCAGAAGATAAAGAAACAGAAGAAGATTAAAATCGGAACTATTAAAGATTTCGAAAAGCGTTTTGGATTAAACTAAGATGTATAAATTAGAAACAGATGAAGTTTTGTATAAAAAATTCTCTAAATTATCAAAGAAGAATAAGAAACAACTTAAAATAATCCGTGATAAGGTTATAGAAATTCTTAAAAATCCTCATAGATACAAAAATCTAAGGCATGATATGAAAGATTATAAAAGAGTTCATATCGATAAACATTTTGTTCTAGTCTTTTCAATTGATGAAACTTCTAAAACAGTAACTTTAGAAGATTATGACCATCATGATAAAATATATAAGTGATATCTTATGAAATCAGTAATGGTGTTTGGAACATTTGATATCCTGCATAAAGGGCATCTGAGTCTTTTTTCTCAAGCTAAAAGATATGGAGATTATCTGATTGCAGTTGTTGCCAGGGATAAGACAGTTGAAAAAGTTAAAGGCCGGAAGCCAAGAAATAATGAAAAGAAACGTTTGAAAGAGGTTTCTAAATATGCTGACAAAGCTATCTTGGGATATATCTATGATAAACAAAAGATTGTTAAGAAGTATAAACCAAATGTCATCTGCTTAGGATATGACCAAAAGGATTTCATTGATGGATTGAAATTCAAGAGATTGAAAGCATATAAGCCGCATAAGTATAAAAGTTCTAAATTACATCTCTTCTAGAATATTTTTTTTAGAATAATCTGCATTATTTGTCTTTAATATCTCTTCAAATACAGCTGAATTTTCTATTGGGATCTTGACAGCACCATTTACTAATCTTATCCCGTTTAATTCATCTAGCACTCCTCTTGTCCCTCTTCCTGCAAGTATATAATTAAATTTGACTTTTTGAGCATGGCTTAGTCTTTTTAGATTATACCAAAATAATGTAAATGCTCTAAAACCAAGTGTTTCGCTGAATCTCTTTCTATTGAATGCACTTATTCCCTCTAATAAAACACCTGTTCTTGCGAGAAAAGAAGATGAAAAAAAATCTTTAAGCAGCATCTGCTTTATATCTATATTTCCTATCTTCTTTAATTTTGATTTTATTCTTTGTATCTTATCAAGCCTTTCTTTTAGAGAACCTTCTAAGAAAATAACCATTATATCTATATCTCTTGCTTCTGATTTTCCTTTTACAGCAGAGCCGTAAATGACAATATCAAATATTGTTTTGTCTTTTTTCTCAGATTCCAAGTGTTTTTTTAATCTTTTCAGCATCTTCTTTTAATAATTCAGCAGTTTCTTTGTCCATCCTTTGAGTGTAGCTGTCTTGATAGAAAGGAAAATCCCTGTCTGCAATATTGTAAATCTCTTTATGTTTTTCTTCCAGTACTCTAAATCTGTTTGAGTGTGAAGATGGAATAAAACCTTCTTTTCTTAATATCAGAAGATCACATAAAGCAGCTATTGCTTTGAAGAATAATGTTGTTGCTGTGTTGTATTTTTCTTTATTGAACGCTTCTTTTCCAAGATCATAATATTCTTCGAAGTTTTCTATCAAAATCTGCTCTTTTTCATCCATGATGTAATATACAACGTAGAACTACTATTTAAATGTTTTGGTTGTATTGTACAACAATATAGGTTGAGATGAGTTGATTTGATGTATTGTACAACAGATATTATAATCCAGAGACATAAACTTTTTAAAGAATTCTGCAAGATTATTTTATATGGCGCAAATAAATCTTGAGACTATTATGAAAGAAAAGTTTTCTGATGAAGAGAAAGCACAAAGAGACATATTAATAGGAGATCAGAAAGAAGTATGTGAAAAATTATTCAAGGATTGTGCTTTTTATGATGTGTGGATTCAAGAGCTTGAAGAGTGTAAGAAATTAAATACACTTGAAGAATATAACGAAAGACTTCAAAGCCTGAGTTTTGAACGCTGCAAAAAGCGGGCTTTCGGAGAAGATTCTGCTGAGATAAGTGAAAGGATTATACAAATAGATGCGGTTTATAGAAAGCTATTAGACCTCAAGAGTGCTTATTAATTACTTCTTCTAAAGGTTCTATTCTTTCATTTGGAGGCGCTTTTCTGTCTGTATAAGAACAAGTGTTATTTTCATCTCTTGTACAAGGATAGTAAGGAGCAGAGCATTTATCTTTATTTCCCCTGTATCTGCAGCCTAATCCATATTCCCTCTCTGACTGCCTTAGACTTCTTTGCCAATCTGCAAATTTTTCAAATGTAGGGTATTGATCTAGAAATTCCTGTTTTCTGCGTTGTTCTTCTTCAAAACCAGGTTTTTTAAATATGAATCCCATTATTTCCTCTGATTTGAGTATAATCTCAATATATTTAAGTTATTTGAATACTACTCAAAAGTAGTCAAAAACCGAAAGGTTTATAAAGAAGTTGTTTCTTATATATATAAAAAGGTTATGGGTTTTTTCTGTAGTTGTTTTGAGTACTATAAAGCTTACTCGAGGTTATGCAAAATGGTTGTTGAAACAATAAAAAAATGTCCGGAATGCGGAGATGCTAAATTCTTTGCAAATAAGAAGAAAGGAGAAGTTATCTGCAAAAGCTGCGGTTTTGTTGTAGAAGATTTTCTAGTTGATTTTGGAAAAGAGAGGATGATAGGTGAAGAAGATTTTGCTAAGAAGAGCAGAACAGGAGCTCCTTATGATCCGAGAGTTGCAAATGGATTGATGACAGAAGTTGGAAATTATGCTGATCTGAAGAATCTTCCTAAGAAAACAAGGATGCTTATGAACAGGATAAGGCAGAAAAACAGATGGACAAGCTCTGCATTAGAGCATAATCTGAATACTAATCTGTCTAATCTGAAATTAATTGCTTCTCAGCTTAAATTGCCTGACAGCATTGAGAAAGAAGCAGCTAGAATATACAGAGAATGCGCTGAAAAAGGCTTAACAAGAGCAAGAGCTAATGATAGCATTATAGCAGCTGTTGTTTTCTTGTCTTCAAAGCTTCATGCAATGCCAAAAACTTTGAATGAAGTAGCTAATGCTTCTAAATTGAACAAGTTTGACATTGCAAGAACCTATAAGATGGTTATAAGGAGATTAGGGATTAAAGTAATGCAAAGTAATCCAATTGATTTCATAGCAAGATTTGCCTCTGAACTAAACTTAGGAGCAAAAACACAGACTCAGGCAGTTAAATTGCTTGAAAAGATACAGAAAATAGGAATTGATTCTGGTAAAAGCCCAACATCTTTGGCAGCTACAACTTTGTATATCTCTGCTTTGATGAACAAAGTAAAGGTTACACAGAAATCAATAGCTGAAACAGCTGGAATTACTGAAACAACTTTAAGACAGAGAACAAAGGAAATGCTTAATAAGTTAGGAATCAACAAGAAAGATATAAAGAAGAAATAAAAGGTGAATAGAAAATGATGCATTTAGACGATCACGAAAAATTAAGAACACAGGATGTTCCTTATACTGAATTAGTTATGGATTATGTAAGGAGCAAAGGACTGGCTGTAAGATTAGGCGGTTCAGCAGCAGAAGGTAATATTGATTATAATGATGTTGATATCTTAGCAATAGGATTAAATAAAGACGTCTTAAAGGCAGTAAGAGGGCTTGAAAGATTAGTAAAAACTAAGCCTTTGCCAAAAAAAACTAATGATGGAGTGTCAATAAGAGTAGATCGTGTTGGCCAAAATGAGAAATACTTAAATGATAATGTAGACCATAGGTACAATATTAAGATTGGAAGTACTGATATTGACTTATGTCTAAAATGTGTTACACTAGATAATGCACTTGAGGTTTATGCAAGTAAGATGTTAGAACAAAAAATGACAAGGGCGGGTGGAAATGAGTGAAGATACTAAAAGCATGCTGGAACATTATTTTGTCAAATATGTAGTTGGATTGAAAACAATAGAAGAGATGTCTGGTCCTGATGTATGGAATTCTGAAATTTCTAGAAATCAGGTAAAAAAAAGTAAGAAAGAATTTACAGGAGCAGTGAAAGCTATATTAAAAGGATTAGAAGAGGGTGTTGTTGAAGTTGGAGGCGGAGTTGAAAAGCTGCAGCTTGAAGATGTATTAAGATTTTCTGAAGATAATGATTGGTTTAAAACAGAAACACTAACAGGATTGTATAAAGTATATAATTGTGCTACTGGAGAGAATTATAAATAAAGGTGATAGAAAATGACAGATGAAAAATCAAAACAAGAACCATCAGGAGAGAGGCTTCCAGAAAGAGGTCTGGCTTTATGCATGCATGATGGAGAAATATATGAAACAGGAAGAAGTGTAGAACCAGGAAGAGTTCTGGCTTTATGTTTTCATGAAGGGGTATGGTGTGGAAAAGAATATAAGCTAAATGAAGATTTCTATGCTGTAGCTGAAAAACCAAGAGATGATCTTAAAGACTTAGTTAATAAAAAAGAAGAACCAACTCCAAGACAAAAACAAATTGAAATGATAGTAACAAATGGGTTAGGTTATGATTCCAGAACAACATATCAAGAAAAAAATCCAGATTTGTTTTTTAGCCCTGGTTTGTTAGGTGATTCTGATATCAAGAATACTCATGAAGGATTACACGCCCATCTGGCAGAAATGGAACATAGAGTTGATCCTAATAAAGTTTCAGAAAAAGTTGTTGATTTATACAGGGAATTGGCAGTTATGACCTATTTTTATGGAGAAGGACTCTTATAAATAAAGGTGAATGAAGAATGACAGAATATGAGGGATTTGATGTAGGAGATATAACAAAATTAAAAGAACAAGATAGACTTTATGTTGATGATTTACTTTGCGCTTTAATTGGTGCAAGTTTACATGTAGGGCTTGTTGAACAAACAGCTAAAAGAGAACCTCGTGATTATGTTAGCATATTAGCAGTAGGGTATGGAAAAGCTATTATGGAAGCATTATATGGTGCACTTAGACTTGATGAGACTGCTGGTAAAGTGGCTTTTGATGGATCAGAATATAATATAGAAGAAATTAACCCAGTATCTGAAGATTTAGCAATGGATTTAAATTTAGGATATAAAATCCAAATTAATGACACTAAAATAAAGCTATATATAAAAGAAGTTACTTCGGATGAATTATATAAAACCTATTTAGAGAGTATTTTAGACGAATAAAGGTGAATAAAAAATGGTAGAAGATAAAATAAAACAAGAACCTGTGCCTAAAGATCCAAGGCTAGAAGATATTATGAAAAGAATATTAATGAGACCTGATAAAGGCCTGTTAACTGATTCAGAAAGGCCTTATGGACAGCATAAAAAAGAGTATAATAAATAGTAGTGAACAATAAAATGGAAATAAAAAGAACAGAAATAACAACAGAAGGATTAAGCCCTGTTGAAAAGGCTGCAACTAGTATGGATAGTATTCAATACGACTTTACTCCAGCTCCAGAAAGTTCAGCTGACCAAGCGTTCCTAAAAACACTTGATGCATTGTTATTAAATATACCTTATAGCGTTGCAAGGTCTGAGAAAACTACTGTTCAGAATAATCAAGGGGGATATAAACATTATATTGTAACAATCAAATTTACTGGAGAAGGTGAATAAGAAAATGAATGCAAAAGAAATGTATGATGCAGCAACTGGATTTGTTAGAGATACAGTAGCTGAAGCTGCTCTTAGAATTATGTTATTCAGACCTGGTGGATTAGATGTTGCAGTTGTTGATGCACAATTACCATTAAGACCAGAAACTGAAAAACATCCATTGCATGATATAGACTATCCTGATTCTTTTCTAGGAGATTTGGTAATGATTGGTGATTTTGATGATAAAATTGACTATTATGATTCATACTCTTCAGACCACATAAACTTTCTTCCTCTTCCAGGATTTGAAAATTATACCTTTAATAAGGAAAGATTCTCAAGCCTATTAGATGGTTATTTAGGAGAAGAAGGTGAATAAAGAAAATGACAGAACAGATTCAAGAACAATATATAGAAAGATTAAGAGAAAGGACAGTTCTTGGAAATGTACTACGAGAAGTTGCTGAGTATATGGGCAGAAAACCTCGTGAAGGAAAGATTTCTAGTCCTGCTAATGGGTATGATTCTGTTAGTCCAAGTGAGTTTTTTATGGGATATCCTAAAGCAAACCCTAGATTGTATATAGTAAGGCAAGAACACCTTCCATTTGACCCAAATATTAAAGCAATATCTTCTACTGGAAGCAGACTGCTTCTAGAGACTTCTAAAGTAGATCATGAAAAATGGGGAGATTGTCTAGAAGAATCAGTTATGCAGGCATATATCAAAGAAGGACAGAAAACAGTCCAACTTGATGAAACTCCTATAATCAAGACAAGAACACAAAATGTAGCAGAAGAGGGAATAAATATGCGTACTCTTTTAACAATCCTCCCAAGATATAGAACTGCTGATTTTGAAGAAGCAATAGGTGCAATTGATGAGATGTATGCAAAAGGATGTTTTTTAGAAGACTTGACACAGAAAGAAGGATGGGGTGGCAGCCAAACTCCAGATGGAGAGAGAGTTCAAGAACTAAAAATGGAATTACGACAAGTACAGACAATGGCACTATCAAGAGAACAATTACCTATTCTAACTCTAAAACAGATACCAACTACTTATATGATTCGTAAAAGAATTTTTAATGCTAAAATCTTACGAATGAATACACCAGAATTAGAAGCTTACTTAAAAAAAATTATAGGTGAATAAAAAAATGTCAGAAGAAATTCGTAATAAAGTAAAAGAACTGAACAATGCTGAATTAAATGCATTTCTTTATGAGTTGAGCTGTGAAAGCAGAGATGTTGAAGACAAAGAAACAATAGAAATCATGAAAGACCTTGGACGGATTGCAAGAGATATCATGATTAGTAAAGGTCTTGTTAATCATCTTAGTAATGAAACTATGCAGCATGCATCAACTGATAGAACTGTCCCTAGTTATCTGGGCATGGAAGACTGGGATGAGTTAAAAATCCTCTATAAGATAATTGATGATCCTTATTCTCCGTCAGAATAGAAATCTTTTTTTTCTTCAGCAACTGGATTTCTTCAAATATTAATTTTATAAAAACAAAAACTTTATAAATAAGAGTGACTTATACTCACATAAAATCACTTGAGGTGAGAATAATGACTATAAATCTAAGAGCTCAGATATCTGATTATGCCAATAGGGTATTAGGAGTAATAAAAGAAAAATACGGGCTAAAAGATAAATCAGAAGCAATAGATAAATTTACTGAAATGTTTGGAGAAGAATTTGTAGAAAGTGAGGTAAAGGAAGATATTGTCAAGGATATGATCAAAGAATGTGAAGGGTGGGAGAGAAAACATAAATTTAAAAGAAAAATGTCTATAAAAGAATTAGATAAGCTATGCGGTATGTAAGATGTTTGAGTTTGATATATCCTGCGAAATTAAGATATTAATAAGAAAACTTTTAAAAAAAGATAAAAAAAGAGTTGAAATTTTAAATAAAAAAATAAAAGAAATAATCAATAATAATGCAGAAACAATTGACAGATATCATAACTGCAGTTATGATTTAAAAGAATATAAACATGTTCATATTGATAAAAGTTTTGTGTTATTATTCAAAGTATATAAGGGGAAAAATATGATTTATTTTTGGAAATTAAAACATCACGACAATCTCTTTAAGAAATGAGCTGTCCCTTTTTCTGGACTTAAGTCCATGAATGTGGACGAGTAATTTTATTTCTTTAACAACTGAATCTGTTCAATAACTAATTTACCTGTGTTTTCTGCTTTTTTTCTTTTTAATTTCTTAATTATTTTTTTGGAATGTTATAGTCATCATCCTCTCCTGTAAACATACCATCATTTGGGTTAATCAATTGTGTTTGTTGTGATCTTTCTTCTAATATTTTTTTAACTAGTTCTGGAGGGATTGAGCACATTGCCCCTATATCTTTTGAAGGGATTATAGGAACATCACTATGAGTAGTAAATAATCCATATTTCCCACTATCATATAATACTTCATTGTGAGAGCATAAAGCAAGAACATTGTCAGGTCTTTCTGTTATTTCTGATTCTGTGTTTTCAGGACCAAACATAGAGGGACGGAAGCTTACTTTGCAGACTTTTCTACCTGGTGCATAGTATAAGTCTCCATCGTGAGAACATAAAGAGTAGATAACTTCATCTAATTTTCTTTCTTCTTTATTTGTAAGTGTGTGATATACTGTTCTCCCTGCTGCATCTAATAAGTTTCCGTCATGGGAGCATAAAGCAAGAACTATGTCTTGTCTTTCTGCTATTTTTTCATCTGTTGATATTTTATATATCCCTTTTAAAGGTGCAGAATATAGTTCTCCATTGTGAGAGCATAAAGTATTATAGTCAATTAAAAAATACTTTGTTATTGTTGCATCTGATAATGTGTTACGTGCAGAGTATCTCCCTCCATCATATAATTCTCCTTTATGTGGGCATAAAGCTTTAACTATTCCTGGTCTTTTTTTTATCAAGAGATCTTCATTTCCATTTACGTATAAGAATATTTTATTTTCAACAGCATAGACTAAACCATTCTCTCCTCCTTGTGTAAGTCTTTTTTCCAAAGGCTCTACTGGCTTTTCTTTTCTAGCCTTTAATCTAGCTTTATATCTGTTTACCAGTTCTTCATTTGTTTTTCCTTTGTTTATTGTCATTTTAAGACTCCTTTATTTTTTAAGATTCTTTCAACTAGGTCTGGAGGGACTGAGCACATTGCTGCTGTATGTCCATCTGTCGGGGCAAGAAAAGGCATGTCATGTATAGTAGCGTAGATGCCGCCATATCTTCCTCCATCTAATAAATTGGTATTGTGAGAACATAAAGCTTCAACAAGGTCTGATCTTGATGCTACTCGATTTACCCCTTTTTTTGTGAAACAGAAAACGGAAAGTTTGTGTGCGTAATATAAGTTTCCGTCATGGGAGCATAAAGCATTGACTTGTGTTGCAATTGATATTTCTTCATTAGCTTGGGTTTTGAATATTCCAAGCCCTGCATCGTATAATTCTCCATTATGGGCGCATAAAGCTTTAATTTCGCCGCGTCTTGCAGCTATTTTAATATTTGAGAAGATTTCTTGTATATATCTTGCATTTGCATCGTATAATATTTCATTATGGGAGCATAAAGCGTTAACAGTTCTTTCTCTTGTTTTTACAATTCTGTCAGATGCTTCACTTACAGTACTTATACTATTTCCTGATGCTGCATATAATTCTCCATTATGCACACACAAAGCATTAATAGTATCTATCCTAGATGTTAGAAAGATGCTATCTTTGAAATCTTGAGTTAAATATATTTTGTTGTTTAAAGCATAAACCAAACCATCCTTCGATGTTTTTTGTTCTACTGGTTCTTCTACTGGTTCTTCTACTGGCTTTTCTTTTCTAGCTTTTAATCTAGCTTTATATCTGTTTACTAATTCTTCATTTGTTTTTCCTTTGTTGATTTTCATTTTTTTAATATTCTTTTGACCATTTCTGGCGGGACTGAGCACATTGTTGTTACCTTTTTTACATCTGGGATTATTACTTTTTTATCGAAGGTATCATATATGCCATCATAACTTCCTGCGTCAAGTAATCTTCCGTTATGAGAACATAGTGCAAAAATACCTTTCTCACTAATTCCTTTCATAATTGATGATTCATGGTAT
The DNA here is from genome assembly GCA_018221125.1 of Candidatus Woesearchaeota archaeon. GTDB lineage: Archaea > Nanobdellota > Nanobdellia > Woesearchaeales > WJKL01 > JAAOYC01. The sequence goes on from JAAOYC010000036.1 coordinate 46,147, forward strand.
ACTGAACGAGATTCTGTGTAATATAATTCATTTTTATGGAAACAGAAATCCTTGATATCAAAATCTACAAGTAATCTTCTTTCGTTAGTTAATGTTTTAATTATAGTATTATCTATTGCAGCATATAACTCTCCTTTATGAGAACGTAGACGATAAATTATACCATCTGGTCTTGCTAATTCTTCGTTTGTCTCTGTATTATATATGATAGTAAAAGGTTTTGGTTCAAGAGGCAATTCAGCAAACATTGCATCAACTAGTTTTCCGTTATGGGAACACATTGCTATGATAGATTTATCCCTTTCTCTGACTATTTCATTTGTGAGTGTGTTGCTTATCTTGCCTTTTGTGCTATGTATGTGATATAATTCCCCATCATGATAACACAACTGATGACATGATTCACCTGTGTTTATTACATAGACAGGATTTTGTCTTGATTTTGTAGATAAGAATACCTGGTTTAAAATTGCATAAACCAAACCGTTTTCTTCTTCTTCCAAAGGTTCTTCCAAAGGTTCTTCTACAGGTTCTGGTTTTTCTTTTCTAGCCTTTTTTCTAGCTAAATACTGTTTTACTAGTTCTTCATTTGTTTTTCCTTTGTTTATTGTCATTTTTTACTTGTGTCTTCTTAAAGGCATGGTCATTGTGTCTCTAAGATAACCTTTTATTTTCCTTACAATATCTGGTCCAACTGAACACATTGCTGTTATAGCTCCTGTAGAAGGACTTATAACTCTGTTGTCTAGAGTGTCGTATATGCCTTCATACGCTCCAGCATCTAGTAATCTTCCGTTGTGAGAGCATAAAGTGTAAACCCTCTCATCTCTTTCTACCATAGTTTCATCTTTTAATGAGCAGATTATCTGACGCTCTGCTGCTTCATATAACTCTCCGTTGTGGGAGCATAAAGAATAAATAATGGCTTGTCTTCTTCTAAAGAGGTCACTTTCAATTTCTAATGTCTTACGAATATTTCCTCCTTCTGTACTATACAGTTCTCCGTTGTGGGAGCACAAAGCAGTGATATCACCCACAGGCCATCTGTCTGCTACTTTTATGTTTATTAGTGTTTCATATATTTTGGTTCCTGATGCATCGTACAATTTGCCATCATGAGAACATAAAGCCTCAACATCTTTTTTTCTTATTTTTGTTATTCCATCAATAAATTTTAATGTTTTACAAATAGTTTTTCCATATGCATCATATAAGTCTCCGTCATGTACGCATAAATCATTAACTGTATGGTCTCTTGCTGCTATCCAGGTGTTATTTTCAAAATCTTGGGTAAGGTATATCTGCTTATCAAAAGCAATAACTAATCCACTTTCTCCTTCTTGAACCTTTTGTTCTAAAGGTTCTTCTACTGGTTTTTCTTTTCTAGCTTTTAATCTAGCATGATACTGCTCTATTATTTCTTCGTTTGTTTTTCCTTTATTGATTTTCATTTTGGTTGTATATCTGTCTGGAGTTTATCCATAGTTTTTCTATCTATACTGAGCATTGCAAAGATTTGTGCATTTTTATCCATAAATTTCTTGCCAGATTCTGCATCGTATATTCCTCCTCCATCGATTGGAGAATAGAGCAGTCTTCCATTATAAGAGCATAAAGCTGAGATTGGGGGTGTTTGGGAAAATTCCACATTCTGATGTGTAAGGTATATCCCTTCATAAACTCCTGCATCGTATAATTCTCCATCATGAGAACATAAGTCTCTAACAGCGCCATCTCTTTTTGCGATTATTGTCTCATAGGGTTGGTAATTATAAACACTGTGTATTCTTCCATTAGATAATGCTTTATGCAATTCTTCATCATAAGAGCATAAAGCAAAAACACCTGTCTCTTCTGTTGCTATATGTTTGCCTCTTACAATGAATCCTACTATTCCTGTGTTAATTGTGAAAATATCTTTTTCACTGGCTGCATATATCCTGCCGTCATGAGAGCATAAATCATTGATGTTTGGTTCAAACGTTGCTATTTGTTTATCTTTATTGACATTCCTCACCTTTCCTTTACCATACCCTTCATATAATTCTCCTTTGTGAATACATAAAGCAGTGATTATCTCGCCTCTGCTACTTATCACTCCTTCAGTACCTTGCGACTCATCATATAACCATATATTTCCTCCAGAGGCATAAATCAGACAATCTTCTCCACTTGTATGGAGTCTTTCTTCCAGGGGTTTTTCTACTTTTTCTTCTAAAGGTTCTGGTTCTTCTACTGGCTTTTCTTCTCTAGCTTTTAATCTAGCTTTATACCTGTTTACTAATTCTTCGTTTGATTTTCCTTTATTGATTTTCATTTTTCTCTTAGTAAACTTATTGGCAATTTTTTGTAATAACTGGAAACAAAATTAACCATTATCTTGCTTAAGTCATCATCTCCTTTTACATTGAAGACAGGAACTCCTATCTGTTCAAGATAACTAGAATACCCGGTATCTGAGCCTATCTGGATGTGGGCATAATCTGATTCTGCAACTTTTTCTTTTAATCTTTGTTTTTGAGCATCACTTAGACTGAATTCTCCATCTGATATTGACAAAACAAATGAATCTGGAGCTATTTCTTCTTCTAGTGCATCTATATCAAAGCTTGTGTTTCCAGAAGGCATGACTAAGAGAGCTTCTGCAACTTCTCTTGCATTTCCCTTGATGACCTGCTCTCCTGAAAATCCTAATACGCAGTTGTCAATATAATTGGATACTCCCTGCCCTTCCAGGAAATTGTCTATTCCAAAATATCCTTTTAATGCAAAGTGGTATTTGCTTTTGACTCCCCATGGAATAAAGCTTTTGTCTCCTGTATCAATATTCATACCATCTGGATGCCAAGCCATGCTTCCAGAACGGTCCATTAAAGCAATCTTTAGCTTAGGGAATCTTCTAGGATGTGTCTTGAATGAAACAGGGAATTTTATACTGTGTCTTGATGTTTTTATTGCTAATTCTCCATTTTCATTGATTCCTATGCCTCTGTATCTTATTTTTCTTTCATCTTCTTCAACAAATTTTCTTCCATAATGCACTATAGGCATTGAAGCAGCATCTGTATAATGAGATGTTTCTAC
>JAAOYC010000037.1 GCA_018221125.1 Candidatus Woesearchaeota archaeon
AGGAAGCTCCTAAGGAAGAAGAAGAAGAACCTGAAATCAAGATCAAAGCTATTGAAGAGGATATAGCTAAAGAAAAAGAAAAACCAGTTGAAAAAGTATCAACTGCAGCAGAATTGGCTGCTAAAAAAAAACAATGAAGGCGAAAGGCCTTCAAGGTTAAAACAAGGTTTTAACAATGGCAAGATATACACATCCATCAAGAAAGCAAAGGCTTGCAAAGAAAGGAAAGCAGACTAAATGGGCGCCTTTTTGGACTGTTCCAAGAATATATGGAAAAGGAAGAAGAGTGCATCCAGGAAGACATACTGCTAATAAAAGATCTTGGAGAAGAACTAAGACTAAAGCTTAATTAAAATGGCAAAAAAAGAAGCAGAACCAAAAACAGTATTAGAAAGAAGCTATAATGTTCCGCTTAGAAGGAGATGGATGCATGTCCCTAAATATAAAAGGGCAAAGAAAGCAGTCACTACTCTAAAAGTTTTCTTGATAAAACATATGAAGCCAGGAAAAGATGAAAAAGGAAGGCTTCTATTGAATATAGGAAAATATCTTAATGAAGAATTATGGAAGTATGGAATGAAGAATCCTCCTCATCATATCAAGATCATAACAAAGAAAGATGAAAAAGGATTGGTTACAGCAGAATTAGAAGGAGCTCCTGTTGAAGAGAAGAAAGAAAAGAAAAAGAAAGAAGTAAAAAAAGAAGAGAAGAAAGAAGAAGTTAAAGAAGACAAAGCAAAACAAGAAGAAAAGAAAGAGCTAGAAGCAATAAAGAAAGAAGTGCCAAAAGCTCCTGTAAAATCACCTGCTATCCCTAAACAAGTTGAAAAGAAAGTAACAGGGCCTGCAAACAAATAATTCTTAATCAATTATTTTCTTATTGGAAGCCTTAAAGTAGGCATCAGGATCTTTTCATAGAAGACAGAGATAAATTCATTTCCATCACGGGCATTCCTGACTATGGAATTTGCCTGGTCTTTGTTATGGTCAGTAGGATTGAAATCATAATGTTTTTTTTGCTGAATCTCTGTTGAGATTGCATCCAGATCCTTGGATGTCTTATTCAGGTCTGCAAATAAAAGAGGCTCTTCACAATCTTTTCTTTGCACAGCAACATAATATCTTATAACCAGATCATTGAATTCTCCAGGAGTGATTCTTTCGTCCTTTGGATTTATCACAACAGGAATCATTGCAAGATAGCATTGGGTCATACGAATAACATCATTAATTCCACATTGATACAGGACACCAGTCATAACATTAACTACAGTTCCTTTTTCTTTTCCTGTTCTTAGATTATAAACAAGATCTTTTGCTCCTTTTACTATAAGCCTTTTCTGAGTGTTTGTAGGATTTGACAGATAAGGAGAAACCTTCCTGCCTTTCTCATCTTTTATAGTGTCCATTTCAGGAAGATTTTTTATAAATTCCTCCAGATACATTTCTTTATAATCCATAAGCAATATTAAATGACAGTTCTATATAAAGATTAGTAAGTATCGTAAATCAAAGATAAAGTTGAGCAAATGTTGGCAAAAGCCAACAGTTTTTTGGCAAAGCCAAAACAAAGCTCAACATACTTTGAGAGAACCTCAAAGTTTACTGACTTACTAAAATTTTGGTTTTAGTAAGTTTATTAAACAAATTAACATTTCTATTTTCTATGAACAGGCTACCATTTGAAAAGATAAAAAGAGAGGTTCTTATAAAAAAAGAATCAGAAACAGATCCTGGATTAGGTGAAGATATAAACAAAAGAGCTGTTGAAGAATTGATCCAGTATGGTGTTATAAACCTAGACAAGCCAAAAGGGCCAACTTCTCATGAAGTGAGTGATTATGTCAAGAAGATATTGAAAATAAAAAAAGCAGGGCATTCTGGAACATTAGATCCTGCTGTCACTGGAGTATTGCCGACTGCATTAGGAAGGGCAACAAGGATTGTTGATTCTTTATTAAAATCAGGAAAAGAGTATGTCTGTATAATGCATCTTCATAAAGAGGTGGATGAAGACAAGATAAGGAAAGTGATGAAGAAGTTTGTTGGAAAAAACAAGCAAAGGCCTCCAATAAAATCTGCTGTAAAAAGAGTTGAAAGATTCAGGGAAGTCTATTATCTTGATATTATGGAAATAGATGGAAAAGATGTTTTATTCAGGGTTGGATGTGAAGCAGGGACATATATCAGAGTGTTGTGCCATCAGATCGGTTTGGCATTAAAGACAGGAGCGCATATGGCTGAATTAAGGAGAACAAAAGCAGGGCCTTTCAAAGAAGATACATTAGTTACATTACAAGATCTGACAGATGCTTTCTGGTATTGGGAAAATGAGAAGAAAGATGATTATATCCGGAGATGTATTCTTCCAATTGAGTTTGCTGTTGAGCATCTGCCTAAAATCTGGGTTTTTGACAATACAGTAGACAGCTTATGCCATGGTATTGACCTGAAAATTCCTGGGATAAGCAAGCTAGAATCAGATATTGAGCCAGAGCAGGCTGCTGCTGTCATGACATTAAAGAATGAATTGATTGCAGTTGGGACTTCAAGATTAACCTCAAAAAAGATGATGAAGCAAGATAAAGGCATTGCAGTAAAAATACATAAAGTGTTTATGAAACCTGAAGCTTATGTTTAATTATTTTATAATAGTTACATTCAGTAATATTTATAAATAACTTCTAATTTCCTTTTATATATACAACATATAGTTGGGGGGATTAACATGACAGAAAATTATCATAATGTTGCAATGATTAAAGGGGATTTAAATGGAGTTACTGTTTCTGATGCTGTTTTAGAAGTAGATAGTGCTGTAAGTCCAAAATTAGTAAAGCCAATAAAATTTACCCAAAAGCCATATAATGCTGATTATTTTTTAGAAAATGATATAACTGAATTAGGTCAAAAAGAGCTTGATGAATTAAAACAATATGACCAAATATTCTTAGGAGCAATTGGAGATGATACTAAAATTAAAAGAGGAACTTTAGAACTTGGAATACTTCTTAAGATTAGACAAGAATTTGATCAATATGTTGGTTTAAGGCCTGTTGTTCTTCCAGAAGGTGTTGAATCTCCTATTAAAGGAAAAGATCATAGACATATTAATTTTGAGATTTGTAGAGAAAATTCAGAAGGATTATATGTTGCTGTAGGTAGAGTGGATAATGAAGGAACTGATGAAGAAGTTGGAATACAAGAGATGCACTGCAGTTATAAAGGTGTTAAAAGATTAGCTGAATTTGCAGCAGAACGAGCAATTGCAAGACAAAAAGGAGATAAGCCAACACTTCATTTTGTTTTCAAAACAAATGTTTTGACTTATGCTGCTGTTCCATGGCAAAGAGTTTTCAAAGAATTCCAGGAAAGAGAAGATATTGAAGCCAGATACATGCACATAGATAATTTCATGATGCAGATGGTCAGCAAACCTGAGCAATTTGATGTTGTTATAACAGAAAACATGTTTGGAGATCTCTCAACAGATCTAGGAGCCGTTATCCAAGGAGGAATCGGCACTGCTGTATCTGGAAATATTAATCCAACTGGAGAATATCCTTCAATGTTTGAACCAATTCATGGCACTGCTCCAGATTTATGGTTTGAATTAGATGAAAATGAAGTTCCCATTCCAGGAACTTTTGTAGAAGAAAAAGTTCAATTAATAAGACCTGAAGCTGCATTATTGTCTTATGCAATGATGCTTGAACAAATGGGAGAATTAAAAGCAGCAGAAGTTGTAAAAGCAGCTGCTTTAGCTAATGTTAAAGATTCTGATTATAAAACAAAAAAGCTTGATGATTTAATTGAACAAGCTTGCGTATCTGTAAAGGAGGCTGCTTAAAATGGGACAAACAATAACACAGAAAATATTAGCAAGGGCTTCTGGAAGAGATAGTGTAGAACCAGGAGAAGTTATTGAAGCAAAGATAGATGTATTGATGATGCATGATGTTACTTCTGATATGGCTATAGATATTTTAAGAAATGATTTTAATAATAAAATTGCAGATAAATTAAAGATTGTTGTTGTTCCTGATCATTATGTTCCTAATAAAGATATAAAATCAGCTGCTTTGTATAAAAAATTAAAGCAGTTTGTTGAAGAACATGAAGGAAAATCAAACATGGTAACTTATATGGTTGAAGGGGGAGATTATGGTGTATGCCATGAGATGCTTCCTGAAAAAGGACATATTATACCAGGACAAGTTATAACTGGTGGAGATTCTCATACTTGTGAATATGGTAGTGGGGCAGCATTTTCTACTGGAGTAGGTTCAACTGAAGCTGGAAATGTTTTAGGAATGGGAGAATTATGGTTTAGAGTTCCTGAAACATTTAAGATTGAAGTTACTGGAGAAATGCCTTCAAATGTTATGGATAAAGATTTGTTCTTAAGTGTTGTTGGAGATATAGGTGTAGATGGAGCATTATATCAGGCAATGGAGTGGTGTGGTCCTACTATAAGAAAATTTTCAATGGATCAAAGAAAGACTTTAGCAAATATGGCAATTGAAGCAGGAGGAAAATCTGGAATAATTGAGCCTGATGAGATAACTAAAAAATATTTACTAGAACGTTTATTTGAAGGGGAACTAATTAGTAGATTTAGTGATGAAGAGATTGATTATTATAAACAACAAAGTGGAATTAGAGACTTTTATGGTTTTGATTCATTATGGAATGCAATAGAAAATACTCTAAAAAGTGATCCTGATGCAGAGTATTCTGCTGTTAAAAAAGTTGATGCTTCTGGATTAGAACCATTAGTTGCAAAACCTTATCTGCCTGCAAATGTTGCACCTGCTTCTGAGCTTGGAGATATCAAAATAGACCAAGCTTATATTGGAGGATGCACTGGTGGAAAATGGGAAGATTTTGTAGCTGCTGCTGAAGTATTAAAAGGAAATAGAATTGCAAAAGGAGTAAGACTACTAATAGTTCCTTCAACTGCAGATATTCAAAGAAGATTAGTGAAAGAAGGATTGTATAATACATTCATGGATGCAGGAGGAATATTTAGTGCTCCAACTTGTGGTGCTTGCTTAGGAGGATATATGGGAATTCTAGCTGCTGGAGAAGTTGCAATAAGTTCAACAAACAGAAACTTCAGAGGAAGAATGGGAGACCCTGAGTCATTTGTATATTTATCAAGTCCAAAAACAGTTGCAGCAAGTGCAATTGCAGGATGTATAAAAGGTGCTGAAAAATGAAAGATAAGATACAAGGAAAAGCTTATGTTGTAGGTAATGATATTGATACTGATGTTATTATTCCTGCAAGATATTTGAATACAATGGATCCAGCAGAGCTTGGACCGCATGCAATGGAAGATTTAGATCCAAAACAATATCCAGTTCCTTTTTTAAATGAGGATGGAAGCTGTGATTATAAAGTCATTGTTGCTGGCAAGAATTTTGGTTGTGGAAGTTCAAGAGAACACGCACCTATGGCTTTAGCAGAAAATATTGAAGCTGTTGTTGCTGAGTCGTTTGCAAGAATTTACTTTAGAAATTCTGTAAATGGTGGGATAATCTTACCATTAGAGTCTACTGCTGATTTAACAGATTTTGTTGAAACAGGAGATCAAGTTGAGATTGATCTTTCAGGAAGTCCTCACATAGAAATTAATGGACGTTTATTTGACATTAAAGAGTTTGGTCCTGTTAAAAAGATTATTGAAGCTGGTGGATTGACTGCTTACAACAAGAAAAGGCTAGGATTATAATCTTATTTTAATTTTTTTACTTTTTGTTTTAATTTTTTAACAAGTTTTTTCTCTTTGTTAATAATCTTATCTTTTAGTTGTTTTCTTTTCTGCTTATGATTATATCTGATTATCTTCCTGTTGAATGCATTCAGCAGGGCAATTGTATAGATAATGCTTGCTTTGATGAGTTTTTTTGACATCTTGTTCAGTTTTTTCTCTGGGTCTGGCTGTTTTTTTCTTCTGAAGATGTTCCAGAATAGCCCAATCATGTAATTCTGCTTTTTATATTCAACTCTATAGCTTTTTCTTGCCAGTTTTTCAAAGCATTCGTCTGGTTTAGATGGAGGGACAAACTTTGCCCTTATCCTAAACTTGAACCTATGGATGTTTTCATCAACATACCTTTCAAAATCATCTTCTGTAAAATGGAATGAAAGCTTTGTATGAGAAGGAGAAGCAATGTCCTGCAGATAGTGAGTGCTTCTGCCCAGTGTATAGAATGCAAGCTTGGTATTTCCCTGCTTGTAATACTGGAGTGCTTTTTTAAACAGATAGATTCCTTTTGTCTTTGCATCCAAGACATATTTTGAGTAACCAATCTTTTGATGAGGATTATAGAAATGATCCAATCCAAAAAGGCTTATGTCTTTTGAATCAAGAGAAACATTTGGATAATCTTCATTTACACATGCTTTTTCTATCTCCTGCTCAAATCCTTTGAAATGCTTTCTTCTGAACTGCAGTGCGTGTCTTATTATCAATCTGTGTGTTTCTAGGAACATAATGATTAGAAATTTAATCTACTGTAAAAAGCTTACTGTCATGCACATCAAATATCCCTAATCTTGCTCCAGCATCAAGCCAGCCATGTGCGTAGTTCAGAGCAGCAAATGCATTTACAATCTCTCCTTTTTTCTCAAAATGCTCTGCATCTGACAGATATCTTTCAATCATGTCAATGAAATCAAGCCTTTCTTTTTCCAAAGAAGTTCGATTTGAAGATGCTTTTGCTTTTTCCAGTGCTTTTTTAGTTACTGAGAAGTATTTTTCAAGCTTTTCATCTGTTATTTGGTCCTGCATTTTAATAAATTAAAAATAAAAAAATAAAAAACCTATTCCTTAGGAGATGGCAAAGGCCTTTTGACTGTGATTGGAATCACTCCTTTCTCAAACTCAAGCTTTGCAATGCCTATAGGATTATAGGCAAGCTTTTTCAGATCCTTGTCTGAGAGCTTTATAATAAAAGGAGCTCCCATTGCTATCTGCAATGCTCTAGAGCCGATCATCCTTGCTTTCTCATATTTGGAATATGTTTCGTTTTTTTCTTGTTGTTTCTTAGCCATGACTATCACCTTACAGAGCTTTTCTCAGCTCATTGCATTTTTCAACGCCGATGTCCAGCATCTTTGAGATATCATCTATTGTCAATGGATAGTCTCCGCCTTTCTGCAATGCGCACAACTGATTTTTCTCGTCTGTTGCTACTGTTAACCGTGCATCAATCACTTTTTCCTCTTCTGTTGTAGGATCAATTATAAAGTGGCTGCCTATCTTGCACACTGTCACTGATACTGGCATCTTTGCAAGAGGAAGTGCTTCATCTGTCTTTTCACTGTAGTCAACAACTTCTCCTTCTCCTAGTTTAGGAAATTTTGCGTTCTTCAAAGCAGCTAAAGCCCCTAAAGCAGATGCATCGAAAAGATTTCCTGCTGCATTTATCGGGCAGATATCGATTATAACTGTCCATGCTTTTTCTCCTTCAATCAAACACAGCTTTTTCATGTCAATTGCTTTTGATTCTCTTATCCCCCTGTCAACAACTCTTGATAATTCGATTGCCTCGATACTTGGAGGGCCTGACTCAAATTCAGGATTTGACAATGGAAGCAGTTCAGTATTGACCATCAATCCGCCTTGATCTGGTGTATCAGGATAAGGTGTGCTAACTTCCATCTTTATTCCTACTATCAATTCTGTGTCTCCGATAGTTATCCTTGCTGAGCCTTCTGCACTGTTTGATGCATCATACTCAACCTTGACAGGTTTTCTGTAATCTAATAGAGAACGGCCGTCTAATCTTGTGCCTTTGTCAAGCAGTTCGATAATGTGATTTCTTAATTCTGCGTTCATTTTTTATCACCCTTTACTGTGTATTTCTCTTTCAGCGCTTTTTTCTGTATCTCATAGATGTCTGCACAGACTTTTTTGGCCAGTTCCAATGCCTTGACCATATTATCTTTTGACATCTCTCCATCCATCTGCAGCAAAACCACTTCTCCTGTATTGGGAAGTACTGCCACTGGGATGTCTGCCACAATTCCTTCAAATGCCTCTTCATCATAGTTCAGGTCTGCAACAACTGTTCCGTCAATGCATCCGACTGCAACTGAAGAAACCAAGTCTTTCATGATGATGCCTGCGTCTGCCAGAGCCATTGCTGCTGCGCATATTCCAGCACATCTAGTTCCAGCATCTGTCTGGGGCAGCTCGATGAAAACATCAACAACTGCATTTGGAAATTCTGACAAGTCAACTACAGGAAGCAATGCATTTTTTGTGACCATTGCAATCTCTTTGGACCTTCTGTTAGGGCCTGGCCTTACTCTGTTGCCATGTCCTGAAAAAGGCATCATGTTGTAGTTCACTCTTAGGATTCCTTTTTCCGGATTCTGCATGAATCTTGGATAAAGTTCTCTAGGGCCATATACAGCTGCTAATGCCACTGTATTCCCTATCTTGAATCTTGCTGAACCGTCTGCATTTTTAATTACACCTACTTTTGCCTCTATAGGCCTTGTTTCATCAAATTTTCTTTTGTCCAGTCTTTTAGTGTAAGTCATTTTGCTCTCCTCCCTCTGTTATCTGCTCTAACACTATCTTCTTTCCTGTCTCTTTTTCAAGGAATTCCTTGATTCGGTCTGTCAATCCGCTTATGTGGGATTCTTCTTCAATCTTCTTGATTGTGTTCACAGCCAGTATCTCCATCTTTGGGTCTTCTCCCTGGAGCCAGATGATTCCATTCTGTCCAACAATTATCTTGCAGCCAGTTGCATTCTTTACCATGCTGACCATGCTTCCTTTTTTTCCGATAATCCTTGGGACCTTGTTTGTGTTGACCTGAATTATCCTTCCTCCTCTTAGTTTCCTAAGTCCTGGACCTTTCATTGTTATGTCAACCAGCCTCTGGCTTGTCACATTTGTGATCTTGCAGACCAGATAGTCTCCAAAATTAAAGTATTTAGTCAGGTTAGCCCCTTTTGGAATGAATTCAGATGTTGCATCTCTCATCCCAAGCATAGCCTGATATGCTGAATTTGTGTTAACACGCCATGCGCTCATTGTAATCTCTGTTACTTTTGCAATTATTGTATCTCCTCTTTTAGGAAGATATCTTCCTGATAAAGGGATCAATTCAAGCGCTCTTCCGTCTATCTTTGATAGACCTAATCTGGATGCGAGAATCTTCTCTCCATCCCTGTAAGTTCCTATTCCCGGAAGATAGTCCATGCCTTCTGCAAGACATTCTCCTGGAACAACAACGTCCTTGTCTTTTGTTAATAGTTTACTCATTTTGTTTTCACCTTGTATTAATTATTTTTGTCTCATTATCACCATGAGTTATTGAATTAAGCTTATTATGAAACTCTTCTTCTAATCCTCCTGGGATCTCTATGACAGCTACGTGGCTGCCATCATTTAACCATTCCTCTTTTATCATCTTTCCAAATGATTTCAGTATTGGGTAAGTCTTGCCTGTATATTTTCCAGGCACTTTGACTTCAATCTGTTTTGTCTCGAACTTGATAGGTATTATTGGCTGCAATTTTTTCAGCACATCCTGGACCTGCTGTTCTGCTGGCTTGTACTCGTCAAGGCTTACTTTTGCTTCTTCCATTGCTGCTTCAATCCTTGCTGCAGGATGAGGAGTGTGTGTTTTTGGGTTAACTCCATTCCTATGGATTATATTTATGACTTGTTTTCTCTTCTGGTCTCTTAGCTGATTTCTGTATTCTGCTGTCAGCTGTATCTCTCCTTTCCTGATTATCACTTTTGCAGCTTCAACAGGATCGTCTGTTCCAAATGCCTGCTTTAATGCAGTAGGCGAAGCTTCCATCCCTTTTTTGCTGTCTGCAAAAACTTCTTTTGCAGCAAGAACATCATCTATTGGAATGTTGCTTCCTGATTTGAAAGCCATTGCTTTATTGCAATCTACAAGAACTTCAAAATTAGTCCCTTGAAATTTGTATCTTGCTATTACTGCTTTATCAATATCTACCATGCTAAAATTTCCTCGTTATTCATTTTTTACTCTCATAAATTTGGCATCCCTTGAGGGGATTTTACTTCTTCTTAGCTTCTATCAATACTTTTTCTATCTCTGCTTTTGACAATTTTTTGTATTTCTTTTTGTCTTTTGTGATTGTGACAATATCAAGCCTGTTTGCTGCAAAACCATCTCCGACTGTTTTGATCAAAACTTTTACTGCAAGTTTTAATCCATCTTCAATTGTCATGTCATCTTTGAACTGCTTGTGAAGTATTGATTCTGCTTCTACTTCTCCTTCTCCTATTGCTACTGCTTTGTACTGGAAAAATATTCCAGTTGGATCTGTCTCAAACAGTCTTGCTTCTCCATCCTGATCTACACCTGCTATTAGCAGAGAAACACCGAATGGCCTTAATCCTGCTGACTGAGTTGTTATCTGCTTTAAATCGCAGATGTCTTTTACAACTGTCAGAACATCTATTGGACTATCATAAGTAACCCTATGCTGCTGTGCTTTTAGCTGAGCTCTTTCTATGAGAACTCTTGCATCTGACAATATTCCAGCTGCAGTTGTTGCAATATTATCATCAATCTGGAAAATCTTTTCAGTTGCTTCCGGCACAATCAGTTTATCTATCAATCTTTTGTCTGTAACCAAGACAATTCCGTCTTTACAGACCATTCCAATTGCAGTTGCTCCTTGCTTAACTGTTTTTTTAGCGTACTCAACCTGCAATAATCTACCTTCAGGGCTGAACATTGTGATAGCCCTGTCGTATCCCATTAATTGGTGTGGCATTGGTTGCATTTTATTTTTTCCTCCTTATTTTAAGTATTATTCCAACTTTGTAGTTTTTCTACCCCATCCAGATAAGGATGAAGTTTTAAAAGAATATCTACTGCTTCTTTTGAAACATCTGTTTTTTCTTCATTATCTATTAAGTCAATTAATGTTTCATTTGCCCTGCTTTTGCCTAACTTTTTTACTTTGCTTGGACAGGTTGCAGGATGATAAGAATAGTAATCAATCATCTCATATGCTTGTTTTTCTAATGTGTCTGTTATCATTTTAAATATCTTTCTTTTGCTTTTTTTATTATACCTGAAACACCTGTGGTCTTTAGTATAACATCTTTGTTGTTTATTTTTTTTATAAGAGAAAGTGATGCTTTTAATTCATCAACATGTTTATTGCCAACTCTGATTATTCCTTTTTGTAGATTTGGTTTCCAGCAGTCTGATAATGGCTGAATCCCTGCTTTTGCAACACCTAACTGGCCTATTAATTCCAATGATCTATCCATTATTTGCTCTGAAATCATCTTAAAGTCTTTAATTTGACTATCTGATATTATTTCAAAGGCTAAATAGCGCTTCTTTTCCTTTAATGTTGGTAAAAGTGTTTTTAATCGTTTATTAATCGATATTCACCCCATAACGGTTTTCATTAACCGAGAAATAACCTAAAAATGGTTCCTTTCTCTTTCTCTCTTAGTAAAACAGAAGGATTTTATTGTTTATAAAAGTTTGGGAAAAAGTGGGTTTGCATAAAAAGTATATAAAGGAATATTTGTGCAAAGCTGGGCTTGATAGAGAATTCTTAAGCATAAGGGGGGTCTAACATAGTTCCGCCTTGGCTTGGTTTAGACTCAAATCCTTCAGATCTCACCATTTCTACTAAATGATCTTTAATTTCAACTAACTCATCTAAGTTTTGTATTGGTCCCATGATTTCTACATCATTCCTTGTAGCTTGTAAGAATGTTAGTGCTTTTTCTCCTTCTAATGAAGGATATAACCTGACTACATTATAAAGGTAGTCTGCTGGATTATTATCGTGATCATGTATTGAAAGCTTTTCTTTTAGTATTCTAGCAATATTTTTTGTAGAATCACAAGACTCCTGATGATTTCCAATCCAACATTCATAGTGTTTACGTGGCTGTGGTTCGTCACGAGATTTACTATTAAAACGTTGTGTAATCTTTACTGCACAGAAATAATCTGCCTGTTTTTCATTCTCAGCTACCATAATAAAATATAATAAAAAGGAGTTTATAAACCTTCGTCAAATTAAGAAAGAAAAAGAAAAAAAGAAGAACTATTCTTCTTCTGAACAATCAACGTATTCTATTGCTCTGTCTCTGAGCAGGTTTATTTGAACTGAATTTACTTTGCCTGTTCTGATTGCAATATGTCCTGAGATATCCTGGCATTGTGTTTCTTCTCCAGGTGCTAGGGTTAATTTTTCACAGACAGGATCAACAACAAGCAAGCCATTCAGAATGACTTTAATATCTTTTACCATTGTTGCTTCAGTATCTCCTGTGTTTTTGATTACTGCCTGGATTCTATCTTCAACACATTTCATACTTGATATTATTTTTCCCGGCTCTGCATCTTCTGCACCATTTCCTTCTTGTGCTGGAACTTCAACTGGAACATCTGGTTGTGTTTCAACTTGTTCTGCCTGCTTGCATCCAATCAAAAGAAGAGTGATTGCCAGCATACAAATTAAAATAATTTTCTTCATATTATCACCTTAGATATTAATTAGATTAAAAT
>JAAOYC010000038.1 GCA_018221125.1 Candidatus Woesearchaeota archaeon
CCTGGTTATTCTGCATCTCATCATTCTGCAGCTCATGCAGCCTGTTATAAATCTCTTTGAGATTCTCAATCAGATAAGTATTAGGGTCTTCAGCCAGCTGTTTTCTTAGGCTGTCTGCCTCTTCTTCCAAAGCAATCCTTTGTTCCATCTCAGAGAAATACATCTTCTGCAGTTCATCTGCTCTTGTCTCAGTATTCTTCTTTGCAGAAGTTTCAGAATGCAGTTCCTTCTCTGCTTTGCGCGCTCTATTGAAATATCCCTTTGCTTTATTGATAACTTTCCCTAGCCTGTTCTCAAGCTTCAGATTATCCTTCTGCAGTCCATTATAGCCTTTTACATATATTTCCCATGCATTGCAAACTCGTTCAAGCTCTTGTTTAGTATTCTCATAACCTTCTTTGACTTGCGCTAATTCTCCATCTACTTTTTTCTTGGCATCAATAGTTTCCATAAGGGCTTTATTCCTGGCATCCAGCCTTTCTTCATAATCTTCTTTTAACTGCTTTTCTCTGGCTTCATATTCTTCTCCTGCAATCCTCATCTTTTCTTCAAGAGTTTCTATTCTTCCTTCTATATCAGATATCTTTTCTCCATGTACTTTTCTTGATTTAGACTCAATATCAGAATAAAATCCAACAAGAGCCTCCCATGACGGATTGAATACTATGTTCTCCTTGAGCAATTCCTCACGAAGCCTTTCTCCTAAAACAGTCCTTAATTCTGTTGAATGCATATCTTTTATTCTTTCAAGATGTTCCTGGTGTCTTTCCAGTCTTCTATTGTTTCTTTTATCTTCTGGCTTGGCTGATTGTTCTGCAATATATTTCTTCAGTGATTCCTCTAGCCTTGGTCTTATCTCTCCTATAGGCTTGACAAGCTCTCTGTAATTTTCAATCTGCCTTCTTGATTTACCAATATCAATATCCCCTTTATAGAAATCAATTATTTCCTGGCTTTTGTCCAGCAGCACTCCATAAGCCCTGTTTCTGACACCCACAAGGGCATTTTCCCTGTTCTGCGCTGATCTAGATTTTGCTTTCAGCTCATCTCTTTCCCTATTAGAATCTGCTAGCTTCCTACTAGAATCTGCGAGATTATTGGTCAAGGCTGCATTGCCTCTGAGAAGAGAAGCATATTCTTCTGATTTTAATTTTACTATGCCTGTCTCATCCATATAGCTTTGGGCTATCTTTTCCAGGCTGTTTATCCTTTCTTCAGCCCTTCCTGATTTTAGCTCAGCTTCTTCTTTTGCTCTTTTTAGTTCATTATTCTGCTTAACAGCTTTTTCTAGATGATCTGCCTTTTCAATAGCCTTGTCAATTCCTTCCTTTGCTCCTCTTTCTAAGACCCAATCTCCAAGTTTTTCATAACCCTGAAGTACTTTTTTAAGGCCTTTCATACCTCCATATGAATCAACAAATGCTTTTCTTTCCCTGATTTGTCTTTCTCCACCATAAACATCAAAAGTTTTTCTTAGATCATCTTTTAATCCGCTTTTCAGTTTATCAAATTGTTTGGCAGATATTCCTCCTTTTGCTGGTTTTTTCTTGAATGTCTTGACTAATGCTTCATATTCACTGTTCTTCTTGAGAGATTTTGCAAGTTCTTTTTCAAGCCCATTAACACTCTTGTTTTCTTTAATGTATAATTCAACAAAAGAGCTTAATGCATCAATGACCTTGCTGGCTGATTCTTCGTCAGGACTTTCTGCCTGGGCAGCGACTGATTCTATTATTTCATCCAGCTTTGGATAAGCGCTGTGCGGCTTGATTGTTTTCCATGCATCTAAAAGAGCCCTTTCAGTACTGTCCTTTAATGCATAATAACTCAATAACTCTGTCTGATAATCCTGTTCCTTTGCCTGCAAAAGATTAAAATAGTTTAACAAAGCCTGGCTTGGGTCTTTTTTCTGCTCAGCAACATCTAAAAATTCCTGTTTTATCTTTTGGTTGTCTTTAACCTGTACTATCTCTTTTTCTATTTTTTCTACCCTTGCATCAATAGACTTTTTATCCTTTGCCCTGCCTCTTTTTTTCTGGAGTTTTCCTATATCACTGTTCAGGTGCTCTATCTGTTTATCTCCTAATCCTATCTGAGGCCTCAGGTTATTCGCAAGAAAGACAGACATATCCATGATATTCTGTCCTAATTCAAAAACATAAAACCTGGATTCAAGCGTAGATATCTGTCTTTCAAATTCTTGTATCTTTTCTCTGCTAAAAACCCCTGTCTCCTGCAGTTGTTTGAGCCTTTCTCTATCATACTCTACTTCAAGCCTGTAAGCACTTTCTTGAGAATGTGACTGGCTTTCAGATAAAAGCTCTTTATGGGCAACACCATCAGTTGCCATTTTCGCCAAATCTTCTTCTGACATAAAATGGACCTTTGGTTTATCAACAGGAAAATCAGGAACTTCTTCAGGGCTTTGCTTATCAGAATCATCAGTTTTCTTCTTTTTCCTGGAATGTTTCTTCCCAGAATTGCCTGATTTTGCCATTTTATATAAGAAATCTAAGGTATTACTCCTTTATAAATCTTTCTATTTTTAACTACTATTAAGTAATAAAATAAAGAATTAAAAAATAAGCAGTTATTCGCTTATTCCTTCTTTTTTCAGTGCATATAATTCCCTGGTTCTCTTCCTAAAGTCAGGCTTTCCTATTATGCCTGCATTAAACAAGGCTTCTGTTAACTCAATCTCTCTCTGAGCTCTTGAATATTCCTCTGTTCCCTGTTTTCCTCTGACCAGCTTGCCCTTGTTCTCGCTGACATATTCAGCAAGTCCTTTGAAAAAACCCTCTGCCCAGCCAGTGACTGCTTTATTGGCAAGAGCTATTGTCAGCTTGTGATTATCCAGTTCATTGTCTGAAAAGTATGAGTGCTGCTCTTTTTCTCCATAGATTTCATTAGCTCTTTCTATAATTAATTCTGTTTCTGATATCAGGTCATCTTTCAGGCCAATTGTATCTTCCTGCTCTAATTTCTGCCCTACAATCACTTCCTCTCCATCAAGCTCATACCCCATCCTGAACATAGTGCCAGTTATTAATTCCCCTGTTCTTTCCGGCATCCCATAACCTGATACTGCGCTGTCTAATGATTCAAACCTATCAACATGCAAAGTATTTCTCAGAAGTTCCTGCAAAGGAGTCAGCTCCATTTCTGACAGTAATTTCTTTTCATCATAGCTCATCCCAATCTGTTTTTTGAAATCTTTCCTGCCTTCATAAGTTTTCAAAGAAACTCTTCCGATTCTTCCTTCTCCAAGAGCTTTTATTTCTGCAAGCAGATTAAGCTTTTCATCCTGTCTTTGGGCAATCTCAGGGATGATCTCATTATACCTGGCCTGAACACGCCCTATTGCTTTCTCTTCAATCAATTCTTTTATTGCATCTTTCTGTCTTGTTTTCAGAAGACTGAGGAATCCCTGCCCATACTTGATATATCTCTTTGAATTTGATTTTACTTTCTTGATAGCGTCCATTACATAGCTTTTTTCTTCCTCATCAAGATTCTTGAAATTAAAATCCCAGAAATCCTCAAATACAGCTTTTTCAGGAAAGATATTTTTTGTATCAACTCCCCTTCTTTTCAGGAAAGAGAGCATGTTCTTTATCTGTTTTTCAGAGGGGTTTATATCTGTCTTTTTCCCTATTGCTTCATAATAAGCTTCAAACTTTGCCTGCTCATTTTCAAGCACATACTGCTGGAACTTTTTTCCTAAAACACTCCAGATTTTTTCTTGTGCATGCCTGTACTGGACTTCATTCCTTCTGCACAGCATATTCTTGAAACTGTCTTCATCCAGCTCATCAACTCTCTTTATAAGTTCCTTGTCCATCTCTACAATAAATGGGACAGACCTAAATTCTCCAAAAGCCTTTTCTTTTTCTTTTGCTCCCAAAGGATTTCCTGTATATTCCCTGTATTCAATAAGGTCCATAAGGTCTCCAAACTTGTTCTGTACTTTTGAAACAGCATTTTCATCATGACTAAACTCAGGCACCATCAGTCTTGGGCCTATTTCAGTCTCTATAATCTTTATTCCAGCAACATCACTTGCTTCCTGCCAGTCATTCCTTCCCAGCATTTTAACTTTTGTCCCTTCTACTTCTGTAACTCTTTCAGCCAAAGGCTTTGTAGCTATTTCAATAAGAAAGTTTTTTAATATTTTAGTATCATGCTCTCTTTCTTGTGTTTCAGCATAGGATTCACCTGATGATCTGTTTAAATTCCCATCTTTCCCATTTTCATTTTTCTGGTTCATTTTTGATTCCTCCTGTCAATATAATTTTTAATTTGTTCCAGGCTTATGCCTGATACACTTTCAAGAATCCTGCTTGTAAGCTCTTTTGCTTCAACAACTGATGGATTATTTTCAGGCAATGCAAGATAAAAATGCTTTCCAGCATTCATTACTCCTGAATTGCTTGTAAGCCCGCCCACATAATCAACATTGATTCCTGTTTCTGCAGTCCATTCAGCTGCAAGGTTTTCTCCTAAAGCTCTTGTCTTGTCCTCGTTGCCTACATTCTTGTTTAGCACAAGATAAGTATGGCATCCGTTATGGATTCCCTCTTCCATTTTTTCAAGAACATCCCTTATGGCTCTTTCTCCGATGACTTTTGCTATAAGCCCCACTCTTGATATATGGGCTGCCCTTTTTCTGGCCCTGTATTCAAGTATCTTAACATCTGCCTGGTCATAATTAAGGTCTCCCTTATGCTTTGAGATGCTTTCTTTTTGCAGGCTAAGAAGTCCTCTTTGCTCTCTGATATATCCTTGGTAGACACTTATAACCTTATCAATTCTTTCTTCCTTTGTCCCTTTTGTATCTGCTCTTATTGAATTATAGAATGGAGTTAGATCCTCTTCACTTTCAATCCTGAACGGGATTTTGACTAATGCCTTCTCAAGAGATTGCCTGCTTCCTTCTTCTATAAGTCCGTCGACATGTGAAAACAATTCAAAACTCATTCCTTCTGAACCAGAATACATCAGCTTAAGGCTTCTCTTGGCTTCTTCTGGATCCAGCTGGATTTCTTTCCTGATCATTGACTTCAATGTCTGGGAAAGATTCAGGCTTAAAGTGCTGTAAAATAAAGTCCTTTTTTTGAATGCCTCTAAAAGCTCTTTTGATGCTTCATAAGCAACCGGCTGTGGATTTGTCACAATGATCTTGTTTGTAACATGCATTGCATCAATGGCATAAGGCGGCAAGCCAGCAGGATTATCCAGGATTACTGCATCATACTGCTGTTTTTCCAGCTGCTCCTTAAGAAGCTTAAAATTATCAAGATAAAATCTCTTTTCAGTTTTTCTTGCTCCTCTTTCAGAACTCTCACTAAGGGCAGCACCGCTGAAAAGCAGGTCCAGTTTTTCAAAATTTCTTCCTTTCAGATAATATCTTAAAGAGTATAATGCTGGCCTGTATTCCTCTGTTAGCTGATTTGACAGCTTTATTTTTTGTTCAAGAGAGACTTTGCTTAAATCAACTGTTTTTAGCTGTCCTCCAAATTGGGCTTTCAGTGCATTATCAAGATTCCCTATCAATCTTTCCCCATCTTCTCTATTAAATTCTCCAACTTCAGTAAACTGCCTTACAAGCCTTCCTGCATCAAAAGACTCAATCCATTCTTTTGATTCTAAGCTTTTATCTTTAAAGTCAAGAGCCATAGCATCCCCATAACCTCTTAATTCAAGATTTTCCAGGATAATTTCATTCTCTTCTCTGTCATTTACATTAAGAATTCTAGGAACACATGGAAAAGCATTATCACCATCAATCAAAAGAGTTTTTAACCCGGCTTCAGCCAGTACAAATGCAACAGCTGCAGAAACAGTAGTTTTTCCTGTTCCTCCTTTGCCAGCAGAAAAAGATAACCAGAGTGTTCTGTTTAGAAAAGATTCAATTTTTCCATCAATATTTTCTAAAGTATTTCCAGCCCCACTCATTTCCACCCTCTCTAAATAGGTTAAACAATGGTTTTTTAAAAATCTAATGCTTATTTTATGTATCAGAAAGAGCCATATTATGACATTTTTGTCCCAAATCTATATACTGCACAATACTAGTTCTTTTAAAATAGCAAACCTTATAAATGGTATAGTGACATAAAAGTCATATAAGGAGGCTATTACAATGGCAAAAAAATCAAAATCAAAAAAATCAAAACAAGTTAAAGAAGCTCCAGAAGCTGAAAAATCAAGTACTCAGAGAGAGTCTGATTCCCCATCCGAAGCTCCAAAAATTCCTAAAGAAGTAGAGAAAAAACTAAAGCAAATAAAGATAAAATTAGATAAATTCTCTAAAAAGATAAGGGATAAATTTGAAAAATACATAATGGGCGTTGCTTTACTCCCGCCTCCTAAGCCAAGTACTCAAAAGTCTGACTCTTCGCAAGAAGGAGAAAAGATAGACAAAGACAAGATCAATGTCCTTGTTCTTGTTGATGATTCTGAGCCAACAAAGATGTCAAAACAAGAGCTTAAGGAAAAGCTGGCTACTATTATTGATACTATAGCCAAAGAGACAGATGAAAAGATCTCTCCAGAAACAATCCTATTGTCAGAATTATGGCAGAACTGCTATGATGGGAAAAAAGAACTGCTGCAGCTGATTGCATTAAGCGCCCCTATCTATGATGAAGGGATGCTGGGAACAATCAAATTAGCAGAGATCCACAAGCAGATGGTGCTTAAGAAATTTGAAAAATATATTGTAAGCTATGTATTAGCAGGCTCAGTTGTCCAGGGCAAGCCAAATCCAAATGACATTGATGTCTATCTTGTAATAGATGATACAGATGTCAAGAAGATGACAAGAGCAGAGCTAAAAGACAAGCTAAGAGCTATTATAATAGGGATGGGTATTGAAGCAGGTGAAATAACAGGAGTAAAAGGAAAGCTTCACGTGCAGGTTTATATCCTGACAGACTTCTGGGATTCATTAAAAGAAGCAAATCCTATTATCCTGACTTTCCTAAGAGACGGCGTCCCTTTCCATGACAGGGGAATTTTCATGGCCTGGAAACAGCTGTTAAAGATGGGAAAGATCAAGCCTTCGCCAGAATCTATTGACATGTTCATGGGCTCTGGAGAGCAGATGATAAAAAGAGTAAGAGAAAAGATAAAAGAGATTGGAATGGAAGACATCTATTATGCTATCCTGACACCATCCCAGGCAGCAATCATGCTGTATGGTATGCCTCCTCCAACACCAAGGGAAACACCTCAGGTGTTGAGGGATTTATTTGTCAAGAAAGAAAAGCTGTTAGAGAACAAATTCGTAGATATGCTCCAAAGCACATTCGATATAAGAAAAAAGATTGAATATGGAGAGAAAAAAGAGCTGACAGGAAAAGAGCTTGACGAATTATTAAGCAATGCTGACAAATTCCTGAAAAGGATAAAAAGACTCTTTACCCAGATAGAGAAGATGAAAGAAGAAGAGTCAATGGTAGGGATATATGATTCAGTTGTCTCTGTCATAAGGGATGTATTGAGGCTGGAAGGCATTGAAAGATTCAGCGACGAAAATGTTGAAACAATGTTCAAGGATGCTTTGGTTGACTTGGGAAGAGTCCCTGACAAATTCCTGAGAATACTTGGAGATATTGTCAAGGCAAAGAAAGACTATGAAACAGGCAAGCTTACAAAGCACGAAGTTGACAAAGTAAGAAAAGAATCCATGCAGTTCATCAAGCACATGGTTGAATATCTGCAGAGAAAAAGAGGCAGAGAACTGGAGAAGACAAAGATAAGAGTCAAGCATGGAGAAAAGATAGGGGAAGTCATCCTGTTAGGGGACATTGCCTACATAATCCATGACATAGATGCAGAGGAAAAATCACTTTCAAAAGCTGCAATCAAGCCAGACGGCAGCCTGGGAACGCCAAGAGAGACAACCCTGCAGGAACTGGAAAAAGCACTTGCAAAAACAGACATCCCTCCAAGAGTATTCATCAAGCAGCCAATCTTTGATGACTTGAAGAAAATCTTCGGAAAAGATGTAGAAGTTTTGATAACTTATTAAAAATAAATTTTTAGTAAGTTTGTTGATATTATATCAACATAACTTATTAAAACTTTTTTTCTCTTTTCTAACACAAACATTTATATACAAATATTCTAATAATTATAGAATATGGCATATCCAACAAAACTAGAGACAGACAAGCATACTATAAGGTATAAGGGATTATTTGATTTTGATGGAGTGTATAATCTCATTGTGCAGTGGATGAAAGCAAGAAGATACTGGTTTCAGGAAACATCATACAAGCACAAGGTTCCTTTGCCAACAGGAGCAGAACAGGAGATAGTATTCAAGGGAGAAAAGAATGTTACTGAATTCTACCAGCACCATATCCAGATTGACTTTCATCTGTGGGATATGACAGAGGTGGAGATTGATGTTGGAGGAACTAAAAAAACACTGACAAATGCCAGGATGGAGATTGTTCTCAGCGGAGCAGTTGTGATTGACCCTGAAAAAAGATTTGCCCAGACCACTTTCCTCCAGAATATAAGGGATTTCTTCTTCAAATATATACTGAAAAAAGATATTGAAACAGTCTGGTATGATGAGCTAAGATACAGGATTTACAAGCTGCATGATGTAATCAAGGAATATCTTGACATGCAGGCAAAAGGAAGCGAATATAAAGGCTATCTGGGAGATGTATGATGGCTGAAAGAAAACTTGTTGTAGACCAGTTGAAGCTTACTTATGAAGGCGTGTTTGAATTAGACGGATTATACAGGACAATAGATGCCTGGCTCTATGAAAAAGGATATGACAAATATGAAAAAAAGAACTATGAGCAGGTCCTTCCAACAGGAAAAGACATAGAGATAGAACTGATGCCCTGGAAAAAGACAACTGATTACTTCAAAAATCTGTTAAGGATAAGGATAAGGATGACTGGAGTAAAAGACAAGCCAATAAAAAAACAAGGAGTTGACCTTACTGTGCAGCAGGGACGGATCATGATGATATTTGATGCCTACCTGGAATCAGATTACGAGCACAGATGGGACACAAAGCCTATGTTCTTCTTCCTCAGGACAGTATTTGACAAATACATCTTCAAAAGCTATTTTGCAAAAGCAGAGAAATGGCTTGTCAATGACCTGAACCAACTGCATGAAAGAGTCCAGAGATTTCTGAATGTTTACAGGTATGAGAAACATATCTAATCCAAAAGAACCTTCATTGCTTCATATTTATCTTTAATAATCTCTTTTGCTTCTGGAATTAATTTATTCCAGGAATTTTCTAGTTTCCCTTTGACAAACTCTTGAGCTTCATCTAGATTTTTTCCTTTAATGACCAGACCTAACTTAAACAAAGAAGGAATATTATCAAAATGAGACATTGCATCAGCACTAGCAACACACTCTGCTTCAACACTCTCCCTAGGAACATCCTGGCTTCCCCTATGAGCAATAATACAATGTTTTATCTTCTCAATCTTATCAGAAGCATATCCTTTTTCTTTCAAAAGCTTTTCAGTATATTCTGAACTTGTAACATGATGGTTTTCAGAAGTTCCATAAACAATGCTTCCAATATCATGAAGCCATGCAGCAATCTCCACAATCTCTTTATCTGCATTTAATTTCTCTGCCAGCTGTTTAGCACGCTCTACCATTAAAACAAAATGCTCATCAAAAGCACCAGGATATCTATTTGTATCTTTTTGGCATTGTTCCAAAACATGCTGTCTAATCTCATCAATCATAATAAAAAGAAAGAAAAAGCTATTATTTAAATTTTTAGTCTTCCATCAGTTTTGTAAACTTATTTTCCAGTTCATCCAAAAGAGATTCTTCTTTTTTTGATAATTTCATCTTCAACTCCATCTATCTAGAACTCTTTTTAGCAGAATAACTGGAGTTAATTTATAAACCTTCTAGTTTTCAGATATATTTATATATTATTCTGATTACTAAAGAGATATGGGAGAGAAAAAACTTGTTATTGACGGTCTTGAACTTCATTATGAAGGTGTGTTTGACCTAAATGAATTTCTGAAAGCAATTGACAAATATTCTGCTGAAAGAGGATATCATAAACTGGAAAAAAGAAGGCAGGAAAGGACAAGGCCAACTGGAAAAGAGTTCAGCATTGAGCTAAGGCCTACAAAAGTCAAGACAGAATACTACATGCTGCAGATAAAGATCAGGGTAAACATAACAAACATGCAGGAAGTAGAGGTTGTGAAAGACAAGGTAAAAACAAAGCTCAGCAAGGGAAACATCAGCATGATATTTGATGCATGGGCAATATCAGATTATAAATACAGATGGGAAAACAAGCCATATTATTACCTCCTGCGGACTCTGGTTGACAAATTCATCTATAAGCTGCATTCAGATAAATACCATGGTGAATTAATAGAAGACACTCATTTCCTGCACACAAACATCAAAGCACACTTAAACTTGCATAGATATTAAAAATCTCTGACTTTTTTCTGATCTTTGTCTTTGAATGGATCCAAGTCTTTCTCAAAATTCTTCAGATGAGTCTTTATACTGGCTAATTTCTTATCCAAATCCAAAGCATCATCTATCAAGTCTCGTGATGCTAGAATAGTCTTGTACTTCTTTTCAAAATTCCTCTTTTTAAGCTCCCCAGCCTGTCCCATAATGATATATATGGTAGAACTAGTATATTAAGTTTTTGTAAAATTGAAAACAGGACATATAGAATTATTTCAGTGATTCATATAACATAAGAGCAGAAGTAATATAAAGATTAGCCACTACTACAAAACCAGCAGTCTTGCCGCACCAATATTTCCAACTATCAAGATTTTTATTATATTCTTTTAATATTTTTCCAATATTACGTGTAAATGGTACGCTTCTTATTGCTCCTTCAATAAATCCTTCATCCAATTCTGTTGAAGGTCCAAAAACTCCATCAATTGTTTTCATAACTAATGAGAATGAATCTAATTTTATAAAGTTTATTGAAAAACCACTTATTCCCCCTCATTCATATCAGTCTGCAGAAATAAAAAGGCAAGTAATAAAAAATAAAATCAAGCAAGAATCAATTATCTTTAAACTCTTTTATCTTCTCAATCATTTCTTTAAACTTCTTATCTTCTGTATCACAGAAAAAATCTCTGCAGACCTGCGGCCTAAAATTATGTATTGAGCACTTTTTATCTTTCAGATAAACACAGCTTTTATCTTCTTTCTGAGCAAGGATATTTGCTCCAACCATCTCTGCTTCTGAAAAATCATGCACAAACTCATCAAACATAGTCTTATATCTGCCTGACTTATACTCTTCCTCTGTAAGATTAATCAGAAACAACTTACAGCAAACTCCGCATTCTGAACATTTCATTCCCATGTTTTCCTGCGAAGAGTAAATCCATAATGAGCCTTATTTTTATTGCCATAATCACTTTCAGGACACCACTTTCCTTCAAAGCGAGGGTCACGAGATCCAATCAGTCTACCTTCATAGATTATACTGCCATTCATAGCTTCAGGTTTTGACCTTTCTCTAATATATGTTTTTGTAAATTTAATATGATTATTTTTTAGTTCGCCTTCAACATCTGCAACGCCAGAATCATCATTTGTTGTTCCAGTAAAAGTTCCATCTTGTTTTAATTTAATTGACATATTAAATGTTCCTGGGTCAACGCAGCTTAAAAATAAAAAGCCATGACCTCCGCTCCATTCTCCCTCAAAATCAAGAACTTGTTCAAGCGATTGTTTTTCTTCTGCCATTATAATAAACAATAGAACTTCTTTTTTAAATTTTATGAATATAAGCCCTCACCAAGCTAAGATGCCCGATTTGAAAGCCTTCCTTTTTTAGGGGCCTTTCAATAGGAGTTATAAGCCCTCACCGAGAGTTGAACTCGGGACCTCTGCATTACCAATGCAACGCTCTACCACTGAGCCATGAGGGCATAAGAAACAAAACAACTATTTTCTTTATAAACTTAATCAAAATAATCTGTTTCAAAATCAGAAGAATATTTGTCAATATATGCGTCCAGGAAATGATAGCTGTCTGATTCAGATATCATTATGACTTTTTTCCAGTCATACCAGATATAAGACGCTGCTGCAGAATCCAGCTCCTGTATTCCAATCACTTCATAATCTTCATATATTATTTCCATAAAAGCAGAGTTCTTTGAGCCAATTATATCTTCCATATAGGATTCAAGGTCTTCATTGATATTGTCTGAGCTGTCAAACACCCAGACACTGACTTCAATCAGGTCTCCATCTTTCTCATAAGTCATCTGATATCCTTCATCTAAATCATCAGAAAAGAATATCTTAGGAGTGTTCTTTCCAAGATCAATAGGAAGATAACCATCAATCTCTTTGTTCAGGAAATAGATCACCTTTCCTTCCATGCATTTCACAGGACAGCACGCCAGACTGTCAGATGACTTTAAGATATCTTTAGGGCATCCGCTTAAACTTTCGCAGATATATCCTTTTAACTCAGCGCATGTTTTCAGCTCAATTTCCACATCTTCCTGTTTTTCAGAGCAAAGCCCAACACAGCAATGCTCTTCATCAGATGTCACAAGCTCATCAGTGCATACCTCGTCTTCACCACAAATAATCCCATATATCTCATCGCAAGTCTTGAATTCATGCACGCATGCCAAAGGCTCTCCTTCGCATCTGTCTATTGTATTGATTTTTTCATCATCACAATCAGCATTTGAAAGGCATTCTCCTGTTAACACATCAATACATTCCTCGCCAGTACATCCTATTAAAAATAAAGAAATAACTAAGAGTATCACCACTTTTTTTCTCATATAAACAACTTTGATAATCTTGAATATAAAACTTTCTATTTTGTGAAAAAAGAAGTGAAACTTTTTAAAATATATTCAATCATCAAACTCTATGAGTGGAACAATATCTGACTGGATAATCGAGATGGAAAAAAGAGGATTTTCTGAGACTGCAAAGGAGTTTCACAGCGATAAATTAACTGATTATCAAAGATTAAAAAATTCTGGACTTCCTATTTTTGATGATTTTAGAACACCTTACAGCAGATTCTGCAAGCATAATCCTGAATTGATGGATTTTTTGGCTAAATATCCAAGTTTTTGTATCAGAGCTCTTCCTAATAATCCAGATTTGCCCAGAAGATTCGAATTAGGAGTTAAAAGTTTTGAAGATTGCAAGAAATTTTTAGATGAGACTCTTGATCCTGAATTAGGAGACAGATATGATGTGCTGATATCAGAATACGGGCAGGAAGATCCAGCAACTAGGTCAGGCATTATAA
>JAAOYC010000039.1 GCA_018221125.1 Candidatus Woesearchaeota archaeon
TCTTTATTAGAAAGCCACTGTAATGCCCGCATTACTTCTACATCCTTTAATCCAGTCTTGGATATAATCTCCTCAAAACTATCAATTTTATCCAAAACAGGCAAAACCTTTCTCTCCAGTGGATGCAGTTTATTGATAAGTTTATTTATTTCCATTATACCCAAAAAGACAGGTTTTGTTTAAAAAGATTGCTAAAAAGAAATTAAAAAAATTTATTTGACTGATTTCATGTCTTTCCAGGCAGAGTCAAATAAATTATTAATTGCAGATGCAAAGAATGGGCTTTTAATCCAGATTCCCACATCATAAGTTGGATGCACATCTTTGTCATCCATCAGCATAAAGATTATATCCTTATCGTCCACAACTGTAAATCTTGCTTTAGGGTTTGTCACATTCCTTACTTCAGCAACATGGGATATATCCCTTACTGCAGCCTTATTTTCTTTTGTGATAGGGGCGGCGATTCTTATATCGACCCCTCTTTTCTTGAGCTTTTCAAATACTGGCTTTAATCCTTCAACCTTTCTCAGGAATCCCTGGTCTGTGGTCATGATTGTAACAGCCCTTTCTGCATTTCTTATGGTAAGCTCTAAATGATTATACAGATTATGCCTTCCTTTCAGGCTTCCGCTCAAATCAGATGGTTCTATTAACTCAATGCCTTGGCTATGCAGAGTATTTAATTCGCCAACAACTTCAGTATTCTTCAGATTCTCCAGTCTCTTTACTTTTTCATCAGCTTCTTCTTTCATGTTCTTCTTGACTCTTTCAACAACTTCTACCGGAGGGACAGTAATATATTTTATTGGCTTGCCTAGTTTCATTACAACAAAGCCTTTTTTCTCAAGACTTTCCAGAACATCATAACTTCTTGATCTAGGAACATCTGCAATATCACTAAGTTCTCCTGCAGTGCTTACTCCTCTAGAAAGTAAAGCAGTCCATATCTTAACTTCATATAAATTCAGAGAAAAATACCTTCTCAGTTTGCTTAAAAATTCTTCTTTGACTATCATGTTTACAACCTCCCCCTCTTTTTTTAATTGATACTAATTTTGATTATCTATTACCACTATATATATGTTACTTTTTTTCACTGCATCCCAGGCGTGTTAATCTCTTGGTAGTTATAAAAACAGAACTCTTATATAAATATTTAGGTTATATCTTATTTCAGTCAAAAACTATAAAAAAGTTTAAATAAGTCAACAAAAGTATACTAGATAAGATGCAGCAATTAGATTTTAACAAGACAAAAAAGTTATTAGACAAGTATAATATCCCTTATCCTAAATCAGAACTAGCTGCTTCTTCAGATAAAGCTATAAAGATTGCAAAGAAGATAGGGTTCCCTATAGCAATAAAAGTAATTTCAAAAGATATTATCCATAAATCTGACATAGGAGGAGTAAAAGTTAATTTAAATAATGAAGAAGAATTATCTGATGCTTATGATTCTTTGTTAACTTCAACCAAAAAGAAATCTCCAAAATCAAAGATAGAGGGAATCCTGATCCAAAAAATGGAATCAGGAGTTGAAGTTATAATAGGGATGAAGCGAGACCCTCAGTTTGATGCTGTTTTGATGTTTGGCCTTGGAGGCATTTTTGTTGAAGTATTGAAAGATGTTTCATTTAGAGTGGCTCCAATAGAGAAGAAAGAAGCAGAAGAGATGATTAACGAAATTAAAAGCAGGAAAATTCTGTATGGAATTCGTGGACAAAAGCCAGTGAAGATTTCTGCATTGGTTGATCTGATGGTAAAGATTTCTAAACTCTCCATTGAAAATAAAAAGATTCTAGAGCTTGATCTAAATCCTGTGATTGCAGACGAAACCTCAGCAAAGGCTGTAGATGTTAGGATGATGATAGAATGAGTAAAGCAAACAAATTAGATCCAATATTTAATCCAAAAGGAATTGCAGTAATTGGAGCTTCAAGAGACCATAATTCTGTTGGCTATGGAATATTAAAAAATATCATAAAAGGGTGTGTATTTGAAAATGAATACTGCAAGCCATTCAAAGGTAGGGTCTATGCAGTAAATCCAAATGCAGATGAAATACAAGGAATCTCCTGTTATCCAAAAATCACAGATATTAAAGAAGATGTTGATTTGGCATTAATAGCAGTACCGACGCAAATAGTTCCTGCTGTTATGAAAGACTGTGTTAAGAAAAAAGTAAAGGCAATTATTGTAATCTCAGCAGGCTTTGCCGAGTTAGGGGAAAAAGGCAAGAAACTTCAGGATGAAATAAAAGATATTGCAGAAAAAGCAAAGATTCCTCTGATGGGTCCAAACTGCCTGGGAATAATAAGGTCTTCTGCTAACCTAAACGCAAGCTTTGCTCCAGCAATGCCTCCTCAGGGAAATGTTGCATTTATCTCCCAATCAGGAGCTATTGCAGACAGCATTATTGACTGGGCAATTGAAAATAACTATAAATTCTCAACAATAGTGAGCTATGGAAACAGGGCTGATTTAGATGTTCATGATTTTATAGAATATCTTGAAAAAGATGAAGAAACAAAAGCAATTGCACTTTATATCGAAGGATTAAAAGACGGAAAAAAATTCATGGAAATCGCAAAAAAAGTAGGCAAAACAAAGCCAATTGTTGTATTAAAATCAGGAAGAACAGAAAAAGGGATTCATGCAATCTCTTCCCATACAGGCTCCTTAGCAGGCTCATATGAAATCTATAAAGCTGCATTTAAGCAAAGCAATGTAACAGTTGCAGATACAATAGAAGAATTGTTTGATATAACAAAAGCATTGGCCCATCAACCGCCTGCAAAAACTAACAGCATTGGAATTATAACTAATGGTGGTGGCTGCGGTGTTTTGGCAGCAGACTACTGTTCAGGAATTGGTATAGATATTGTTGAGCTAAAAGCTTCAACAATCAAAAAACTGGATAATACAGGAAAGATGCATCCAGCTTATTCTAGAAATAATCCTCTGGATATTATAGGGGATGCTCTTCCAGAGACTTACAATGCTGCAATCGAGACTCTGCTTATGGAAGACTATATCTCAGGTATTATTGTAATCCAGACACTGCAGACAATGACAAACCCAGAAGAAGATGCTAATGTTACAGTAGAGCTTTCAAAAAAATATCCGGAAAAACCAATTGTCTGCGTTCATATGGGTGGAAGATTCAGTAAGCGCGGAAAACATATTCTCGAAACAAATGGAATCCCAAACTATGATGATATTAAGAAAGCAGCAATAGCTATGAAGGCTTTAGTTGAAAGGGGTAAACAGAAATAATTACGCTGCTTTTTTTAATGCTTTAAGAATATCTCTGCTTTGGAAATCTATAGGTTTTTGGCTTTCTTCTACAATTCCTCTTATCGCGTGGATAAATCCATTTATTGCTGCAGCTGTACCAATAGCAAATATAATACCAGTAACGCCAATTGCTGCCAGAGGTATACCTATAAATGCGGTAATGAAACCACCAATAGCTATGTTTCCATAAATCTTAGTAGAAGTTTTTCTATGAATAAACTTCCTAAATTTCTCTTCATCTCTTATTTCTTTTCTCCATACATTTAAATATTCCTTAAAATTCTTTGGAGATGTATCTTTGAGCAAAGATTCTTCAAGAAGAATTCTTTTTTCTATATGTTTTAATCTTCTGGCCATGTATTTTAATATCTTCAGCCCTACTTTTGCTCCTTCTTCTAATTTTCTATGATCAATTTTTCTTTTTTTAAGTTCTTCTAATACTGCTGGTTCTTTTTCTAATTTTTTAAGTGTATCTATTGCTATAACAATATTGTTCTTTTCTAAATCATCCTCAGTAAGTATAATATCTATAAGGTTTTTCTCACGCCTGAGGGTGTTTCTAAGATTATCTATTAATTTAGGATTGAGTCCTTTTTTACTGATTTCAGAAAGAATTTGGTTTCTTCTATACATTAAGTTTAATCTCATTCTATAAGCTTGCAAGGTTTTTTTAAGAACTCTATCAAATTCCTGAACTTGTGCTTTTGCGTTCATAATCTTACTCAAAACTAAAATAGTATATAAATTTTTCTTAAGATTTCAGTAATTCAAATTGTTTATAATTTGAAGGACTGTAATTTTTGAAAAAAATTTCAGTAATTCATCTTATACCTCAATATTGCTCCAATCCCACCTAAACCATCTAGCTTCTTTCCGCCTTCAAATTCAGAAGAGATAATATGAATCTCTCCTTTTGTTGCATCTACTGTCTTCATTGCATTATCTAAAACATCATATTTTCCTTGTTCTCTTTTTTTATTGATAAGAGAATCAGTAATAAGTAAAATCTTGACAGCACCTGCTTCTGCTGCCTTCTTGACTTCTCTTATCCCGTAAGCTCCTAATTCCTGCTTTGAAATCTCTGTCAATAAATCCTCAACAAGATTTGTCTCCTTTGCTACCCTGTCTTTTTTCAGTACTTCTTTTGTTTCAGGCCTTCTTAGTATTTCATTGATAGCATTCTTTCCAACAGAGCTGCAAGTTGCCATTGTTATCTTCTGCTTTAGGCTATTATCCTTTATCAGATTCATCAATTCCTCTTTCCAAAAAGCAGGGCTTGCTACAATAATATTCTCTGTTTTATATCTGCTGGAATATTCTTTCAGTGATTTTATGATATCCTCATAAAAACTTCCTTTAGCAACTACTCTTTCTTCTTTTTTCTGGACCTCTCCTTGTATAGAGCTTAATATGATATATCCTTGTCTTTTAGACAATGCAAATATTGCATCCTCTCTGTCCAGTATACATATCAGGATAGATGGCTGCTTAAATGCAGCAGCTTCTTTCAGCTTATCAAGCTGGTACTTGAGCCACTCTTTTTTTACTATCACTGCAACAGTCCCTTCTTCAAAATTAAATGTATGATAGCTTCCTTTTGGAACATCGTCAGGTCCTTGTTCTATTTTTCCAGAAACCCTGAGAGTATCATCTTTGAACTCTGTTTTTTCTGCATTAATCGCAACAAATACCTTTTTCTTGACAACCTCTGTTCTCCTCTGCTCTTTATCTCCAATCTTGATTTTTCTTAATGTCTGGCCCTTTATTATATCTCCTGGCTCAATAATATGGCTCAAATACCATAAATCATCCAGATTATCAATTTGAACTTTTATTTCCCCTTTTTTCAGGTTTTGATTGATTATTTTCATTATATCTTTAAATTTAGAAAAACATTTATATATACTTTCTTATTTTATATAGGATATATTCAGATTAAAAACTCTTTAAAGAGGTGTAAAATATGCTCTTCAAACTAAAAAGAAAAGCAGCCAGTGATGCTAGTGCTGCAGCTGCGTTGATATTTATAATAGGTGCTTTGATTGTATTGTTTATTCTCTTGCTTTCTCCAGAAGAGAGGGCCAAGGTTTTAGATTTAGAAAACGAAACTATTGTGGGAGCAGATGAAGAAGATACCTCTATCTTATTATCAGAGTCTCCCAAGCGGCTCTTCCCTGTTGATGACAAAGAATTTGAAAGATTATTCTCAGCAGTCAATATATATGTAGCAGAAGAAGGCACAGAATTGAAAAGAGTTGATTCCCTGTATGTTAAAAAATCCTTGTTCACAAGCAAAAAAGTCAATATTAGCTTTGATATACCGAAATTAGAAGATGTCAAAAATGCACTGTTGAACTTTATGGTAGAGGAAGGCAAAGGAAGATTGATAATAATGTTAAATGGAAATGAAATCTTTGATAAAAAGGTTGAGCAAGGCAATATAAACCCAATTGAATTAGATGAAAATCTTATAGAAGGAAAGAATGTTATTGAATTTGAGGCATCTTCTCCAGGAGGGACTTTTTGGAGAACAAATAGATATTCACTAGAAGATGTTATGATAACAGCAGACTTCCTTATGAGAGATACGCAGGAAGGTACATTGACATTTATAGTAGATCCTACTGAGATAGATAATCTAAAAAGAATTAGATTAAGATATCTGCCTGAATGCAATGAAAAAACAGCAGGAAGGCTCTCAATCTCAATAAACAATTATGAAGTCCATTCAGCTGTTCCAGCTGACTGCAATATCTACTCAAGGCCTATTGAATTCCTTCCAGACAGGCTGGTTGTTGGGGAAAATAAGCTTAAGTTCAGCACAACAAAAGGATGGTATCTGATTGACAACATAAAGCTTACATCAGAGCTTAAAGAGATAATTGTTCCGGTTTACTATTTTGAATTGGAAGAAGATGACTTTGAAGATGTCCAGGACAAAAAAGCAAATGTAACTCTCTACATGAAGTTTGTTGATGATGTAACAAGAAAAATAGCAGACATTACAGTTAACAACCATCTGATAAGATTAGACCAGGAAAAGATAGAATTCAACGAAACCATTAGTAAGCTTGTAGAAGAAGGAAACAATGCAATAAAGATAGAACCAGAAGATATCCTTGACATAGTTGAACTAAAAGTAAAGTTAGAATCATAATCCAAAAAACTAAGAGGTGGATGAAGGAGTTCTAATTACCTAATTTAAAATGGTTTCTAAAGAAGAGAAAGCAAGAAGAAAAGGAATGCGTGCAAGAGGAGAGAAACAATCAGCATTAAAAGAAAAATTATTAAGAAAACAGACAGAAAGGAGAATGCGTGAAGAACTCGGAGAAGAACCACCTAGACCCCTTAAAAAACTAAAAGAAACAGAAGAAAAAATGGCAGGTAAGAAAAAAGCAGCAATGACTGCAGCAGAAGTTATTGCTCCAGAAGCTGCCCCAATAATAGAAGCAGTCAAATCCCAGCAGAAAGCTCCTCCTCCAAAAGAACCTGAAAAACCCAAAAGTACAGAAGAAGACCCTTTGGATCTTACAGGATGGTTGTTGTTCATAGCTGCAATTGCATTATGGCTCTCAGACCTGTATTTGACAGGATTTAATGGGATTGATATAAAATTCGTTGGCTTGAATCTGTATGATATCCTTACAAAAGGATTTCTGGGATTATTCTTTGGAGTATTCTTGTTTGAACTCATATTTAGAAGACCGCGGACAAAACAAGGATTCATGTGGCTTATCATTCTTGATATTATCTTGGTTTTGATAATTATCTTAACAGGATTTAATGGTGGAGCCATGATGCATCTGATATTTGCATTTATACTATGGTTTGCTCTGATTAAGCCCAATGTATATCAAGAATCAGCTTACAAAACACTGGCATGGCTTCTGTTCTTTGATTTTGTTGGATTCTCTTTGCTTGAATTAGTATTTAATCTTGCCAGATTGCCTTCTTTAGCACATGTCTTTGGAAACAGGATTATCTTTCCTTTCTATGTAATATATCTGTTGTTCTATTTAGGAATAAACAAAAAAAGCATGCTTGCCTCAATTTTATTATTTCTCTTGCTTTTTTCTTATGTAGGATTTCTAGTCAAAGACGCTCCTCAATTCCAGGACGCAATGTTAGAGCTTACAGAAGCAAGAAAAGAAGAATCAATCACAACATGGGGAGCAATGAAAAAAGGCCTTTCTAGTTTTCTTTCGGCTATGATAGATCCTCTTGTATGCACCTGGAAACTGATATTTGGAGGGCTGGCAGCAGAAAATTATGGGGAATGTATTGAAAACAGGACTGCTGAACGTGCATGTGCTGGTTTAACAGGAAAAGAATATGAATCCTGTATTAACAGGGAACTAGGAATTGTTGAAAAAGTAGATATAGACAAAAGACTCAAAGCAACGAAATTTGCGTTTGTCCAGCCAAAAGACTCTCAAAAAATTAAGATGTATGCAGACAATAAAGATTGGTTCCCTTATGAAATCAGGTATACTAGCCCTAGAAATCCAGTAAAAGTAAATCTCGGATGCAAATTCCAGAAAGCAAAGCAAAACATCTCTGGGCTTATCTTCCCAGAATATTTCAGAGAATTTGTTATATCAAACACTGATGAGATAAAAGAGGGTATTTTCTGCCAGCCAGAAGGAGAATATGCTGCAGGAGATTATAAGATTATATTTGAAGCAAATCTCCAGGGAGTTAAAACAACTTCATATTTAGACAGGCTGTTCATAGGAAATGATATGGAAGACGGAAGAAAAAGAGAACTGCAAAGACAGCGTTCTATAAAAGCTAATCCTACTTCAGGAGAAGAGCTTGCAGTATTTTCATTGACAATAGGGATAAGATCAGAGCCATTTATCTATGCCGGAAGAAGAACTGCCCAATCCATAAGCGGAGGAATAGAAACACTCCAAAAAGGCAAATTAACCTCTGTTGAAAAAGTTGAAATTGACTTAAGAGATCCTGCAATAACTTTAGGGACATGCAGCCCCAGTTCAAATTTCAATCCTTCAGCAGGCAAATTAACCTGGCAAGGCCCTGGAAGCCCTATCCTAAAATGCGAGTTAAATCTTCCTGATGAATTTAAAATCCTTGATTTAAAGGACCAAGGTCCAACATATATATACAAAAAATTCCAGGCAGATATGGTTTATAATTACAGAATTTTAAAAGAAGACAGGTTTAAAGTAGAAAAAGCCGTGACATAAAATGAAATCCAAAATATTAATAATGATATTTGCAGTCTTTATCCTGGCTGGCTTTGGCTGCCAAAGAGGTGCTCCAGGATTTGAGCCAGAGCTTGTAGAATATCACAAAGGATATGGCGGCCTGGAGATAAATATTGTAAAAGGCCTTCCTCCTGATGAAGTTATTGAAAAAGGAGAGTTTGTAGTAGGGCTTGAATTAAAAAACAAAGGGGCTTATGATATTGAAGGAGGAAAGATTATAGTTTATGGTTTTGAAGATGGATATGTTTCACTGGACAAGTTCCAGGTTAATGTAGATATTGATGGGAAAAAACCAGGATTTCCAGAAGGAGGATTTGAAATAGTAAATTTTAATGGAATTAATCATGCAATACCTGGATCAGCTGATATCTTCCTTTCTCCATTCACAGTAAGAGCCTATTATAGATACCAGACAGAAGCAGGAGCAGAAGTCTGCATAAATCCAAATATATACAGCTATGTCAAGACAAAAGAGATTGTCTGCGAGCCAGGAGCAGTTGAATTAAGTGGAGGGCAAGGAGCTCCTGTTGCTATAACAA
>JAAOYC010000040.1 GCA_018221125.1 Candidatus Woesearchaeota archaeon
ACACAAAATGCAACTGCTAAAGAATTGAAAAAGAAGTTAATGGCTAAAGCAATGCCTGATGATAAGATATTGATAGAAGCTATCCCAATAGATGATTTCCAAAGGTTAGTACCTGCTGGAAAGAGTTTTGTTATTGGCTAGATCTTTTCGCATATTCTTCTAGTTTGTTTTCACAGATTCTACAATTATCAGCTTTGGTTTTCTTTTTCTTACCTTTACTTTTTTCTGGGCATTTACCATAGACAAATCCTTGCGGTTCTGTGAATGTTCCTAACGGCTTGTTGACCTTTTTTATTTCTTCTGCCATTTTATTTGCACTTTCTCTTATCTCCCATTGAGCTGTTATGCATCTTCTTTTACCAATAGAATGTATTGCATTCCATCCATCGACATGTACCCAATCATGTACTTGCAATCCATGTGGAACATATAATATTGCTTCTGATCTTGGGACACCCTCATCTTCTGTTAACTTACGATAATTTTCTAACATGTCTCTATTAATTCTTGTGTACTCAGGAGCAAAACCAGATTTTTCAATTGATGGTGGAACAATAACTTCCCATCTTTTTGCAGCATCATAAATTGATTCTATTGAATGATTCCAAGTTCTCTGTCTCGTTGATTGATGGAAAGCTGCTATTGACATCGGAACTAAGAATTCATAATGAAGATGTTTCAAATTTGCAAGATCTGATTCGTTTCTTTCACGCACAGCTCTTTCTAATGATTCCAAGTCAATTAATGGGTTTGAAGAATTATCTAAAATATCACTATGGCCTATCATAACTGTTGTACCTGGTCCATGACCACAATATTCATCTTTCAGTCCAGCATCATATGAATTATCTTTTATTATCTTGTTAATGACTTCATTGCTTGATGCAAAAAGCTGAGAAGATGGTCGCCAAGCTAATGTTTCATAATTTTTTTCTCTATTCTTAAATAATCCCGGAGCTACTTCTGAACCTTGTTCAATCATTGTATCTACAGTACGTTTTGTTACAGATGGAACTTCTCCTTGATTATTCATAGCATGAAGATGCTGGAATTCTCGAGGAGGTCCGGTTGTTTCTATGTTTGTTCTTGCTGCAAGAGGTAATATGAATCTTGAATCTTCTATTGGTACTTTCTCTTCTATTAATTTGCCATAAAATCTAAAAGCATTATCCATTATATTCTTTGTCCTTGATGCTGATCTCCAGTCCAGCTTATCTGACATATAATATCCTCTATTTGCATTTGTAAATCGCATTGACTGTTGTAGATGAGAAAGATATTCTGGAAGACATAATTGTAAAGTTGTTGCTCTTGGAAGGTTTTCAATAGAAAATGTAAAATATGCTTGGTCTCCTACAGAACCATGCCCTTTGCCAATACTGTTTTTAAAAACAATCTCTTCTCTTTTTCTTTCTGATTCATTATTATCATATTTTAAACTATTAAATAATTGATCTGCTGATTTTTGATCTTTACACCCATAAGCACCTGCTGCTGCCACTCTGTCTGGATTAGCATAACTTGCTATTAATTTTACCTCTGGCATTTTACTAAAAGAATCATCAACTGTAGATTTAACCATACATGCACCCCTCCTTGTGATTAATTGTATAGAAAAGGATAAATATCAGAATTCTAGGCCTCTTTGTTTGAGTTTCTCCACTATTTCGTCGTGAATATCTTCCCTTGTTCTAATGTCATCTTTCTCTGGGTCTTTACAATCTATTAATATCCAATCTTCTCTTTTTGCTGTTTCTAAATATGAATCACGTGCATTTACAAGATGACTTGTATCCTTTTCATGGATATCTTCTTCACCAGCGCCTTTAGTTCCTACACGACCGTCTTTTAATCTACATGAGATATTTACTGGAAGATCAAGATATACAACGGTATCTGGCTGTGGCATCCTGCTTTCAACATCTTCTAGCCAATCTAAAAATTTCTTACGTTCTTCACCTTGGAATTTTCCACCTTGATGTCCTATGTTTGATTGTGTGTATCTATTAGCTATTAGGATTTTTCCATCATCAAGAGCTTTTTGATTTTCATCTGCAAATTGATATCTATCTAATGCAAACGTGAGGCATGCTACTTCTGGTCTGACTTCATCTAAAGAACCAAACTTTCCTTG
>JAAOYC010000041.1 GCA_018221125.1 Candidatus Woesearchaeota archaeon
GGGTTAATTCTCATGGGGGTTTTAATGTTCCAATGGGTAATTATAAAAATCCTTTAATTTGTCCTGAAAAAGATTTGAGAGAAATATCAAATCTTTTGAAAAAAGTTCAAATCAAAGTTATGCCTTTTGAAGAAGTTCTTAATTTTGCTAAAAGAGGAGATTTTGTTTATTTTGATCCTCCTTACTATCCTTTGAAGAAAGGAAAAAGTTTTACAACTTACACAAAAGATAATTTTTTAGACAAAGAACAGAAAAAATTAGCTGAAGTTTTTAGAAAATTGGATAAAAAAGGATGTAAAGTTATGCTTTCTAATAGTTATACCAAATTCATTAAAGATTTATACAAAGGTTATAATATAAAAACAGTTAGAGCAACAAGAATGATAAATTCTGATCCAACTAAAAGAGGAAAAATTAATGAAGTTGTTGTTTTGAATTATTCAATGCTTTAATTGCTGTTTCTTCTGATACTCCAAGACCCTCATCATCATAATATTTAAATCCTTTTGGAGTAGGTTCGTATTTAAATTTAAAAAGCCTCATTAAATTCAACCAAAGACTATATTTTGTTCTTCCCCAACCATTCCAATATCTAATATCCATTTCTATTGCCAACCATTTTGATAATTTCAATAAAAGTTCTACAGAATAACCAATATTTTTATCTTCAATTTTATTAAGAATTTCTTCAGGATCTTTCATATCAACTACTTCTAAGATTGCATCAATCACTTTGTTTCCAAATTCTTTATCTTCAATACTTTTTTTCTTTAAATCTTCAATAATATCTATATGAGTAGGGGCATTTGTTCCTTTTCTAAAAACCATACCATCTACATCAACCCTAAAATCAAAACCTAATTTTAAATTAGCTGGTCTAATAAGAAATATATTTCCTTCTTTAGTTTTTTCTACAAGATAATGATATCTGTTATAAGTTTCGTCTTTGGCAGGTCCTGGTTTTTCTTCAAAGAATTTTTCAACTACTCTCTTTCTCACTTCTTCTCTTGTCATTTCTTTTTGACTAAATATAAACTCTACATTAGTAGTTGCCATAATTTAATAGATTATTATTACATATATAAACCTTAGCTAAAATCCACCTCGCCAACTTAATCTTTCCATCTATTAAAGGCGAGTAAAGAAAAATTTAAATAGACATTAAATTTCTAAATCATTATGGGGGCACCGTGGGTTAAGAAGTATTCTCCTGAGAAGATTGGGGATGTTATAGCGCAAGATAGCCAGATGGCTGTTTTGAAGATATTTATTGAGAATTTTAAGCAGCAGAAGAAAAAGGCTATATTGATCCATGGGCCTAGTGGTTGTGGCAAGACTTCTTCTGTTTATGCTGTTGGGAATGAGCTTGGGATGGAGATGGTTGAGATGAATGCATCTGATTTCAGGAATAAAGAGCAGATCAATTCTATTGTTGGAGCAGCCAGCCAGCAGATGAGCCTGTTTGGAGGAAGCAAGCTGATATTGATTGATGAGTTAGATGGTATTGCTGGAAGGCAGGATTATGGAGGGATTCCAGCTTTGGTCAAAGTTATTGTTGACAGTAAGTTTCCTGTTATAATCACTGCAAACAATCCTTATAATAACAAATTTTCTTCTATAAGGAATAAGTCAGAGCTGCTGCAGTTCAAGGAATTAGAAGCAGAGGATGTTTTTGAGATTTTGAAAAGAGTCTGTAAAAAAGAGAAAATAAAATATGATGAAGATTCATTGAAGATGCTTGCAAGAAGAGCAGGAGGAGATGCAAGGGGAGCTGTCAATGATTTAGAGATAATTGCAACATTAGGAGAAGGAATCAGCAAAAAAGCTGTTGATGAATTAAGTGAGAGAAACAAGACAGATACTATCATCAATGCTTTATTGAAAATCTTCAAGACAAAAGATCCTTTGATTGCTGTTTCTGCTTTTGATAATGTTGAAGAGGATTTTGACCAGAGGATGTTTTGGCTGGATGAGAATCTGCCAAAGGAATATACTAATCCAAAGGATTTAGCCAGAGCTTATGATAATCTAAGCAGAGCAGATGTTTTCAAAGGAAGGATAAGAAGATGGCAGCACTGGAGATTTTTGAGTTATGTTAGCAATCTAATGACTGCAGGTGTTGCTGTTAGCAAAGATAAGAAAAATAAGAATTTTGTTCAGTATAAGCCAACTGGAAGAATACTGAAGATGTGGTGGGCAAAGCAGAAGAATATGAAGAAAAAAGCAATTGCAGCAAAGATTGCTGAGAAAACACATACAAGCAGCAAGCAGATACTGAAGAATATTGAATATTTCAAAGTAATTTTCCAAAACAATGAAGAAATGGCTGAGAAAATTGCAGATGATCTGGATTTGAATCAAGAAGAAGTTGATTGGTTGAAGAAGTAGTACCTAAAATAAATAGACTTAAATATAAGTAGTACCTAACTTTTTCTATGGCATATGTTGTTAAGAAGTTGATCAATGGAAAACCGTATTATTATCTGAAAGCATCAAAAAGAGTAGATGGGAAAGTTGTTTCTAAGAATATTGCTTATTTTGGGAAGAAAAAGCCTACTAAGAGAGATGTCGAGGATAAATTAAAGCAAATTAAGAATGTAGTGCCTAAAAAAGAAGCAGATGTAGAACATATAACAAAGGATGTAGTACCTAAAGACAATAAACTATATAAAGGACTGCCTGACTCCAAAAGCATGGTTGAAATAAGTGATATGGCAGTTTTCTGCAAGAAAAAAGGATTTGTATATCCTGATTCTGAGATCTATGGAGGCATGGCTGGATTTTTTGATTATGGTCCATTAGGTGTTGAGCTGAAAAACAACATTAAAAATGACTGGTGGAAAAGGTTTGTCCAGTCTAGAGCAGATGTTGTTGGTATAGATGGGGCAATTATTTCTCATCCAAAGGTTTGGGAAGCAAGCGGGCATGTTGAGAATTTCAATGATGTCTATGTTAAATGCAAGAACTGCAAAAAACCAAACAAGATTGATAAAACTGAAGTTGGGAAAGTAAAATGTCCTGAATGTGATGGAGAGTATGAAGTAATTGGAGATATCAATCTGATGTTCAAGACTAATGTTGGGCCTGTTGAAGGCAATGTTGCTTACTTAAGGCCAGAAACTGCACAATTAATCTTTACAAATTTCAAAGCTGTAGCAGAAACATCAAGAGTCAAGCTTCCATTTGGAATTGCACAGATAGGAAAAGCATTTAGGAATGAGATTTCTCCAAGGGATTTCTTGTTTAGATGCAGAGAGTTTGAGCAGATGGAGATTGAGTTTTTTATTCATCCTGAGCAAACTGAATGTGGTTTATTGAAAAAGAAAGATAATAATTTTGAATTTCAATTACTAACTGGAAAAGATCAAGAAGAGGGCAAGGAAGAGCATGCTACAATCAAACTGGGAGATATGCTAGATAAAAAGATGTTAGGAGAATGGCATGCTTACTGGATAAAGGAAAATTATCAGTGGTTTCTCGACTTAGGAATTGACAAAAAAGATCTGAGATTAAGAGAGCATATGAAAGATGAGCTTGCGCATTACAGCAGTGCATGTTTTGATATTGAATACAAATATTCTTTTGGATGGAAAGAAGTTCATGGAAATGCAAACAGAGGACAGTTTGATCTAACCAAGCATCAGGAGACAAGCAAAAAATCAATGGAATTGTTTGATGAAGAATCAAAGCAGAAAGTTATTCCAAGAGTTATTGAACCTTCACAAGGAGTTGACAGAGCTTTCCTAACTGTTTTGTTTAATGCTTATTATGATGACAAGGAAAGAGGAAATGTTGTCTTGAAGTTAGCTCCAAAATTAGCTCCTATTAAAGTTGGAATTTTTCCATTAGTAAATAAATTAAACAAAGAAGCAAAAGAAATCTTTGATTTATTGAAAGAAGATTTTGTCTGCCAATTTGATACCTCTGGAAGTGTTGGAAGAAGATATGCAAGAGCAGATGAGATTGGAATT
Organism: Candidatus Woesearchaeota archaeon; assembly: GCA_018221125.1. Classification (GTDB taxonomy): domain Archaea; phylum Nanobdellota; class Nanobdellia; order Woesearchaeales; family WJKL01; genus JAAOYC01. The sequence goes on from JAAOYC010000041.1 coordinate 3,972, forward strand.
CCTTACTGCATTACATTTGATTTTGATTCTTTAAAAGATAAAGCTGTTACAATCAGAGATAGAGATACAACAAAGCAAATTAGAGTTAAGATTGATGAGCTAAAAGAAGTTTTAGGAAAATTATTGAATTCTGAAATTAAATCTGAAGCTGCTGGAAAGCTAATAAAATAAGTATTTTATTAAGTAGATAACAAAGTATATAAATAAGTATAAATAATATTCTTGATTATCTTTGCAAATAATTATTTTCGAATACAAAACTTTAAATATAAGTATATTAATCAGTAATTCTATTAGTATATGAATAAGTAGAGTTATAAGTATCAATTATGGCAGAATTAAAGAGAAAATTGTATAAAAGAGGCAGCAGCTATGAGATTACAATACCAATGCCTATCTTGTTCTCAGTTGAAAAAGACAAAAAGAATGAAGTAATTTTTCAGTTTGATGAATCTAAAAAGAAATGGTTTATTCAGATTGAACCTGCTGAAGAATCTTATGAAGAAGAAGGTTAGATGAAAAAAACAAAAAAAGAGGAGTTTAGTAATTTTGCTTTTATTGGAGCAGTTTTCTTAGTCTTGTCAATAGCGCTTTTAGTCTATGTTGAGTTTTCTGGAATAACTGGATTTGGTGTTCTTGAGAATATTTCAGAAGAAAATATCACTGAGGCAGTTTTTGTAATGAATGAAACAATAGTTAATGAAACTATTAATGTTTCTGAGCCTGTTGGAGAGAATATCAGTGGGCTGAGTTTAATTATGAATGAAACAATTGTTAATGAAACTATTAATGTTTCTGAGCCTGCTGAAGAAAATATTTCTGAAGAAGAGCCTGAAGTTATGAGCAGTGAATTTAGTATCATGGCAAATGGTGGATTAATACCTAATCCTAGTTTTGAAAATGGCACAGGAGCAGATGCAGATAATTGGACAGAGAGTGGAGGAGTAGGAAGATCAAATGTTTGGGCTAGCAATGATACTTATGCAATGAGAATTAATGGAGGATGTATGAGTGGACCTACTCCATGTTTTTGGGTAGCATATGCAACACAGGAAGTTAATCTAACTAATGTTGATATAATTGTTTTTGATGCTCGTGTTGATCCAAGCAATGGATATATCAGTTTTACTATTGACGGCCTTTCTAACAGATTATGGAATTCCAGCGGAACCGGAACATGGTATAATCAATCAGTTAATGTTTCTACATTCACTGAATTACATAATATTACACTAGGCTCTTGGCTTTTTGCTCCTGGTGGAGGATATGTAATCAGTATTGATGGTTATTTTGATAATCTTAGGACATCGTCTACTATACCTCAATCAAGTTTTACAGCCCTTTCTATCTGGGATGAAACTGATTCTGCAGGAGGAAATCAGACAAAGTATGCAAATGATTCTGTTAAGTTCTTTGCTAATTATACAAATTCAAGTGGGATAATATTAGGAGCTAATTGTTCAATAGAATTCAATGATTCCAATGCAAACATGACTTGGAATGTAACTTCTCTATTGCATGAATATAGTAGAAATTTTAGTGCTGCTGGAATTTATGACTGGAATGCAAGCTGCAATAAAACAGGCTATGATAATTTGACTACAATTGATGCTGTTACCATATATTCTCCAAATACTCCTCCAACCCAAGGCACACCAATACTTAACTCAACTTTTGGCACTAATTTGACTACAGAAAATCTTACTGTGTATAATATAAGTACTTTTGATGCTGAGAATGATTTTGTAAAGAATATAATCAACTGGTATGTCAATAATATTCTTATAATGATTTTGAACATGCCATTTGAAGGAGGTTCTAACAGTACTTTTACAAGAGACTATTCTTACGGCAATAATGGAACAGTTTTAGGTGCAACTTGGGATTCTTCTAGTGGTTATGATGGAAAAGGAGCTTATGAATTTGATGGTGATAGTAGCTGGATTGATAGTGCTGTTAGTGAAGGAATTACCTATTCAGCATGGTTTAGATATAATCACACTGAAGAATTTAACAGCCAATCTGGTAAAAACTGTATTCTTGATGCAGGAAGTCTTGAGATTTGTGTAAATCTTGAAGGAAAACTTGAAGCAAGTGTGAGTGGAAAAGGAAATGGTAGTTGGATTAACACAGGACAAGCAGGAATTAGGGAAGTACTTTCTCTAACAGTCTGGAATGGAAGTTTATATGCTGGTGCTGGTGAAGATACTACTACAGCAAAAATTTATAGGTATAATGGAACAACCTGGGAAAATAAAGGACAGCCAGAAACTAATTTTGGATTCCGTACACTTGCAGTCTGGAATGAAACTCTTTATGCTGGAGCATCAAACTCAGGAAGGGTCTACAGGTATGATGGAGGAACAACCTGGACAAGTACAGGGCAGCTTGGCTCTAGCCAGGTAATATGGGCCTTAGCAGTCTGGAATGGAAGCTTATATGGGGGTACATCCCTTTCAGGAAAGGTATTCCGGTATGATGGAGGAACAACCTGGACTGATTTAGGGCAGCTTGGCTCTAACATTGAGGTTAAATCCTTGGCAATATGGAATGGAAGTTTATATGCTGGAACTTATAACTCAGGAAAAGTTTACAGATATGACGGCGGAACAACCTGGACAGACGTAGGAAGACTAGGCTCAGATACTCACGTATTTTCTCTTCGTGTATGGAATGGCAGCTTATACGGCGGAGGTTCCATCTCTGGAAAAGTTTACAGATATGACGGCGGAACAACCTGGACAGACGTAGGAAGACTAGGCTCAGAGAC
>JAAOYC010000042.1 GCA_018221125.1 Candidatus Woesearchaeota archaeon
TTTCATTAAATTGGTTTCTGCTACCCAGTATTTGATTTTCAGTTTTTTTAATAATGGAAGAACAATCTCTTTTTTTATATTACCATCTCCTAAAGCAATATGATCATCATTTATTCCTTTGTTTGATTGAGCATGAACATATCTTACATAAGGTTTCATTTTCTCAATAAAATCTTTTTCAGAGCTTACTAGTCCTGCTTTTGTTGACCTGTTTAAGTGACCTATATCAATCAGGAATTTCAATGATTTGTATTTTTTTAGATAAGGAAGAAAGTCTTCTGCAGTTGTCCATGGCCCATTTGAATCATTTTCTATTAATAATGGAATTTTATATTTTTTAGCAAAAGACAATATCTCTTTTAAGAAATTATTAATCTTGTTTTTGTCTTTTTTATGATCCAAGTACTTTGGAAGATGGAAGCTTACTACTTTTGCCTTTATCTTATTTGCAAAAATAATCTCTGCTTTTAATAATAATCTTTGCTGCTGGTCTATTATTCTGTTTTTATGCAATAAATCACTTGTTCCGCTGTGAATTGTTGCAATAGCTGAATGTTTCTTTAGAGTATCTTTTATACGTTTTATTGCTTTATCATTGAAAGCTATAGAAGTCCATCTGTGATTTATCTCTATAAGTTTAAATTTTTCTTTTAGTAGAGATTCTAACCATAAATCTCCTACTCGGCAGTTTTTTGAGCTTATTCCTATCATTTTTAAAAAGTGGCGGTGGCGAGATTTGAACTCGCGGCTTCCACGTGTCTCTGAAAGAGTCTAGATCATCGGCTTGCGCCTCATCGCTCAACTCATATGAGCGTGATACTCTAACCAGACTGAGTTACACCGCCGGTATAAGAAAAAATTGGAAACTGCTTTAAAAAAGTATCGGAATTACAGAAGAGAACTTATCTTTTCAGCAATATCCTTGTCTTCTCCTTGCTCATATTTTCCATGAGGCCAAGGCTTTAATCTGTCTTCTTTAAATCTTGGGATGATATGGAAGTGAAAATGCATGACTCCCTGCCCTGCAGCTGTTCCATTGTTCTGGCTGAAGTTAAATCCATCTGCTTTTGTTGCTTTGACAATTGCTTTTGCTATCTTTTTTGCTGCTTTTGCTGTGTCTGCCAAAGCTTTGTCTGAGATATCTAATAGATTTTCACCATGCTCTTTTGGAATGACTAAAGTATGTCCTTTGCTGACAGGAGCAATATCCAGGAAAGCAAAAACATTTTCATCTTCATATACTTTTGCACAAGGAATTTCTCCTTTTATTATTTTACAGAATATGCAGTCTTGCATTTTATTCACCTTTATCTAAAAATTCTTTAAACTTTATTAAAGCTTTCTTTCTATGAGATATTGCATTTTTTTCTTCTTGTGTCATCTCTGCAAATGTTTTTTCATAGCCCTCTGGCTGGAAGATTGGATCCCAGCCGAATTCTATCTTTCCTCTTGGCTCTACTATAGCTCCTTTTACTTTTCCTTCTAATATGACTGGTTCTTTTCCTGGCTCGCAATATCCTACCATGCAGACAGCTTCTGCTGACTTGTCATCATATGTTGCAAGAAGATTGCATACTCCTTTGAGCCCTAGCTTATCTAAGAATTCTTTTATGTATTGTCCAGGAAGACCTTTGAGAGCATTAAAGCATAATGATGTATCTTCTACAAAGCAAGGCTTGTTCATCAATGCTGTTGCTTTCTTTGCTTTGTCTTTTATTACTTCATGTATCTCTTCTTGTATTTCAGGGATGTCAAGCTTAGTGTTTTCTATCTCAAAGCCTGATAGAATCTTTCTTGCTTCTTCTAGTTTTTTGTTATTTCCTGTTACAAAGATCAGTTTCATTTTTTGCTCAATGGACTGAGTGGGATTTGAACCCACAATCTCTCGGCTGCCAGCCGAAAATTCTACCAGATTAAACTATCAGCCCGTATTATAAAATATTTTTGTTTTAGAATAAAAATGTTTCTAATATACCAAACTACTAAATATAAACAACTATACTCTAATATACAAAAGCGTAACATTAATATATGAGTATATCTAATCAAATTAAGACTTGGGGGTCGAAATAATGGTAATACTATTTGATCAGTTTAATATGCCTGACAGTATCTATAAAGTAATTTTTGCTACAGATCAGCAGGAGACTGTTGCAAGACTTCTTATTAATCATATCAAGGAAGCAGGCGGGGAGATAGGTAAGACAGAGATGAGCATGTTTGCCATTAAGCTGCATGAAGGAACATTGGTTGATACAACTGTAAGAATAGGGCCTTTTAAAAAAGAATCTCCTCAGATTTCTTACAACAAAAGACAATTTTATGACAGAATTCTGACACCAATGAAAAGCATGGGCTTGGTTGATTATGATCTTTACAAGAAAACATACAGGATTTCTGATAAGTTCAATAGACTGATGATCAGGATTGGATTGCTGTGGTTGAGAGAGATTAGATAAATTAACGTAAAGACATTCCAGGCTCCCAGTAAGTTATATCAATCTTTGCTCCGAGTGGTGTCCATCTTGTAACAATATACCCTTTTTTTAGCAAAGTTTCACAATTTTCTTTGTCAATAAAAACTTCATATTTTTCTATATTTTCATAATTTGCTTTTGGAGGGTGTACTCTTACTAAGAAACCAAACTCAAAATGTTGTTCATCTTTAGCATAATCGGTTTCATCTACTACATGAAACACAAGACCCTTGTCTTGACCTAAACTATTTTTGACAATGCATTCTACTCTACCTTCCTCTATTTTTGGTCTATCTCTTTGATTTAACCCTAGATATATGTCACTTATTTGTGAAATTCTTCCATGCATAAAAAATAGAAAAAGAAGTTAATTTAAAATGTTAATGGAATTATCTCCTAACAGCTAACTTGACATCCCCTTCATGAACTGTTTTTCTACCAGAGTGTTTTGCAATCATTGCTGCTTTTTCTCCGATTTTTAATGCTAATTCATAAAGTATGTCTGCAAATGTTTCTGCTGCTCCTGCTGATACTCTTTTAGCTCCTGCATTCATTAGAATCCTAGCAACTGGTGCTTTTGGAATTGTTTGTGTTTTTCTCTGTTGCGGCATAAATATCACCCCGTATGATAATATATCAGATTATAAGGGGTTGTTTATAAAAGTTTTGGTTTTTTAGTGGCTATAACACAAAAAGAGAGCAAATAATAGAGTATTATTGTTTTAGTAAACTATATTTTCTCTATTATGAATAATTAAATTTAAATAGTAATCCTTACTAGTCTAGTCTAATGGAATTAAAAGAAACAATATTAAAATATGCTCTACAGAATGCTGTTTTGTTTAAAGGCAAAGCCAATCCAGGAGCTGTTATCGGCAAAGTAATTTCTGAAGATGAATCTTTGAAAAGCAAGATGAAAGAGATTGCGCAGGAAGTTAATTCTGTAGTTGCTGAAGTCAATAAAATGTCTTTGAAAGAGCAAGAAGATGAGTTTAAGAAATATGAAGGCCAGATAGTTAAAAAGAAAGTTAAGAAAAAAGAAGGACTTCCTGAACTGAAGAATGTAAAAGGAAAAGTTGTAATGAGGCTTTCTCCTTCGCCTTCTGGACCAATGCATCTAGGCCATGCTTATCCTTTGTCTTTGAATTCAGAATACTGCAAAAAATATAATGGAAAACTGATATTAAGGATTGAAGATACAAATCCTGAAAATATTTATGAGCCTGCTTATGGAATGCTGCCAGAGGATGCAAAGTGGGTTACAAAAGACAATGTTTCAGAAATTATTATACAATCAGACAGGCTAGGATTATATTATGACTATGCTGAAAAATTAGTTGATATGGGAAAGGCATATGTCTGCGAATGCACATCAGATCATTTCAGGGAATTGATATTTGAGAAAAAAGCATGTCCCTGCAGAAAACTGGATGTTGAAGAACATCAGAAAAGATATGCAAAGATGTTTGGAGAATACAAGCCAGGAGAAGCTGTTTTGAGATTAAAGACAGACATTGAGCATAAAAATCCTGCTATGAGGGATTTTCCTTTGATGAGAATCAATGAGAATCCTCATCCAAGAAAAGGAACTGAATTTAGAGTATGGCCTCTCATGAACCTGGCTGTTTTTGTAGATGATGTTGAATCAGGAATGACTCATATATTGAGAGCAAAGGATCATATTGATAATGCAAAAAGGCAGGAATTCCTGTATAATTATTTTGACCTGTCTATTCCAGAGACCATATTTGTAGGAAAGATAAATTTCTTAGGAATGCCTATGAGCTGTTCAAAAGTAAAAGTATTGATTGAAGAAAAGAAGTATGATGGCTGGAGTGATATTCGCCTGCCTTTCCTGGCTGCTTTGAAAAGAAGAGGTTATCAGCCAGAGGCATTTATCAAATATGCATTAGATGTAGGGGTAACACAAAATGACAAGTCTGTTACAAAAGAAGATTTTTTCAAAGCACTGAATCATTTTAATAAAGAAGTCTTGGATTCTGTATCTAATAGGTATTTCTTTGTTGCTTCGCCTAAAGAGATTGTTGTTGAAGGAGCTCCTAAGCAAGAAGTAAGTCTGGATCTGCATCCTGATTTTCCTAAGAAAGGAAAAAGAAAGTTTTCAACTAATGGTAAGTTCTTGATTTCTTCTGAAGATTATAAATCCATTAAAAATGGAGAGTTGATTAGGCTTATGGATTGTTTGAATTTTGTCAAAAAAGGAAAGAAATTTGTATTTGATTCTTTAGAGTATGAGAAATATAAGAAAGAAGGCAGGAAAATAATCCATTGGCTTCCTGCTGGGAAAAATGTTGATGTTTCTTTGCTGATGGATGACAAGAGTTTAGTTAAGGGTGTTGCAGAAACTGGTGTTGGAAAATTGAAAAAAGGAAGTATTATACAAATGGAGCGCGTAGGTTTTTGCCGTTTTGATAAAAAGGAAAAGAACAAACTTATATTTTGGTATGCACACAGATAATTATTTTTTTGTCATATATTTATACGATTTTATAATTTCTTTAAATGTATTTTGTTTATATTTGACAGTCAATTTGACTAGATTAAATAACTTGTCAAGGTTTTGTTTTCTTCTAATAAATAAAACATGCAATCGTTCTTCAGGAGATTTTCTTATCTCTGAATCAATATCAAATTTTCGCAATATATTCTTTAATGTCATTAGATATCTTCTACTTGCAATCTTTATTTTTATGTGCCTGTCTCCTTTGCGTTTATTATAAAACACGTTTCCTTCACAAGATATCACAATATCCAAGATAGTTTTTAAAATCTCTTCAGATAAAAGATTTATATCAAATGGAAACTTAATTGAGTATGTCTTGTTATTCCCAATTCCATAAGGAATTTTAAAAGAGGAACTTAAAAACCTAGCAAATACACTATTATATGATTGCAATGTTAAATAAGAAGTTGCTTTAAAATCTGATTCAATCATAAGAAGGTTATCATTAGATATATTTAATTTTAGATTACTATCCTCTTTATTAGTATAAATAATATACTCTCTTTCAATTTTGTAATCTCTAATTTGTTCTAAGAATTCTAATCTTTCATTATTATAATGAAAATGTAATTCTTTTTTACTTTTTTTATTTATTATTTTAGTTATATTGTTCTTTTTCAAATAGATAATTATATGAAGAATTCTAGAAAAACCAGACTCTATGTTTAACTTATTCAATGCTTTTTCAATAATCTTTAATAAATTGACATCTTTATTTGATATTGCTATTCCTTGTATCGACCTATTTTTTCCTTTAACAATGTTTCCCTCAGTTCTTATTGCTTCTGAAATCAAGAATAATTTTTTATCAATTTTTATTGGGAGATCTATTTTCCACCCATTCTTACAACTTCCATACAATAACTCATAAATATTCTTTTGATAATCTAACGGCTCTTTTTTTGATAGATTACACAATGATTTAAAACAATCAATAGGAATTCTTTTTCCTATTTTCCATTTACTTAGAAAATCTCCTTTTATGCTGCTTATTTTCTTATATTTCTGACTCTCTAAATTGTTTAATCTTTTATAAAGAGATATTCCTTTGATTTGGATATCATTCAAGATTAGTTTTGCAATATCTTCTTTAATTGAAACCTTGAATTTTAATTTATTTAAATCAATTAAATTAATACTTTTGATTTTTTGACCATCCAAACTCACTTTAAATCACATATTTATTAATTTCGAATTACTTAATTTATTTTGAGGTTTAAATAGCTTACGCGCACAAATGTCCAGTGACCAGTGGAAAATCATAAGTAATTAAATTAATGAAATAATCAAAAATTAGCCTTTGTAAGATTAGATGATAAAGAGAAGTTAGTATTCTGGTTTGGGCATAGGTAATTGCATAAGCTTTTTATATTCCTGCCTATATACATTATATACATGGGAGTAAAAAATACATTAGTGGGAGTTGTTATAGCAAGTTTAGCTGCCGGAGGTTGTGTTAATACATTGTATGACCCTTTAGCACCAGAAACTGCTTTTGCTAGAAGAAAAAGAGTACAGATAGATCTTTCTCAATATACTGATGGACAAATAGGAAGAAGTGTTGTAAAACGTTTAAAACCAATACTTGAAAAAGGATTTCCAACTCTTCATACTGATATTTATTTTATTAGTCTTCCAGAGGATTCTGATTCTAATGAAGAGTCTGATGAAGTTAAGAAACCTAGTAGAGAAATCTTAATTTATAGAAATTTAGGACTTTTAGCTGATGAAAAACAAGAATTTATTGATTTATTTGGATTACAACTTTATAAAATAAATAAAGGCAGAACTTTGGTTGCTGTACCAGGTTATTCTGAATTTTCTGAAAAAGAAGGAGAAAAGCCTTTTAGTCCTTATTCTGACGGCACTGCAAAGAGCATGTTAGAAAATTATGTTGCTCGTGCTGTTAGTGGTATTGTTGTTGATAAAGATCTTAGATCAGATTCTAATTTAGCACCTGCAATAGAAAAAATTGATGCTGGAACTAGAAATAGAAGAAATAGACGTAAAGAAAATAATGGAAATGAAAGATATGCTGGATGGGTTTCAGATGATACTCCAGGATATGCTTCTTTTGTTAGTCAAAAAAATTCTTTTAGAGGAGCAACTGGTGAACAGAAATTTGAAATGGTTTATACCTTACTTAGAGATGCAGAGGCTGCTAGATCTTTAGGATATCTTGAAAAAGCAAGAGCAGCAAATAGGGGAGATGTAGATAGAGTACTTGGAAAACATTTAAAAATTCTAGTTAGATCACGTGCTGAAAGAAGATAAAAAAGCCTAAGGTTTAAAAACCTCTATTTCTTATATTTAATATGATGAAACTAAGAGATATAGTCATAGGATCTGTATTAGGAGCTTCAATTGCATTAGGCGGTTGTTATGCTAATCAGGAGCCTGTTCCCAGGATAAGCCTAGAGTGTGCTGTTGAAAGTCTATCTGATAAATATGAAAAAAAGCTTCAGATAAGAAAATATGATGAAGTAAGAGCAATTGTTAATGATGTTGTCAAAGATTTGACTGGAGAGGATGTTTCTGATGTTAAGGTGTATGTCCGTGGTTTAAGGCATTTTCTAAGGATATATGGCAGTGAAAGAGGTCATAGTATAGTAGGCTACCAAGACCCATTAAAAGGAATGATAGTTGTTAGACAGGGAGAGGCTTATGTTGTTCTTGAAACATCTTACCATGAGATTGGGCATCATCTTGTAAAACACTCTGATAATTATCACGATACTGTTACAAAAAAGTTTAAGGAATTAAAAAGGACAACAGGAAGGCTAACAGAGCTTAAATTTGATGATGATCTAAAGGAATTCCCTCCTGCATTGCTTATGGAAGAAACAGGAGCAATGGCTTTTGAAAGATTAGGTATGCTGTATACAATCAGGAAATTCTACAAGAACGGGGAATTAGGAGAGGACCGTCTTATTTCAGCAGCTACAACACATGTGGATCTGCATTCTGTTGCTAATGATGTATGCAATGATATATTTCTTTATTTGATGGAAAAAGAAAGACACAAAACTCCTCTTGAACTGCTTAAGGAAATGTTTTCTATCATAAGAAACAATGATTTTGAAGATATTGAGAAGCATCTTAAGCCAAGGACTATTAAGAGGTCAAAAAAACTTTTTGAAAAGATGCAAAATCCTGGATATGAATTCTAAGCCTTCAAACCCCTGAATTCTTATATTTCAGCCGAAATCTTTATATAGATGTAGGAAGTTTTTAGATTAAACAATTACGAGGTGGAAAAATGTTAATAGTAAAAGCAAAAATAAAGAGTGTTGTTCCTGGTTATAACATCTCAGGAGACTTAGCAGAGGCTCTTAATAAAAAAGCAGAAGAATTAGTCAAAGCAGCTGCTGCAAGAGCAGAAGCAAATGGTCGAAAGACTGTAATGGCTAAAGATTTGTAATTTCTTTTTTATTTTCTTTTTTATTTTTTATATAAGAAAACTTATAAACTAATTTATATTTACTCGACATATGGGGGCAGATAAGATACAGTTCTATCCTTTGGATATAGCTTATAAGATAGAGAATGGGAAGCCTGTGATTTATCTATATGGCAGAACAACTTCTGAAGAACAAATATGTGTTGTTGATTCAAGTTTTGAGCCGTATTTCTATGTTTTGCTGAGAGATGAGGATGAGATTAAGAGCTTTTGCAGCAAGATTGTGAAGATCAGTGTTGAGCATAAGGACAGGAAAGCTGCTGTTACTAAAACAGAGGTTGTTGACAAGAAGTTTTTAGGAAAAAGCAGGAAAGCAGTAAAAGTTTTTGTTGGAATTCCAGCAGATGTTCCTGTTATAAGGGATGTTATCAAGGATTGGGAGATGATTGAAAGCATTAATGAATATGATATTCATTTTACAAGAAGATATCTGATTGACAAAGGATTGACTCCTTTGACTTTGGTTGAAGCAGAAGGGGATTTTATCAATGTCAAAAGCAAAGTTCCTTGTTTTAAAGCAGAAAGGATTGAGCAGGCTGGAACTGATACCTTAACAAAGCCAAATATTTTAGGTTTTGATATTGAAACTTATAACCCAACTGGAAAGGCATATCTTCCAGAAGAACATCCAATTATCATGCTTGCATTCTATGGAGAGAATTATAGAAAAGTCATAACATGGAAGAGATTCAAGACAGATGAAGATTATATTGAGTTTGTTGATGGAGAAGTAGAATTACTCAATAGATTCAAGGAGATTGTTGAAAAACAGAAGCCTGATATCCTGGCTGGATATTTTTCAGATGGTTTTGACCTGCCTTATATCATAACAAGAGCAAAGAAATACAAAATCAACTTAGATATAGGATTAGATTATTCTACTCTGAAGCTTTCAAAAGGAAGGACAGAATCAGTACAGATAACTGGATTAGTGCATCTTGATATTTTCAAGTTTGTTTCAAAGATAATGAGGAGAGGGCTGAATACTGATTCTTTAAGCCTGAACAATGTTGCTGCTGAAATCCTGGGAGAGCAGAAGATGGAAGTTGATATTGAAAATCTTGCTGCTGCATGGGATGAAGGAAAAGACTTAGACAAGTTTTGCAAGTATAATCTGAAAGATGCTGACCTTACTTATAATCTGAGCTTGAAACTCTTTCCTAATATTGAAGAGATGGTAAAGATTGTCGGACTGCCTATCTATGATACTATTAGGATGGGATTCAGCCAATTAGTTGAATGGTATATACTGAAACAGGCAAAGGAGTTTAATGAGATTGCTCCTAACAAGCCTCATCATGAAGAGTTAAGCGAAAGGAGAGAGAAAAAATACAAAGGAGCATTTGTTTTTGAGCCAAAGCCTGGATTATACAAGGATATTGTTATCTTTGATTTCAGAAGCCTGTATCCAACAATAATCAGTTCTCATAATATAGGATTGTCCAGCTTTAACTGCAGCTGCTGCAAAGAAAAAGCAGAGCATGCTCCTACAGAAGAGGGAAGATACTGGTTCTGCAAAAACAAAAAAGGATTTCTGCCTTCAATTGTTGAAGGGTTGATCACAAGAAGGATGAGAATCAAGGAGATGCTTAAAAAGAAGAAAGATATTACTTTGCAGGCCAGAAGCGAAAGCCTGAAAGTGCTGGCAAATGCTTTTTACGGATACTTAGGATTTTTCGGGGCAAGATGGTACTGTTTTGAATGCGCGCAGAGTGTAACTGCTTATGGAAGGCATTATATCCATAAAGTCATTGACTTGGCAAAAGAAAAAGATTTTGAAGTGATCTATTCTGATACAGATTCAATTTTCCTGACTTTAGGGGATAAGAAAAA